>JBBSPJ010000459.1:0-3163 GCA_038258905.1 Cytophagales bacterium
ATTGCCGTACGAGGCTCCTGAGGAGGTGCCGGCTGAGGAGATTGAGGTTGTTGATGAGGATGATATTTCAGAAGATACACCTTCTAAAACTATTAAAACTGATGAGGAAGAGGACTCTGATGATGACGGGAATGGGCAAGGAAAGTTATTTTAGACTTCCTTTAGTGTAGTAATTATATACGAAAGTGACTGTACTGATTTGGTGGACAGATCCTTTTTACCTTTTTTGATGCTTTGTCTTTTGTCACTTTGTAGAGGTTTGAAGAATTTTAATTATAATAAAGGCTATCGGTAAGAAAAAATGCTCAAGTTGAGAAGCATACATTGAGTGTTTTTTGATAGTGATACCCAAGGTCACATTTCATTTCAAAGTAGAAAAATCAAAAACGAGGTTTACTTTATTTTTTATTGGACTCTTTAATGCGATCATCTATTAAGGATTGCTTGTGATCTGAATTTAGAATATTATTCTCAATTAGATCGTTAAAGAGTGTGGTAAATTTCTTGGCTCCTTTATAATTTAGATGTTGTAAATCTAAATAATTATTATTGGGGAAATCCATTGTTGAAAAATCTAACAAGTCCACATCACTGAATTGCGTTTTCAATACGTTTTGGTAAACAGCTTCATTACTCAAAGCGTCATAGAGTGGGTGGAAAGGACTTCTAATGAGAAAAACTTTAATATTCCTTTCCCTACAATATTCTATCATTTTTCTTAAATAATTTAGATTGATTTCAGAAAGGGAATGGTTTTCAGATATTGAAACATTGAACTTGTTGTTGGCAATTATTTCATCTACTTTACTGCGCTTTGAATACGCATATCCTCCAATCTCATCTATTAAATAGTAATCACCTCCAATTATACGGTATAAGTATTTACGAGTTGCTACGGAATAACTTGAGAGCAAATCTGTTGGATTGTGTTTCAGTAATATTTTAAAGTCTTCAGGATCCATAAAAGGACCGTAATATTGTAAACGAAATGACATTTGGTCATAGCCCCAAATCCACTCATCCATTACACTATCAACATGGTTGTTAGTAAATTCTATAAATACTGTATTTATATGTTTGTTAGCACTAACTACCTTTCTTAATTTTTGATAATTGTAGAAATATGACTCTCCAGAAGCAGAAAGATTAAGGCTGTTTTTAAGAATGGAATCGTTCACTGAATGTTCAGAGTGTGAATGGCCAACAACTAGCTTCGTTATATTTTTATCGATTTTAAAACTTGATTGCGACTTCACTATATAATAAGCGCCTATTGAAATAGCTAAGACCAATAGAACTGCTATAGATAAAAAGAAAATTGTTTTTTTTATAAAAGTCTTCATATTAAAACTGGAAATAAATAAATTCTTGTTCCTTACCCATAAATAAAAATATTAAACAGATAATGGCCAGATAAAAGGCAATTCTCAAACTTCTATTCCAATTAAGCCCTAGATGTTCTAAACCATATTGAGATTCTCTTCCAAGCCATTCAATGAACATTAAAAACCCTATGAGAACTAGAACTTCCATTGCATGTGTTCTGTTCTCAAACTCTGGAATAGAGAATAAGCTTTTCGAAAAAATACCTATTAAATATTCTATGGCTTGGGTAACAGAGTCTGCTCTAAAAAATACCCAAGCAAGTACAGTAAGTAAAAAGGTTGAAATAATATTTAAGATTTCCTTTAAGGAGGGTATTAATCGGCCTTCAGCGACATCACCAATATTAGCTCTATTTTTTTTAGCTAATAGCAGTGGAAGGAAATAAATAGCATTTAATGCTCCCCAAACTATAAAGGTCCAGTTGGCACCATGCCAAAAACCACTAACTATAAATATTATAAAAGTATTGCGCACTTTCATTAACGTTCCGCCTTTACTCCCTCCTAGTGGGATATATAAATAATCCCTAAACCATGTAGACAATGATATATGCCAGCGTCTCCAAAACTCAGCAATGTCTCTGGAGAAATATGGAAAGGCAAAATTTTGTTTTAAGTTAAACCCAAACAATCGAGACGTTCCAATTGCGATATCTGAGTAACCTGAGAAATCACCATATATTTGGAATGTAAAGAATATAGCTCCTAACAGTAATCCACTACCACCATATTCTGTATGGTTATTGAAAAATTCATTCGCAAATTCGGCACAATTATCTGCAATGACTATTTTTTTGAACATCCCCCAAAGTATTTGACGTAGTCCGTCAACAGCTTGATTATGTTCAAATTTACGCTTTGTATAAAACTGAGGTAATAAATTTGTAGCTCGTTCAATAGGACCAGCAACCAATTGTGGAAAGAAACTAACAAAGGCAGAAAATGCTACGATGTCCTTAGTAGGTGTAATTTTCTTTCGGTAAACATCTATAGTATAACTTAAGGTTTGAAACGTATAAAAGCTTATCCCAACGGGTAATATGATTTTTAGAGAGCTCGCGCGTAATTCAGTTCCAAAAAAAGTGAATGCTGTAATTAAATTATCTAAGAAGAAATTATAATATTTAAAAAACCCAAGAAATCCCAAGTTTACGATGATACTGATCCATAGATAGAGTTTTCGTTTTTTTTGATTGTCTTCATTAGAGAGCGCAACGCCAATAGAATAATCTACAATTGTACTGAAAACAATGAGTGATAAAAACCGCCAGTCCCACCAACCATAGAACAAATAACTTGCAGCTACAATTAGCAAGTTCTGAAGTTTTAAATTTTTTTGACAGAAAAACCAATATAGGATAAAGACTACAGGTAGAAATATCGCAAAGTCTATTGAATTAAATAACATTAACTGAAAATTTTATAGATTTGGACAAATCCGGAAAACACTTAAATAATTGTGAAATATAGCAAAATCACATACGCACATCTTAAAATGTATAAGAATTTAGTTGAGGGGCTAAAAATTAACGTTATACAGCTGTTCAGTTCGTTTTTTAAGTAACTGTCATGATAAGGGCTTTTTGTCTCTCTTCTTATTGATCCTAACATTCAAGAACTCCACAAATAAAGAGAAGGCAATCGCAAAATAAAGATATCCTTTTGGAATGGCGCCTACGGTTTCTCCGAAAAATTGAGTATCAGAAAGATGTGCAGCTTCTGTAATCAGCATAAAACCAATCAAAATCAAAAAAGCGAGTCCCAATAGTTGCATACTA
>JBBSPJ010000460.1:0-3151 GCA_038258905.1 Cytophagales bacterium
AGTTTCTTTTTTGAACCTTTCGAGGTAAACAGAAGTGAGCATAAAATGAGTTATTTCATGATTTGTGTTTTGCATGCTTTTATCCCTGCACTTATTACTATAGCCTATTTCTCACTCATCAACTACCTAACGAAAAACTACAAACAATGGACTGTAGGTAAAGAGGTGCTACATATCGCTATCGTATTATTATTGATAGGCGTTGGTAGTTTTCTCTTGCGGGATACTATCTACAATAACCCCGACAACTGGAGTTCCAGATATTTATTTGAGGAAATCCGAAATACCTTTTTGGTGGGAGTTCTGATTATTGCAATTATAGTACCCATTAATTATAATCTTCTCCTAAAAAAACACATCCAATCAGTCCAAAAATTAAAGAAGAAAGGTAGTAAACCACTGCTTGAAAGTGTTGCTAAGATTATTCAAACTCAAGTGAAAGCTGATAATTTTGAGCTCTTTCCTGATAAATTAATGGCCGTGAGAAGCGATGGTAATTATTCGGAATTTTTTATCAGTACAGAGCATGGAATAATAAAACTCTTAAAAAGAATTTCCATTAAAGAATTAGAGCAACAGATATCTGATTGTCCTCAACTCTTAAAAACCCATAGAGGCTGGTTAGTTAATTTAAATTGGGTAGTTAAAACCACAGGAAATGCAGGAGGCTATCAATTAACTTTATCAGATTTCTCTGAAAAAGTGCCGGTTTCCCGAAGTTTAATCGCTCAATTTAATGAAAGAATGTCATCAATGAGTGTTTAAACACTCATAAACCTTGTTATACATCCCAAATGCTTGTTACCCATAACATGCGCCATTTAAAAGGTAATTCCAAAGATTATATTTGTTACCAATTAAAGTAGTTGATGATCTAGAGAAGATCTGGTAACTAAAACAGAATGAACAAACAGATCAAATTTGTATTACTGGCTTTTTGCCTCCTCAAGTTGTCGCTTCACCTCATTGCTGATTATAATTCTGGTTTTCAGGGAGATGAACTGCTTCATATACAAACAGGAAATCATTTAGCATTTGGATTCATGGAGTTCCCTCCAATGATCAGTGCAATTGCTTTTATCCAAAATCTATTTCATTCAGAATCTGTTTTTGTACATCACATTGTCTCTCATATAGCTTCTATCCTGATACTCATTCTGCTTTCCAAAATAGTTATAGAATTAGGAGGGAGCACAAAAGCAATCATTCTTGTTTTACTTTGCATCATTATCGCTCCTGGTTTTGGAAGATCACAGCAGTTGTTTCAACCGGTAGTTTTTAGCCAGCTGTTTTGGGCACTCAATTTCTATTGGCTTTCAAAATATGTGAAAGATCTCGATAGGAAATATTTATGGCTGTTAACTATAGGTGCTGCTTTGGCATTTTTGACTAAATATGATGCAGTATTTTTTATTTTCGGAGTGTCCTCTCTACTAATATTTAAACCAACCAGAGAGGCACTTATAAACCACAAATTTTGGTGGAACATCCTTGTATTTATCCTTTTGGTTAGTCCAAACATTATTTGGCAAGTGATGAATGATTTTCCTGTTTTAAAAATGTTCGACCGCCTTTATGAGATGCATTTAGACAAATTAAGCCCTTTTGAAGTTATTAAAGAGCTTGTAGTGGCTTTAAATCCTTTAACATTACTTGTAACTATTCCTGCAATTATCTCTTTTTTCCATACTTCCATGAAAGCCTATCGACCATTAACGGTATCTATACTTTTATCAACTATCTTTTTGGCTTCCAGCCAAGGAAAAGGATACTACTTTTACCCTATCGCACTCACTATTTTGCCATTTGGAGGCGTGTTTTGGGAAAACATCATTTTGGCAAAAAGAAAATGGTTAACCTTTCCAATTGGATTTATTCTTTTATTTGGTGTTTTTTTGATTCCATTTGGCATGCCTGTGTTTCCATTGGAAAGTTATCTCAAACACGACTATCCGTATGAAAATAGAGAAGTTATAAAGGGAGGTGAATTCAATATCAGATTTGAGGTAAGATATTCCAAAGAGAAATGGACTAACACCTTAAAAGAGTTAAAATCAGTATACGATAGCCTTTCCCTTATAGAAAAGAAAAACTCTATGATTTGGGGAAAACATTACGGGCAGGCAGGAGCTGTTAATTTATTTAAAGAACAATATGATTTACCCACAGCATTTTCTCTACATGGAAGCTTCTACTCATGGTTGCCTGAAGGAGAAATGCCTAACACCACAATTGCTATTAGGTATAGCAACGCAGAAGGCTCCGATTTTTTTGAACCCTTTTTTAATGATGTTATTGCTATAAAATCAATCTACAATCCATATGCTGATGATGATGAAAAATTGTGGCAAACCATTTTTATTTGCAAAAAGCCCAAACAGACATTTGATGAACTGAAAATTTTATTTAAAGACCGGATTTATGAATAAGATAATAACTTTACCAGATTATATTCTTTAATTGTCACCATATTCCATGCCTGTATTATGATATCATACTTTCAATCTCTTAATCTCCTGAGCGAAGAAGAAATCCAGTTTTTGGAAGGAATTACTATAACTAAAACCCTTAAAAAAGGAGCCTTTCTCATACAGGAGGGGGAAGTTTGTAAGGAAGTGGTTTTTATCCGTTCAGGCATTTTACGCTCCTTTTTCACTAAGCCCAATGGAGAAGAAGTCACCTATTGCCTTACTTTTGGCAACAACCTGATGACTGCTCTTTCCAGCCTTTTGGAGGGCAAAACAACGCATGAAAATATTCAGGCTGTAACTGAACTTGAACTGGAAGTGATTAAGAAAGAGGATTTATTCTCACTGGCAGATTCACATTTCGGATGGATGAAAGTATTTAAAGTTTTAGTAGAACAGCAGTACATAGAGCTGGAAAACAGAATGCTGGACTTACAGAGGCTGGATGCCAAAGAGCGCTACGAAAAGCTCATTGCCGAAAGAACTGAACTCGTCCGCCACATACCACTAAAACATTTGGCTTCGTACTTAAATATTACTCCAAGGCATTTGAGTCGACTACGAGCGGATTACACATCCTGATGAATTTAAATTAGTAGACAAATGTCCTCGTGCTGAGCCAAACCTATTCCCTACATTTGAAAAAAAAGAAACTCAAAAATGAAAATACTCATCATCAACGG
>JBBSPJ010000461.1:0-3141 GCA_038258905.1 Cytophagales bacterium
AAGAAATACACTGATTTTCTTAATTTAAGTAGAATTATAAACCCAAATTCTATAAATTTAAATTTATACTCATTAAACTAGCTCTTAAATGGAATTAATTTCTAGGTATTTAGGAGAATCCCCACTTCTCAAATTATTAGTAGTTACTATTATTGCCTTGGTAATAGGCATAATGATACGCTTTATCTTCTTTAAATTATTACTTATTTTTAGTGGTAAAAAAAGTAAAATTCTTGTAGAAAAACTTAATAATCGATTTAAAGGAAGTATTTTCCTGTTCATTCCTGCTATCATTTTAATTAATTATTTACCAAATATCAATTTATCGGAGCAATGGCTTTTTAACTTGAACAAGTTTTTGGAAATAAGTATTATAGGTTCTTTTACTATCATTTTTTTAAGGTTCATTTATTTTGTTCAGGATGTTTTATTTATAAAGTACGATGTAGATAAAGATGACAATATAAGGGAAAGACAAGTAGTTACTCAAATTATTTTTATAAGGAAAATAGTTTTCGTTGTCCTCATTGGTATTGCTTTGAGTCTTATTTTGTTACAATTCGAAGGCTTTAAAAAATACGGAGCAACTTTACTAACCTCAGCCGGTGTGGCAGGGATAATAATAGGTTTTGCTGCTCAGAAAACTATTAGCAACTTGCTGGCCGGATTTCAGATAGCTTTCACTCAGCCTATTAAAATAGGCGATGCTGTAATAGTTGAGGAAGAATGGGGATGGATTGAAGAAATAAACCTCACTTATGTTGTGATCAAAATTTGGGATATGAGGCGCTTGATAGTCCCTATCACCTATTTTACCGAGAAACCTTTCCAAAACTGGACACGTAATTCAGCAGACATTATGGGGTCTGTATTTCTTTATACTGATTACTCTGTTCCTATAGATAAATTGAGGAAAGCTTTTGATGGCTTTTTAGAAGAGACCCCGCTTTGGGACGGACAAGCAAAAGTTTTGCAGGTAGTAGAATCTACAGAAAAATCAATGCAACTTCGTTTATTAATGACAGCCAAAAACTCTCCTACAGCATGGGATTTAAGGTGCTTTATCCGTGAGAAAATGATTGTCTTCATTCAAGAAAACTATCCTGATGCATTACCAAAAACACGAATAAATCTAAATAGTAATGAGTCTTTATCTGATTTACCAGTCGCGGAAAAGTAATTATTTAATTATTTAAGAACATCATTCAGGTAATGAATTACTTTCCTGTTTTCATTAGCCCAAATAGCATTACGGATATTAAATTTCTCTCTGCCTGTCAATCTCCAGTTTAAGGAAGCTCTCTCTTCAATGTGAGTTAAATCTGCCTCAGACTGGTCATTTATGACCATACCGGCGTCATAACTAATAGTAATTTGTTGTAGATCACCTTTATACCAATCTTTTGCATAATCAACCAACAAATCATTTCTTACATCCTGAATATTGGCCCAATTCTTATAAATATTAGAAATTGGAGTAAATAATTTACCAGTTATCGATAGATTTTCTTTCTGTTCAATAATTGTAGCTTTTTTGGAATCACGAATAGATAGTATGATAACACCTGAAGTGTTTTCTGCGATCCAATCTTTAAAAGTATGCAAAAATAAAACTGCATCGCTTATGCCAAAATTATCTGCCAAACCGGCATCCATTATTTCCAGCTTCGGATCGCTTGGTAACTTTACATTGGGAGTAATATAAGGAAATGAAGCACTCATCCTCAGAGCAGTTAAAAAACTTAAATTATCAGCATCCTGATTTCTAAAAGTACGTAAAAAGTCTATACTTCTTCCATTATAGCTAGCACTGAGGGAATCTTCAAACTCAGGGTTTTCTGACATATAACTTACTGAATGGGGTGTGATATACAATTTTCTTCCATCATTAACACTTGTAGGTGCTAAAAAAAGAATAGGGATCTCCGCATTCAGCTCTGGGGTTTTATAGTCTATAATTCGTTTATTTAAAATACCTTCTGTATTACTATTTAATTTTTGTTCAAAAGCATATCCTCTATCTTTGGGATAAGAGTAATCACCATATTTAAAGCTCTGATACCTTATAAAAATATCATTAGTAAGTAGGCTGAAGATGATCGGATTTAAAGCTTCTTTACCTAAATTGTTAAGGTATTTTTCTGAATATGGCTTAACTTCAAGATCATACTTTTCCATTAATTTTAGTTCACGGAAATAAGCAGCACCTATTAAGCCTCCAGAGGCACCTGAAATAGTCATTGTATGATTAAAAACTTTACCATCAGTCATGCTATCTAATTTCTGGAGCGCATTCATTGTCCAGTAAGCAGCTCTTTGCCCTCCTCCACTAGCTGTTAATAAAATCATTTTGGGATTATCACTAAATTTATCCCTCCAGTTCTTCAAAATTTTTAAACTATTACTTTTATCACCCTCAATAATTGATTTCGTATTTAGCAGGTTAATGTTTTCTAGTGTGTAATCAAACGGTTTAACATTATAATTTAACCCGTGAGCATAATGATTTTTAGTTAATAAATCGGTAGTTACAAGTATATTAATTATAAAAAATAATAGTAACGTAACAGAAATGGCCCAGCTTCTGAACCAAAAGGTTATAGCCCCTATAAACATTAATATTATAGTAATAAACAATATTGCACTTGCAGCAGCCGGAATTTGAAAGGCAGGATTCTCTCTGAATATTCCAAGAAATATTATTAAAATAAAAATAAATAGTTCAGCTAAAACCGTATTTAAATGATTCTGATTAAATATTTTAGATGCAATAATGCTAAAACGTTCACTACTTCTTTCATCTACTTTACGCCACCTAAATTTAAAATCAAAGTAACCTGATATATAAATTTTATTAAATTTTAATGCCTTGTGCCTTTTTACAGCCACTATTCTGGCAACCTTTAACTTCTTAATGCGCCTTTCAACTCTATCGGCTAATACGTCCCTTACATCTTTATTCGTGAACCAAAAATAAAGTTGAAGCGATAAAATGGATATTACCACCCCTACAGGGAGAGCGGAAACCAAAAATAAGGCCTGGGTGAAGCTTAAAAATTCATACACCATTTGATAATTAATTACCTGAATGATATAGTTTATAAGGAAAAGTAAAGGAATAATGGAATTGTTGAGTGAGAA
>JBBSPJ010000462.1:0-3132 GCA_038258905.1 Cytophagales bacterium
ATTGCCTCAAACAACACTAATGAAGGAAGAGTTAAAAATAGAAGGGTAGAGGTATCTAGCTTTTCCTCAGGTCTGGCAATAGATTAGTTTCTTAAAAGTAGAGCCAGCCTATTGGGCAATTACACGAGAATCAAAAGTATCTAAATGATAATCACCCATCCCAAAAAATATTTGGCTATTGGAGAAATGCCCAGTTTTGCTATAATTTAATTTGAGAATACAAATAATAAAATTCAAATATTAATTCTTTGGTATTCTGAGGATAAAAGTGGTTCCACTCTTACCATCACTCACACACTCAATTTCATATTGAAGCGCATCTGCATATCTTTTAACAATAGCAAGCCCAAGTCCAGTTGACTTTTCGTTAGCAGTTGGAGTAGCGCTGCCTTGTTCATATTTTTTAAATATTTTAGACCTATCCTCTTTACTTATCCCTGGCCCATTATCTTGAACTTCAATACTGTAATAATGAGGACTTTCCTTCGCAGAGATAATAATTTGGCTATTTGAGGGTGAAAATTTTATAGCATTTGATACCAGGTTATCAATGATCTCCCGTAGAGCTTCCGAATCAGATTTAATCATTAAATTTTCATCCATAGAAAGCAAAAGACCAATCTTCTTGTTTTTGGCTTGCTCAATATAATCTGATTTAACAGCCTCTAATAATGATCGGATATTTACATCCTTATTAGTTGAAACGATTGTATTATTATCTAAAGCATTAATATCCAAAATTCTATCAATCATATGAGTAGATCTATTGGCTGCGTCCTCCACCATTTTTAAATATTCAGGAAACTTTTCTTTATTATTTTGCTCCAATTTAAGCAATGAAATAAATCCCTTTACTTGATTTAGCGGACTTTTTAAGTCATGTGCTACAATACCAATAATGGTGTTTTTCTCTTCATTTAATTGAGAAAGTTTATTATTGGTTATTTCTAATTTAAGCTTTTGTTGCTCTAACTCTGCGGACCGGCTTTCAATTAACTCTGTCTGTTGACTAATTTCTTCATTTTGCTCTTTTATTTGCTGGTTTTGTTCATTCGTATCTATAACTATTCTTTCCAGCTTATAATTAAGCTTGTTTTTTTGAAAATACAAGCTTAAAATAACCACTAATAGGATTGAAAGTATAATGAAACCAAAAAGAATTTGATATTTTAAGCTTCTTTCTCCGGATATTGACTCCTCATAAGCTAGCTCAGTCTTCTCTTGTTGAAAGTGAAATTTTTGCCTCTCCTTTTCCATTTCATACTCAGCCTCTAACTGAGCAATTTGCCTTGTATTTTCTTGATTAAAAAGCTCATTTTCTATGGATCTTGTCTGTTCTAAATAATATAATGATTCGCTTAAATTCTTCTCTTCTTTGTTAATTTCATAAAGTCTGAGTGCTGCATCAGCAGTAAGTTTTTTTAGGGAATATTCTGTAGCAATATCAAATGCTATTTGAAAATTATCTTTTGCTTTTGAACTATTTAATTTTTTGGTGTAAAATTTACCTAAGTCAAACCTTATCGCTGCAATTTGTTTGGGCATTTGACACTCATTTGCAATTATTAGTGCTCGCTTTATATACTTTTCGGCTGAATCGAGTAAGTTTAAATTCAAAAATAAATCTCCTAAATTATTTATTGAGATTACTTTCTGACAATTGGCGCTACTGGAATCATATAATGCAATTGATTTTCTGTAAGTTTCAATTGCACTGATAGTATCTCTTTTGTAGAGTAAAATTTCAGCAATACTGCCTAATGTAGCTGCAAAATCTCTTGTATTTCCACTTATACTATCAATTTTTGCCACTGTGTTAAAGTAATTGAGCGCCTTATTATAATCACCCTGATTTTTAAAAATATTGGCTAAATTATAACTAGCTGTAGCAATTCCATATTGATTATTTAAACTATCGAAAAGTAATAATGCATCATTAAAGTACCGTGTTGCTTTAACTTCATCTCCTTTTTCTTGCAATGAACCACCAATATTAAGTAAAGCTCCAGCTCGATCAACTGGAGCTTTCAACTTGGTGGAAAGTTCTAATGTGTATTGAAAAACAATGATAGCACTATCGTAATCGGCCTTGCTGTAATATATTCTTCCCAGGCTATTATAAGCATCCAATAATATTTTTTCTTCATTGATTTGTTGAGATTGGTTAATTACCTTTTTAAGAAGATATTTTGCAGTATCAAAATCGCCCCTGTTAAGATACGATAATGCTATATTTCTTAAACCTTGCTGCTTGCCATATATATTATTTACTTCAAGCCCTAATAGTCTTGCCTTATTAGCATAAAAATACATAGAATCAGGATTTGTGAATCGAAATTCAAAGGAAAGATCTAACAACAAATTAATTCTAACAGAATCGGATAGATCTTCCTTTTTTATTTCGGCTATGATGCTATCCATTTGCTTAGATTGACTAAAGCAAAATGTAATCGACAGGTTAAAAAGTAAAAGTGTGAATAAAAGCTTCATTTAATTCAAAAGTTACTCTTATTAGAGCTGTTTTTTTAATATCAAATATAATAAAATGATATTTAGAGAAATTGAGTTTTTATATAATCTTTTTCTATACAGCTATAAATTAAATTAATAACTCATTTCTACGATTTCTTTAGCTACTTGCGGTCCTACTTTTTGTCTTTCTCCTAAACCCATCCACTTTCTTTCGGTAAATCGGTTAAATACCTCTTGGCTCGTGTTTTCGTAATTGTCAGTATAGTCTGAAAGCTTTGTGTCGATACCTAATGAATGGAAGAACTCAATAGTTTTCTCTATTGCTTTCTCAGCTATTTCAAGATCAGACTCACCACTCAGGTTCCAAACGCGTTTACCATATTGTACTAATTTCTCTTTTTTATCCTCCATTAACTTTCTATATAAATTTGGAGCTAGAATAGCCAATGTTCGCGCATGGTCAATGCCATGTAAGGCCGTTAGCTCATGCGCAATCATATGGGTAGACCAATCAGTAGGAACCCCCAAACGCAGTAAACCATTTAAAGCCATTGTTGCAGACCACATGAGGTTTCCTGCTAACTGAGGATCACTAGGATTCTTCATTACTTGAGGTCCTATCTCTATCAAGGTTTGTAGTATACCTTCCGCAATTCTATC
>JBBSPJ010000463.1:0-3119 GCA_038258905.1 Cytophagales bacterium
CAGTTTTTGAAGAGTATGCCAAGACATTCCCTGTACTGTTAAGTGGAGATTTTAATGCCATTCCTTCTTTTGTTACTCCAAGCGATGAAGCGGAAACCACTATGCGTATTTTTATTGATCACCCTCTATTGGGCATGGCTATTTCAGAAGAGGAATATAAAGAGGATGATGAGCAATATTTCACTTTTGATAGTGTGGAACCTACTAAGAAAATTGACTATATTTTCTACACAAAAAATAGTATCGAAAAGGTAGCCTCAGGAGTGGCACACGAAGCGGGAGATATTTCAGATCATCTTCCGGTGTGGATGAGTTTTAGGTTGAGGTAGGGATGGTAATTAATTTTCATTTTGGTACAAAAAAATTGGTCAGACCTGAATTCTTAGCTATATCTAGTTTGATGAAACACAGATTTATAGGTATGATGTCTGACGTTTGCAACCTACCGACATCGGTTCTAATGGTGTGAAAAAATGCTGGCGCGAGCTTTCAGCTCGTTTCCAGAATGTCAATGTTATGCGTGTTATTGCACTTCTTTTTACCTCGCTTTCTCATATTTTTTTTATCTTGCCAACTAAATTAACTGTATGCATCCAAAAATTGAAAAGCACTGGCAAAGGTTTGAAAATAGTAAAGAATATTATGACGCTTTGTTAAAAGTATTCAATCCTGAGCAACTACATTTTAAACCTTCTCCTGATTCATGGTCCATGATGGAGGTAATGCATCATCTTTATACTTCTGAAAAACTTTCTGCTAACTTCATAAAGAATTTTGATTTCAAAAGGAAAAATGAAAAATTAGGACTAATGAGTCAGTTGAAAACAGTTATATTGGTCAACCGGCTGAATTCTAAAAAGAAATTTAAGGCCCCCAAAGTGCTTACTGAAAACAAAGACACTTTCAATCTTTCTGATGATCCACACACTTTCCAGCACCAATGGGACGAATTAAGGATAGAATTAAAAAAGATAATGCAGAATTTTCCGGAAGAAAAACTTTCCTACTTTAGTTTTTATCAACCTGTGATCGGTAAAATTACCTTACCCCAAACCCTGCAGTTTTTTAAGGCTCATTTAAAGCATCATGAACATCAAATTGAAGCTATTAATCACCATAAGGGTTTTCCAAAGTGAAGGGGGGGATTTTAGTTGATGAGGCTCGTCATTGGAGGTATAGTAACGCTAATGACTATAGTGGTGGACACGGTAATTCAGCTATTGATTACGTTAATTAAAAGAAAGAAGATTGGTAAATATTTACGATATGGAAGGTATGGAGTATGGACACACGCGGCACGCGTGCGCCAGCGAGGGCATTACTTAAGATAACCAATATCCAAAAACCAGCGACTAATAAACCAATAACTAACGACCACTTAACTAACCAACGAAATATCAAATTTCCTTAAACTGATTATCTTTTCGACAAACTAATTCTTTTACTCTATAAACAAACTGCAAGTATAATTATAAGTGGCTTTCTTTGTTTTTTTTTAAACTAAACTATATATGAAGAAATTAATTTTATTGGCTATTATAGCTTTCTCTTTCTTTTCGGCTGAGGCTCAATTGTTAAGAAGATCTACTGTAGATGATATCAAACAAAGTAAAATAATAGTGGCTCTCACTGAAGATGAGCGATTGAATGAAGTTTGGAAAGCAGCTATACAAAATAGATGGAAGTTTACTGAAATAATCGATTACGTACCTGAAAAAGAGGCATTTAAAAAAGTGAAGTCTGGTGAGGCTGATTATATATTATTTTTAAATACAAAGGTTGTAGCGAGATCAAGAGATTACAAGAGAGGAGACTACATTGATGTGTATAGAAATGAGGGGATGGCCGTTGAATTGAAGAAAAGAAAAATGACTAATGGGCCTGTGGCTGGCCAATATATCCCGCCATTTGGCGATGACAATGAATATGCTGAGGCCTTTGTTAATTTTGGAATTGATGCATTACAATACCAGTTCGAAACAATGATCAATAATGATTTGAAGTCTAATATGAAACTTTATGATGCCTACAATAAGAATGGTAGCCAACTAAAAGACAGGACATTATTTGTGCTTGATGGATGGATCCATAAAAAAATCACCATTGAAGAAGTAAAAGAAATGTACCTTGGCAAACTAGAAGTCGTTCCTTTTGCTGATTGGAAAGAAGCTATTTTAGAGAAACAGGAAGGAAGAGCTTATGTTGTAGTGGTTCCTGTGCCTACAGGTAAATCCTATATTTATTTACATTATTTAATGGATGCTGGAACTGGTCATGTTTTAGGTATGGGACAGCCTAGAGTTACATTTGGCGCATTTGGTTATTCAAAAGGCAATAGCGGATTTATCAATGAGAAAAACCTGAAAGTGTATAATGAATTAATGGAGTAATTAAATTAAACCTCATTTTATAGAGAGAACCTAAGCAAAAAAAGCTTAGGTTTTTTTATTCCGTAGGTTTCGTAAAATAAGGTTTCTCAATTCATTGTAATCAATTTGGTTCTACTGTTATTTTAACGGGTAAAGATCAAAGCCAACGTGAAAAAATAGGATGGTAGTTCTAAAGTTTACACTGTTCAAGCCCCGAAGCGGGCGACCCCGATAACCATCGGGGTAACCTTGGGTGTAGCCCAAGGTAAATTAAGCAGCCTACTTAATTGATTTTGGCGGTATTTTTGTTCCGGCGCAGCAAGGAAAACAAAAATGATGACAAAATCTGATATGAAGCTTTACTAGCCGTGAATTCACAAATTTCCATTAAATTCCTAGAATAACCTTCAATTTAATATAAATGGAAAGAATACGTTACTAGTGTGACTGTTTAAAATAAAATATTTTAGTTAAATTAGATAAAAAATTATTATTAATAATATTTATAATAGAAAAATTATAATAATAATTAAATATTGTATTTCAATTGTTTATATTTGAAATATGCAATCTGTTGAAACACTTCTCAATCGAATGAATCATACTATAGAATGCTGGGAAAATTCCTGCGATAATAGACAGGTTTTTTTGCGGTGTTATAATATGATGAGTGCCAATATGTATGAGGCAGTAAAGCAAAATAAATTTTCCAATGCTCAATGGGTCACTCAATTATTGGTAAGATTTTCG
>JBBSPJ010000464.1:0-3113 GCA_038258905.1 Cytophagales bacterium
TGGTATAGATTCTGAAGAATATACAGGCTTTGCTTTTGGTATGGGTATAGAACGTATTGCTATGCTCAAATTTCAGGTAAACGATTTAAGGTTGTATTCTGAGAATGATGTGCGGTTTTTGAATCAGTTTAAAAATATGAGCTAAGCTTATAGATAAGGTTTATCGTCCTTAGATTTAATTTCTAAGGATGATTTTCATTCATATTTTAATCAATCAGCGTATTTACTCAGGTTTAATTTTTACTATTTTACCTTCTTTCATTACGACTAGTACACTGTTTTTTTCTTTTTTATAGATTAACAGTTTCTCATATACCTTTTCAAGACCTAAGACTAGTTTATCCCTAAATTCTGATTGTTTATCCTTTTTGGTCATAATATTGTTTTAATTTTTTAAATTTCTTGTAATCAAATATTATAATATCTTCTGAATCGCTTTTTTGAGCGATTAATTAATGCTTTCCATTTGAATTATCGAAAATAAAAGATTCATCTACTATTTCAAGGTAGATACCAAATAAATTTTTAATACCTTTTATGTATCTTCTTTCTATAACATCTTCTGGTATATTGTGTCCTCCTTCTTGAACTCTCACCTTAACACGTTCTTTAGCTAAATCTGTGTTTTCTAACCAAAAGAATAATAGAGTAACGTTATATCCTTGTTTTTTTGCTTGAACTACTTTGTTTTTATAGCTCTTAGTCGATAATGTTGTCTCAAATCCAAAACTTTCATTTTCTTTAAGAAGTTCATTTATCCTATTAATCATAATTCTACCAGCTTCAAAAGATACTTTTTCAGGCTGGAACGGGGAAAGACCCTTCGCAATTTCGTCTGCGTTAACAAACTCTTTGCATTCAATTATTTCAGGTAAAATTGTAAAGGAAGCTGTTGTTTTTCCAGCTCCGTTACAGCCTGCAATGATATAAAGGTTTTTTTCTTCCACTTACTACAAACTTAACTTAATTAAAGGATTATTCATGAAGGATTTATTACTACAAATTTAAAAATATAGACTTATCACATCCACAATTTCTAATTTATAGCATTCTAAGTGATAATTATCTGTTTTGCATTATTGAAATCGCATGTTCTATCCACAGGTTGCTTAATATATTTTATATCTTTGTAAGAAAACAAAGCTGAATATTAATTAAAAGAATGAAACTAACAGAAATAAAAACCATAGCAGTTATTGGTGCAGGAACTATGGGTTCGGGCATTGCACAAATGAGTGCAATGGCAGGCTACCAAACTATTATGTTCGATATTCAGGAAGCTGCTTTAGGTAAAGCTAAATCTGCCATCACCAAAAACCTGGATAAGGGAATGGAAAAGGGCAAAGTGACTCAAGCCCAGAAAGATGACTGTTTAGCCAATATTAATTACGTTACCCAACTTGAAAAGCTCAAGGCTGATGTTATCATTGAAGCAGTGGTAGAAAAACTACAGGTAAAAATTGATCTTTTTAGTCAGTTGGAAGAAATCAACTCTGAAAAAACCATTTTAGCCACCAACACTTCCTCTATTCCTATTACTCAAATAGGAGCGGGCTTAAAACATCCTGGGCGACTGGTAGGAATGCATTTCTTCAATCCGGCACATATTATGAAGCTGGTGGAGGTTATTTCGGGAGTAGCCACCAACCCTGAAATTGCAGAAACCACTAAAGCACTGGCAGAAAAAATGGGTAAAAAAGCAGTGATGGCAAAAGATTCACCCGGATTTATCGTTAACCGTGTGGCACGTCATTTTTATGTGGAGTCTTTGAAAATAGCGGAAGAGAATATCGCTGATTTTGAGCAAATTGACAGATTAGTGGAGAGTTCGGGATTTAAAATGGGTCCTTTCAGGTTAATGGATTTAATTGGTGTAGATACCAATTTTTCTGTCACTAAATCGATGTATGAATCATTTCATTATGATTCTAAGTTTAGGCCAAGCAGAATTCAACAACAAAAAGTAGATGCAGGACATCATGGAAGAAAAAGTGGAAAAGGGTTTTATGATTATCAATAAATTAGTGAAAAATCTACTTTATGTAATAGGGTTTTTTGTAGTTTTTTCGTCTTGTAAAGACGAAGGAGTGGGCGTATTTATA
The DNA here is from genome assembly GCA_038258905.1 of Cytophagales bacterium. GTDB lineage: Bacteria > Bacteroidota > Bacteroidia > Cytophagales > Cyclobacteriaceae > Marivirga. The sequence continues at coordinate 2,103 of JBBSPJ010000464.1, forward strand.
GATGATTTGCCTCCAACACCTTTTTTTGAACTATCTATTAATTTAAATTTGGTAAGTAGTCAGAACCTTCAGTTCAATAATCATTTATATATTGATGATGCGGGTATAAATGGAATAGTGGTAGTTAAAAGAGGTGAAAATGATTATGCCACTTTCGAGAGAACCTGTCCTTATCAACCAGAAGATGATTGTTCGAGAGTTACTTTTACAAATTTAGGCACTGGTGGTTCAATCTTTATTTGTGATTGTGAAGATGCTATTTATAGGACGGATGATGGTTTTTCAACGCGAAGACCAACAGAAACGCCTAAAAGGTTAAGGCAATATTCTACTCAGTTGAGTGGCAACAATCTTTTTATTAGTAGTACATTTTAAATTAAAAAGTGCTACTCACCTGTTTTCTGTGAAGATTTTCACAATCTGTAATGGTGCAGTCTCCATAGAAAACCAAAGAATGTAATTTAATTTGAGACCCCAGGGACTTGCCCACTCTGTCTTTAATGTTCTCAATATCAGGGTCTAAAAATTCCTTTATTTTAAGGCAATCGTTACAAACCAAATGATCGTGATGTTCATAAGTTAAGGCAGGCTCATATAGTGCGTTTTTATCTTTAAAGTTGTGCTTAACTACCAATCCACAATCTACCAATAAGTCAATTGAGTTGTATACTGTAGCTCTTGAGATAGTGTACTCCTTATTCCTCATTTTCAGGAAAAGTGTCTCTACATCAATATGATCATCCTGTGGGAGTTTGTACAACTCATCCAGCACGGCATACCTTTCTGTTGTTTTTCGTAAATTCTGATCGTTCAGATATTCATCTAAGATTTTTCGTGCTCTAATGAGTACTTCTTTCTTTACGGGTTCCGACATACAATCCTTTAATTTTTAAATTAAAATTCAATTTAGGCAAAATCCTGATTATTTTGCTAATCCGGGGTACCAACATGTGTCTAAAACGTGAATTTTATCTGGATTAAACCTCAAATATATAGTATCGCCTTTATGAA
>JBBSPJ010000465.1:0-3112 GCA_038258905.1 Cytophagales bacterium
ATATTAATTATTAACCTATTTCTTTCATACTCGGCAAGTCGTTCCTGTTCCGACTTTATATCTATGCTAAGTTTAGCAAAAGTTGTAGGTTGGGAAATACTATTGATAAATAGAAGTGGTTTTTCATCACCCAATGAATCCCTAACGACATATAAATTACTTGATAAAGAAAATCTTTGTATATGGTCATGAGTGGTGCTTTCAGGCATTTGTAAATCATAAGCTGTTTCTATGATTCGTTTTTTCAAACTCATATTAAGGACTTCAACATTAATGAAGTCTTTAAAGGCAAAAAGAAAGCTCATTAAAATAAAGATTGAACTTGATAAAAGTAGCCATTTTTTCCATTGTGCACCTACTATATCTCTTACCCGATGTGCAGTAGAAAGAAACAATACAAGAGGAAGCATTATTAAGAATTCAGGAAACTCTTTGAGGAAATTTATGTCGTATTGAATAGGGTCAATTAAATACCAAATCCCTAAGATGCTAGACAATTTACCAAACCAATACAAAAAAGTCCATATATTAAATCCTAGCTCATTACTTAATCTTCTAACCTTTAGGCGAATTCTTCCAGATGAAATAAAAAAATAAGAACTTAATATTAATTTAAAAGCAAACATATAACTCAATGCAGAGGCAATGGAAGCATAAAAAAGGTTATAAATATAATTTTCTTCTGGGTTCAGAATAAGGAGAGTATTTTCACCTGGCTCACTGCCAGAAGTTAACAACCTCATGATTTCTCTTAATATGTAGAAAAAACCATATAAAATATAAGCAAAGGCTATCCAGCAGGCAATTCCAATTAGAATATGCTTTAATTGTAAGGGGTTTTGCTTTTTAAGATAGCCTTTGCTTAAACTCATGTAGTTTTGCTCTTCGGGGAAGAAGGCTTAACCTTTCATTTTAGCCACATCATCCTGATTGAAAGAGCGGAAGGCAAATTTATAACCTTCATATCCTGCAAAACCGTAAAAAAGTAAATCCATCACGCTAAAGGTTTCTTGCATTACCGGAATTAGGTAGTTATAATCAAACATTGTCAGTGTTTCATAATAACCCAATGATTCATAATTAGCTATAAAACCGATAGTACTTAAGAAATTTCCTATAGCACAACTTAAAACAGCTATAACTCCACCACTTATACCAAAAATTTGGTCAATTCCTTTACCGGCAAAACGCATAGAAAAACCTACTCCTGCTCCAATAGCTATGGCCATATAACCAATTTGGTACCCGGTAGAAACAGTAAGCAAAGCCCATAAAACTGAGCCAAGCAAACCTACTGCGACACCGGCTCCTATAGCCATCGGTAAGTTTTGTTCTAATCTTAATTTTTCATACACCTGGGTAGGAATGGCACTCATTAAATCCTGAGCAAAAACCGGCTCCTCTTCACCTGTAGTGGGGGCTAATTTTACCGCTTCATCTACATTGAAACTGACGCATTGGTCTTGGAAATCTGCTTTTGCAGTAGTTAATCCACAAAGTAGGCCTTGCTGCATATCCATTTTTCTGTTTGTGCATCTTGTGCAATAAGTTAATTGTTCTGTTCTAGTCATGATTTTAGGTTTATTGAATAAATATTAAAAGTCCGACTATAACAAAATGATATGCTCTACTCAGACAATTTTAAAAATAAAGGCTGAATATAAAATAAAATTGAATCAATTTCACTTTTACATGGATTATCCGTGTGTGTTTTCGATAAAATATACGATTGACGCTATAAATAAGTCGCTGATCATTTAGCTAGTTTCTACATCTAGTTGCCTGCCTTCTTGTTTAGCTTTCTTATCTAAAGAAGTGCCAACTGCAATCCCTACTCCCATTCCAATAGGTAAGCCAATAGCCAAAAGACTTATTTGACCAATACTTATACCAAATGCCACTCCTAAAGGCAGACCAAAGACTGACATTCCCAGCACCATCCACAAATTTCGATAGTAATTTTTTGGAACTAGTTTTAAATCCTTCACTAGCTGCTTTACTATCTTATTTTGAGCTCCTGAAATCATTTTTGAGAGATCCTTTTCATTCCATTCGGATTCATTGATTTTTAAGACCTCCTCATTAATTAATTCTATAATATGATTTGGTATCTCTTCTTTTTCAAGCTCTTTCAAAAGACGGTCAAAACCATCAATTCTTTTGGTAAGATTTTTTGAATGGAGTTCAGTTTTGAGGTTTAGGTGTTCAATTTTCATTTTATATAATTTTAAAAAACCAAAGGTGCTAAATATAGTCCGGCCAGAAACAGTACCATAATAGCTATTAAATTTAAGACAAAACCAGCCCTTACCATTTGCTTAATGCTAATATAGCCGCTCGAAAAGACGATAGCATTAGGAGGGGTGCTGATCGGCATCATAAAAGCGCAACTGGTGGCCATTGCTACCGGAATTGCTAATAAAAGTGGTTCGACTGAAAGTCCTCCTGCAATACTAATTACCATTGGAATGGCAATGGTAGTCAATGCCACATTACTCATTAGCTCGGTAAGGAATAATGCCAGCCCGGTTAAAATAAGTAATAGTAGCCAAACCGGCATTTCATCATACTGACTTATAACTATACCTATTTGATCTACAAAGCCCGCTTCTTCCATCGCTTTTGCCAAGGCCATGCCTCCACCAAATAGAATTAAAATACCCCAGGGAAGCTCTTTCATGCTCTCCCAATTCATCAGCATCTTGCCTTTTCGATTAATCGGTACTATAAAAGTGGCTAGTCCGCCAGACATGGCAGTCACCGTGTCGTTGAGCAAATCAAATCCTATAAGCGTATTAATTTGACTTTTGGCTATCCAGCAAATAGCAGTGATACTAAAAATAATGGCTACCCATCTTTGTTCTTTCGTCCAACCACCCAAAGTTTTTAATTCTGCCTTTATGAAATCATCTGCCTGTTCAATTTTACCTATGCCATGCCTAAAAAGCACTCTGGTAAGCATAAGATATACTAAAACAAGCATTATTGTAACTGTAGGTAAACCTATGATTAGCCAGCCTGCAAATGAAATTTCTTGATCCAATATGTTTTTCACCAAACCTACTAAAACCACATTGGGGGGTGTTCCGATGATAGTAGCCATTCCGCCCAC
>JBBSPJ010000466.1:0-3094 GCA_038258905.1 Cytophagales bacterium
GAATCTTTTAAAATAAGCACAATGAGTAAGCCTAAAATAAAAATATGTGGTATGCGCGACTTTGAGAATGTAAAAGATGTTCTCAAATACAAACCGGATTTTATGGGCTTTATTTTTTACGAGGGTTCTAAAAGATTTGTGACGGATGAAGATTTAGAGCAATTATTGAAACTCAATTTCGGTACCACCAAAAGGGTTGGTGTATTTGTTAATGAATCTACTGACAAAATTATTGAGAAATTTGAAAAGGGTTATTTTGATCTAGTACAATTGCATGGTGATGAAAGCCCGGAAGAGGTTCAGCTTTTGAAATACCAGGGAATAGAAACCATTAAAGTATTTTCTGTTGGAGAAGAGTTTGACGCCAAGATATTGGAAGATTATGAATCCATTGTAGATTATTTTTTGTTTGATACTAAAGGGGCACAGCGCGGTGGTAACGGATATAAATTCGACTGGGAAGTGCTAAGCAGATTAGATATAAAACTACCCTTTTTTTTAAGTGGAGGTCTTGAGGTGGCAGATAGAAACAATAGCCAATTATCTTCAATGCCTAATTTAATGGCATTAGATTATAATAGTAAGATTGAATTATTACCGGGGTTAAAAGATTTAGACGGAGTGAAAAAAATATTAACTGACTGATTTAAAATAAATTATTATGTCAAAACTAGATATTAAAGTTGATGAAAACGGATATTATGGAGAGTTTGGCGGGGCTTATATCCCTGAATTGCTCCATCCTAATATTGAAGAGTTAAAAGCTAATTACTTAAAAATAATGGCTGAACCTGATTTTCAGGAGGAGTTTAAAGCGCTACTGAAAGATTATGTGGGTAGACCAACTCCTTTATATTTAGCTAAGAAATTATCTGAAAAATACGGAGCTAAAATCTACCTGAAAAGAGAAGATTTAAATCATACCGGGGCGCATAAAATTAACAATGCTATCGGGCAGGCTTTGGTTGCCAAACGTTTAGGTAAGCATAAAATTATAGCAGAAACGGGTGCCGGTCAGCATGGAGTCGCAACTGCTACAGCTTGTGCCTTACTTGGTATGGATTGCGTGGTTTTTATGGGCGAAAAAGACATCGTTAGGCAAAAACCCAATGTGGAACGCATGAAGATATTAGGGGCTAGAGTAGTGCCCGCTACTTCCGGCAGTAAAACCCTAAAAGATGCCACCAATGAAGCGATGCGTCATTGGATTAACAACCCAGATGATACGCATTATATAATAGGTTCAGTGGTGGGGCCGCATCCTTACCCGGATATGGTTACTCGTTTTCAATCAGTTATCAGTGAAGAGATGATGGCTCAATTACAAGAGCAGGAAGGTAAAAATGCTCCGGATTATGTAGTGGCATGTGTAGGTGGAGGAAGCAATGCAGCAGGAGCTTTTTATCATTATTTGAACAATGAAAATGTAAAATTGGTGGCAGTAGAAGCAGCAGGTCATGGCTTGGATAGCGGTGAAACAGCAGCGACAACTGCACGTGGCAGCATGGGTGTTTTGCATGGTTTCAAAACATTATTAATGCAATCTGAAGATGGTCAGGTAACGGAGCCATATTCTATTTCTGCAGGTTTAGATTATCCGGGAATAGGTCCGCTCCATGCATTTTTATACACCAGCAAAAGAGCCATATTTAAATATGTAACCGATAAAGAAGCGATGGACGCAGGCGTAGAATTAAGTAGGTTGGAAGGTATAATTCCAGCGGTGGAAACAGCACATGCATTGGCGGCTCTGGATCAGTTTACCTTTAAAAAAGATGATATTGTAGTAATCAATTTATCTGGCAGAGGTGATAAAGACTTGCAAACTTATGTGGATTACGGAAATTATTAATTGATTGAATTTCTTAAAATTGAAAAGGTTTTTAAGTTAAGACAATTGTCCTTCTCTCTTCGGAGAAGGATAAAGGATAGCTTGCCAGCCTTTGGCTGGAGGTTTTAACAAATACTTAACTTAAAGACCTCGTAATTATTAGTATTAATAAAAACAAACTTTAAAGAACTATGTCTATCGTCTTACTTACGCACCTCCCAAGGTCAGACGATAGTCAGACCGGTTTTAAACCCTAAGCACAAATTTATTACCAAGATTGTAACAGAAAAAATGACTAACAGGATTGAACATATATTTCAACAAAAGGAGAAAGAAAAGCTAGCTATTTATTTTACGGCAGGCTTTCCCAAACTGGAAGACACAAATACTATTTTAAAGTCACTCGATAGCACAGATGTTGATATTATTGAAGTAGGAATGCCTTATTCGGATCCGCTTGCTGATGGCCCTACCATTCAGGAAAGTAGCATGCAGGCTTTGAAAAATGGTATGAATCTCAATAAACTTTTTGAGCAATTAGCAGATTTAAGAAAAATTACTCAAAAGCCGGTATTCTTAATGGGCTATTGTAACAATGTGCTTAAGTTCGGAACGGAAAAGTTTTGCCAAAAATGTGCAGAAGTAGGAGTGGATGGATTGATTTTACCTGATATGCCAATGGTAGAATATAAGATTCAATTCAAACCGCTTTTCGATCAATATAATTTAAAAAACGTATTTTTGGTTACCCCAAAGACTTCTGAAGAGCGCATACATGAGGTAGATGCTCAGGAAGGAGGCTTTATTTACATGGTAAGTAGTTCAAGCACTACCGGTGGAAGCTGGGGAGAAAGTCCCGAGAGACTGGATTACCTTAAACGCATACAGCAAATGAATTTGAAAACACCAAGAATGGTAGGTTTTGGAATCAGCGACAATGAGGCATTAAGTATGGTGAATCAATATGCCGATGGAGGAATAGTAGGCAGTGCCTTTATTAAAGCCATAGCGGAAGGTGATTTGGAAGAAAACATAAAAGGCTTCATTAAAAAAATTAGAAATTAATCCTTAAGAGACTAAATAAACAGATAAAAAGATGATACTTCAATTAGATAATAATATAGATGTAAATCAGAAAGGTCAACTGATTAAAGATTTAAAAAAGTTTGCCAAATCAGTGAATGAAGTGCAAACACAAAAGGGATTTTACTTGGTAGCGCTGGAAAAAGCCAATATTGATATTCGTGAAATTGGACAGTTACC
>JBBSPJ010000467.1:0-3090 GCA_038258905.1 Cytophagales bacterium
TTGGTGAAGATTATGATAACGCAAAAATCTACTATAATAAGGCCTTGTTAATGGCAGATAATGATAAAGATAAATACAATGCTTATTCAGGATTTTTACAAATTGCTAAGGCACAAAGTAACTATAATGAAATGATTAAGTTTGCGGATAAAATCATCAATGAAACACCTGTTAATCCTAATGCTTTAAATGAGGCTTATTTAAATAAAGGTTTGGCTTCCTACTATCAGGGAGATTATGACCAAGCATCTGCTTTGTTTCAAAAGGCCGTAGACAATATTAAAGATGCGCGGGCAGCTGAGGCTAAATATATGATTGCTCTTATGCAGCATACACGGAAAAATTACCAGGAATCACTCAATACTTTGTTTGATTTAAATAAGGTTTTCGCCAATTTTCCAGACTGGTTGGGCAAGTCCTTTTTATTAATTGCTGATAATTACAGAGAAATGGGTGAGCTTTTTCAAGCCAAAGCCACTTTAAATTCAATTATAGAAAATGCTCAATCAGTAGTGCTGATTAAAGAAGCCAAATTGAAATTAAGCGAAATTGAAAAACTGGAACTCAAAGCCTCTCAAAGGAAGAAATCGGAAGAAGATTCCATTAATGCTACCAGAGGTGAAATGATTTTAGAAACTGATTCTACTAAAAATTAATATGCGTAAGTTAATTTTAATTGCAATACTGTGTGTGCCATTTATTATACAGGCACAAGATAACTGGGAAACTCCTAAAACGAGTGAAATGGAAGATTCTCAAATTATTATTGAGAAAAACCGTCAGATTGATTTACCTAGAGCCACAAGGAATTTCAGGCAAATACCTAAAATTAAAAAGGATAGTGTGAATATTCCGGTTGATTTCACCATTAAAGAGTTCCAGCCGACCTTAAACAGTATTAAACCTCGTATAAGAGTGTTAACTGTTAAGGATGAAAGGCTAGAAAAGCTATATGCCAATCAGGTAAGAGCCGGATTAGGTAATTATGGAGCAACCTATTTGGAAGCCTTTCTTGCCAATAAGAGAAATAGTAATCAGAGTTATGGCTTGCATGTTTTGCATGAAAGTTTTGCCCGTGGTGCCGTTGATAAGAATAATTCAGGATCCGGGTATCAGAAGATTCAACCTTATGGTAAATACATTACCGACCAATTTGTGGTGGAAGCAGATGCCTTCTACGACAGACATAATAATTATTTATATGGATACGATTCTGCCTTAACTGAAGTGGATAGAGATAGTATTCAACGTACTTTTCATACTATTGGAACACATATTAGTTTAAAAGATAGAAATACGGACAACGACTATAATTATGGCTTATCAATAGATGCCTATCAACTCTATACCAATTATAATTCATCGGAAGGTGCAGTTGCTTATCACCTGACTAATGAGATGGATTTGTCAGACAATTTTAAAGCTTATTTCAATTCTAACGGTTTTTTCAGTAAATATCAATTTAGAGATAAGGCTAGAAGTAATAATCGGAATTTATTCAGAATTCAGCCAGGCATAGTATATAGCAGTGGAAAAATTGATATTAAAGGTGGATTCAATTTTGTATATGAAAATGATACTTTACAAAATATGAATAGGTTGCATGTATACCCTGATTTATCTATAAAATACAGGTTGCTTCCGAATGTATCTGCAATGGCAGGTTTAAGAGGTGATGTAAAAGCTGTAAGGCTAAGAGATCTCCTGATCGAAAATCCTTATTTAACAGATTCTGTTACTTTAAGCCATACTTTAATGCCTTTTGAATTGTATGGAAATATCCAGGGTTCCTTTAAAAATATGCTGGGTTTTGATGCTGGATTTTCCATTGCTTCGGTAAGAAATAATTATGGATTTATTAGATTACCAAATGATCAGGCTAGATTTGAGCCATTATATTTTGATGGTAATAACACGGAAATCAATATTTATACAGGCTTATCCTCACAACTGAATAAAGATTGGAACATGAGCATAAGGGGTGATTATTACTATTTTAATATTAGTCAGGGAATTAACATGCCCTATAGACCGAATTTCACCTTAAGATTTAATACTGACTATTTAATAGCCGAAAAATTGACTGTTGGATTAACCGGATATATGCAAGGAAAAATGAAACCGGGTTATCCTTTACAGCCTGAATTTATTTTAGAGCGGCAAGAGGTTGAAATACCAGCTATTTTCGATTTTGGAATTAAATTTAATTATAAATTATCGGAGAGATCTTCCGTATTTCTAAACGCTAATAACTTGATTTCCAAAGAATACGAATATTATCTTAATTACCCCAACAGAGGTTTTCAGCTTTTAGGAGGCTTTATATATTCTTTTTAATATTTTTAAAGTCGATAAAAGCCTTTATATTTGAAAGTTGACAAGGATTGTGTTAAATAAATGTTGTTTAAATAGACTTATTATTAAAATAATTATGGATTTGTTAATAAGAATTTATAATTAATTAATACATTTAATCTGATAACAACCTTAAAAAACCTAAAAATGGCTAAAAAGGACAAAAACGAAGACGATTACAAAAACGAAAATCTCGATAATTCAAGCAATCAGGATGATGAGGATTTTGGTTTACCCAATTTGGATGATGATTCAGATGATAATAGGGAAGAACCAACATATGAGGATACGCCCACTCAGGAAGAAGATACAGCTTCTTCATCTACCTATGTAAATGAGGAAGAAACAGAATCTACTTACTATGCCGATACAGCTGATTCTAGTGAAACGGTATACGAAGAAGATGTATATGAGGATGAAAGGCCTGCTACAGGATATGTGCCTCCTAAAAAACCATCAATAGCGCCTATTATTATTACTTTAGCTATTATTGTAATTTTAGCTTGCTTTGCAGTATGGTTTTTCTTTATTCGTGAACCAGCAGCTCCCGTAATTACAGAGCAGCCCGTGGTAAAAGATACAACAGCTTATGTTGTAGAAAAACCGGTAGAGGTGATTGAACCAGAAATTAAAGAGCCTGAAGAACCAAAAATTGGCACAGTCAATACACTATCTTCAAGAACAGGTCGTTCATACGTGGTAGTTGGGAGTTTCTTTGATGCTGATATGGCACAA
>JBBSPJ010000468.1:0-3086 GCA_038258905.1 Cytophagales bacterium
ACCAAATGCTGCAATACCTTGTTTATGTTTTTTCGTAGGATAACCCACATTATGCTCCCAGCCATAATGCGGATGGTCTTGAGCTAACTCCCGCATGAGGCTGTCTCTGTATTCTTTTGCCAAAACAGAAGCTGCTGCAATGCTGAGGTATTTACTATCTCCTTTAATGATACAGGCATGTTCAATTCCATCGTAGGGAGTAAAACGGTTGCCATCTATTAAGAGAAAATCAGGCTTTTGTTTTAATTTTTTGAGAGCTCTGTGCATGGCTAAAAAGGAGGCTTTTAAAATATTTATCTCATCTATTTCTTCAGGAGTGCAAGAGGCAATAGCCCAACCAACAGCAGAAGCTTTAATTTCATCTACTAAAACAGCACGCTTTTTAGCATTTAATTTTTTAGAATCTGTTAAATAGGGATGTGTAAACGTTTTAGGTAAAATTACACTTGCAGCTACCACCGGGCCAGCCAGACAACCTCTGCCTACTTCATCGCAGCCGGCCTCAAAAGCATATTTATTATTGTAATTTGATAGGAGCATTATTTTTTTACTTGTAGCATATAACTCAGTCCTAAACTTATAAAACTTTGATCGTAGATGATGTTATCATTATATAATTGCACAATATCTAAGCCTGCATGTAAATCAACTTGAAATAGGTTACTGAAAAGATAGGAAAAGCCTCCATTCATATAATTAAGGGGGGTAGTTAACCGCGACCTGGAGCCATAGATTTCAAAATAAGGTGATACTTTATTAAGAGAATAGGCGGTTTTAAGCGTGTAGGTTAAGGTATTGATAGATGATTGTAAATCCCTATTTAGCCCTACATTATAAGTTAAAATCCAGCCATTACTGAGGTGATGTAGCGAAATTAAATTGAACCTGAACGCACCCTCATTATTTTTAAAATAACCCTCGGATTTAGCAAAAGTGTATTCACTAACAAGTGCCATTTCAGGCAAAATGCCGTCCTCTTCAAATAAATTTACCTTTATGCCAACCACCAAAGGTGCTAATCCATTTTGCCATCCCAATTCCGTGGGCTGATTGTTTTCAAAGAGTCTTTCCGCCAATATACTTTGGTTTAGTCTTAGTTCTAAGCCATCTGTAATTCCGAATTTTAATAAAGAGCTATTAAAATTTATTAACTGTCTTTTGCCTAATTCGCCAGTGGTTTCAGTTTGAAAAAGGAAGCCATTTTCTATCTGAAAATAGCCTTTAGGTACAGTCCTAGAAGCATCCGAAAAACCTGGCCTATCGGTATTGATGACAGGTTCTTCCTTTTGAGCAAGTAATAGATGAGGCAGTATAATTAGTACTATGTAAAATATTTTTTTCATTAGGTCTTTTTCGGATTCAGATTTAAAGATACTGATTTTGTTATAACAGGATTAATGAATGGAGGATTTATGCAAGAAATGGGTCTTTGCGGAAGATAATTTCAATTTCTATTGCTTCAATATATTTTGTAGTCAAGTAATTTCGAGCTCTGTCAATTAAGCTAAGCATTTTGTCTTTATTCTAGTTTTATATAACTATTTTTATAATTCTATAGGTTTTTAATTTGGAAAAAATTAATATTACCTTCTTTTAAATGCTGTTGCATTTATTACTTGAATGTAAGAAATTATTAATTTGACCCTTTCCAAAACCTGCTCAAAAACTAAGGTTACAGTGCCGCAACTAACTTATTTTTTTATTAAAAATAAAAATATATTTCAATGAAGATAAAATTACTACTAGCAATTGTAGCAGGCGCAATATTTATTGTCGGCTTTTTAGCCAAAGACTTAAAAGATGTGACAAGATATCAGCTGGTTTCTACATTTAAAACCCTTGGTCTGGAGTATAGTGATTCAGAGATAGATTCTTTAAAAGACCAAGTGCAGGGTTTTCAATCATCTTATGAAGCGATAAGAAAAGCTAATATTGATAATTCTGTCCATCCTTCAAACGTTTTCTCACCTTCTTCAATGTTCCCACCCAATTATACGGGTAAAGACCAATTGCTCATCGAGCAATCTGCTGTTTCTTTGCCTCAAAATCTTGAAGAATTAGTTTTTTATTCCATTAAAGATTTAGCCTGGCTTTTAGAAAATCAGAAAATAACGCCGTTGCAACTCACTGAACTTTATATTGATAGGATAAAAAAGTATGATGATACATTGAAAAGTGTGGTAACTCTCACCGAAGAGCTGGCACTTTCGCAAGCTAAAAAAGCGACTCAAGAAATCAAAAATGGCAATTATAAGGGCTATTTACATGGCATACCTTATGGTGTGAAAGATTTACTAGCTGTAAAAGGTTATAAAACCACTTGGGGCGCCACTCCTTACAAAGACCAGACGATCAATGAAACAGCTACCATTGTGAAGAAAATGGAAGAAAGCGGAGCCATACTGATTGCCAAGCTGACCTTAGGGGCATTGGCATATGGTGATATTTGGTTTGATGGTGTCACTAAAAATCCATGGAATCTAAAGCAGGGGAGTAGTGGCTCTTCTGCAGGTCCGGCTTCCGCTACTGTGGCTGGTTTAGTGGCTTTTTCAATTGGGTCAGAAACGCTAGGAAGTATAATTTCTCCTTCTACCAGATGTGGTGCTACCGGCTTGAGACCCACTTTTGGTGGTGTAAGCAGACATGGTGCAATGGCATTAAGTTGGAGCATGGATAAGTTAGGACCTATCTGTAGATCAGCGGAAGATGCAGCCATTATTTTTTCTGTAATTCACGGGAAAGATCAAAATGACCCTTATTCTGTTGATTATGATTTTAATTATCAACCACATAAAAGAAAGCTCAAAGTAGCTTATGCAAAAGATTTATTTAGTAATTCAAGAAATAGCATAAATGATTCCCTAGTGCTGGCAGAATTCAAAAAGCAAGGCTATGAACTAGAAGCGATAGACTGGTTTAAAACAGAGATTCCCGTAGGTGCTTTGTCTTTAATTTTAACCACAGAAGCTGCAGCTGCTTTTAATGATTTAACTTTAAATAACGAGGATGACCAGATGGTTTGGCAAGGTAAAAATGCCTGGCCCAACACATTTAGAGCCAATCGTTTAATTCCTGCTGTAGAATAT
>JBBSPJ010000469.1:0-3083 GCA_038258905.1 Cytophagales bacterium
GAGACTTTGGTAGATTATAATCGCTCCGGAGTGCCTCTGATTGAAATAGTATCGGAACCTGATATGCGAACTTCGGATGAGGCTCATGCATTTGTTACTGAAGTGCGAAAATTGGTGAGGTACCTCGAAATTTGTGATGGCAATATGGAAGAAGGTTCCTTCAGATGTGATGCCAATGTATCAGTGATGCTACATGATGCGAAGGAATACGGAAGTAAGGTGGAGGTCAAAAACATGAACTCCATTCGGAATGTAAAGCGCGCGATAGATCATGAAGTAGAAAGACAAATAATATTAATTGAAAAAGGCGAGAAAATATCATCAGAAACTCGTGATTTTGATGCTACATCAGGCACAACTTCCAGCTTAAGAACCAAAGAGGATTTAAATGACTACCGTTATTTTCCAGAGCCTGACTTATCGCCCTTAATTGTTGATGATGCATGGATAGCACGTATCAAAGAGGATATGCCTGCCTTGCCCAGAGAATTGGCATTAAAGTTTACCGAAAATTATGGTTTACCGGAATATGATGCCCTAGTATTGACTGATACCAAAGAAATAGCCTTATATTTCGATGCACTTTGCAAGCATTGTAATAATTACAAATTAGCCTCTAATTGGATGATGGGAACTGTTAAATCCTATTTGAATGAGACATCTACTCAAATCAAAGATTTTCCGATTCAGCCTAAAAGTTTGGCTGGGCTCCTTCAACTGGTGGATGAAAATAAAATCAACAATATGGTAGCCACTCAGAAAATATTTCCTGAGATGCTACGTAATCCTAACAAAGAGGCGGCAACAATAGCAAAAGAAGAAAACTTGTTGCAGGATAGTTCGTCAGATAGCATTCAGCCAATTATTGATGAAGTATTGAATGAAATGAGTGGGAAGGTTAAAGAATATAAATCTGGTAAAAAAGGCCTATTAGGGCTTTTTATGGGAGAGATTATGAAACGCAGCAAAGGCAAGGCGGATCCAAAAATTGCCGATCAATTATTAAAAAAGACTTTAGACTAAAAATGAATAACATGTTGAAAAAAGGAATAATAGCATTATTAGCCATAATATTGGTTTATGGGTGTGATAGTAAAGAAGAAAAAGGATCAGTAACCATAAAGGGTACTGTAGAAAACCCTAAAGCTGATGGCTTAATAACGCTTGCTAAACTGAGTGCTGGCAGTAGAGAAGTGCAGGATACCATCGTGTTAGATGAAAAAAACAACTTTGAAATTGAGGTGACTAGCCCTGCAGCTGAGTTTTATCAAATTAATTTTTACAATACCCAACTAGCTACAATGATTGTAAACAATGAAGATCTGAAGGTAGTAGCGGATGGTTCTGCAAAAGATGGAAAGATGGAAATTACCGGTTCAAAGGATGTGGAAAATATGAAAGCCATTCAGGACATGGTAAAAGCCCAGAGTGATGAGGTGCAAAAAATTAACGAAGATTTTATTAAGGCTAGAAATGCACAGGACGAAGAGGCAATGAAGAATATTCAGGATGATTTCTTGCTGATTCAGGAAAAAAAGAAGGAGCAAATCAAGTTCAAGGTTAATGAGATGTTGCCATCAATTGCAGTAATTCAAGCCATGAATTTCTTTAACCCAAATGATGATTTTGAGTTTATGCAAACTGTGGCTGCCAGTCTAAATGAGGCGCACCCTAATTCAGAAATGGTAACATTTTACAAATCGCAAATTGACGATTTAGCAAAATTAGCAGTAGGAGTAGAGGCTCCGGATTTCTCTATGCCAACACCTGAAGGAGATACAGTTTCTTTAAGTGACTACCGTGGAGGCTATGTTTTAATAGATTTTTGGGCGGCATGGTGTAAGCCTTGTAGAGAAGAAAACCCAAACATCGTAGCTGCATACAACAAATTTAAAGACAATGGATTTGAGATCTTAGGCGTTTCATTAGACAGAAAAAGAGAAGATTGGTTAAAAGCTATTGAAGATGATAAGCTAGCGTGGACTCAGGTTTCTGAATTAAAGTATTGGCAATCTCCAATTGTACAAGAATACAAAATTAGTGGTATTCCTTTTTCATTGTTAATTGGTCCTGACGGCAAAATTGTAGATAAAAATTTAAGAGGAGAGAAGCTCCATAATAAGTTAAAAGAAATCTACGGAACTAATATGTAGTTAACATTGATTTCATAAAAAAGGCTTGATTTTAAACAAAATCAAGCCTTTTTTTATTTGGGGTTTTTATCCTGGAATGTATACTTTTGCCGTGGTTTGTGCCGGAATGTATCATGTCTAACCAACCATTTACGTAAGTGGATTTTGTCATCATTTTTGATTCCCACGCCTTGCGTAGATCAAAAATGTCGCCAAAATCGCCTAGCATATTACTAATTACCCAGGGCTACCAGCCTCTGGCTGACACCCTGGGCTATTAAGATTTCACCCTTAACAGGGCTTTTTTAAAAGAGCTATTAATATTAAGGTAATTTGACTGTATCCATATTTATGTACAGTAAGTCTGGATTTTTATGAATTTTTTTAAAAACTTGAGCAATGCTTTGTCTGGTTGCTCCTGTTAAATCTGCAATATCTTTTTGGGTGAGCTTTTCAAAAATATTCACGGATTTACCTCTGGCATCAAATATTTCTTTGTTAAATTCCCTGTAGAGCCTTTGCACTCTGGTAAGGATATCTTCAGATATGATAGTGAAAAATCTAGTTTCAGAACGGCACCATCTTCTTACTATATATTGGTTAAACCATTCCGAAATATCATGATCTTCTACTACAATACGTTTGTAAAAAACTAAATCATATAATCTTAATTGAACATTAGATAAGCATTTAGCAAATTCCTGAAAATTACCATCCAGGTAATGTAAATTCCCGAAAATATCACCCGGTTTTAATATTTCAAAGGTGCATTCCGTTCCATCTTTGGCATAACTTCCTATTTTTAAAACACCGCTTACTACTTCGTAAGCTGTATATAATTCTTCGGAGGGTTTATAAACATAATCATTTTTTTTCAACTCAAGGTTGCTTACCCTATCCTCTAAATTGTTTTTGTATTTAGGAGAATGAGTAAGATGTTCAAATAGTTTA
>JBBSPJ010000470.1:0-3078 GCA_038258905.1 Cytophagales bacterium
ATAGGCAACCATCTCATCAGAATGATTATCTCCGGTTGTTTTTCGTTCCTGCAATAGTAGTTTTATCATTTCCCGGTAGCTTGGGTAATCTAAAGCAATATTCAATAAATCTAAATCAATTATTTTTTCTTCGGTACGATTCATAATGCTGAACTTTATATTTGTTTGAGTTTACTCTCCCATTCAAGAAATTGTTGCATTTCTATACCTAAATATTGGTATAACCAAATGATGAGTGAAGCATCATCTATATACCCTCCAATAGGAATGAAATCCGGAATTAAATCTGTAGGGGTTACAAAATAGATGAGCACTGCAATAGTATAAATCATGCTTTTTACAGAAATAGATCGGTATTCTCCCTTATAGTAAGCGTTCACAAGCCTTATAAAAGCAAACAGCTGATTTTTAACATTTTGAAGCTTTTCTGACCTTGTGGCTTTATTGGTCAAGATTTTTTGAGCATCTTTCACAAGTCTTAAGCCTCTCTTTTTGTCAACTAAAATTCTACTAGCTCTGCTTAAAGCGTTTTTATAAGATAATTTTTTAGTCATCAGTATGTTCCTCCTTCAACTTTTTATTCTTTTGGATAGGCACTATTATGTAGGCAAAAAGAGTATACAACGAAAATGAAATAACCAATATTAAATACAAATCGGTAAGCAAATTTTTATAGATAAATAGAGCCCAAATCAATATTAAACTAATAATTCCTACATATATTCTTATATTATTAGCTTTTATTTGACTATTCTTTAGTGGATTTGACATAATTAGTTTTAATTTGAATAACAACGTAAATTTATGAAAATTGTATCATATTCAACCTTAAAAACATATCATATGAAGAAGCTATTTTTAATATTTGCCCTTTTCGTTGGAATAGTAACTATTTCTCATGCTCAAATTGAAGATCAAAAAATAGAGGATTCAGAAATAGCAACAAAATCAATAGTTATTGTTTATACCAAAACGGGTGAAATTTATAGAGGTTATTTCATCAGCCAGAATAAAGATTTTCTGGTAATTGAGAATGAAACAGTAGGTAAAATCACTATTCCTACTGACAGAATAAAGAAAATTGAATCGACAGATTCTAATGCAAAATTAAAAGTTGACTCAGAACCGGAAGAAGTTAATAATATCAATTCAGCAAAATACTTTTTCGGATCCTCAGGATTTAACTTTGAGAAGGGCGGTAATTATCTTACCAATAATTTTATGAGCTATCATAGAGGGGTATCAGAAAATTTCTCTATTGGAATTGGTACTAGCTTAGTAACCTTGGTAGCAGGGTTACCTATTTTTTATATTAACCCTCATTATACTTATTCTTTTAATGAAAATTTACATTTTAAAGCAGGGGTAGATGCTTTCATCGGCTTTGCAGAAGGGGAGTCAGGTATTGCAGCCTTATTGAATACGGGTTTAACAATTGGAACACCCGACCTCAATCTGACAGGCACTGTATATTATGGAGCACTTTCAGGTATCGGCCTTGTTAATCAACCGATATTTAGTGTGGCAGGAATGGCGAGAGTTTCCAAAAAATTAGCGCTTGTTTCAGAGAATCTTTTAGTTCCTAATGTTGATTCCGGAGTGTTTTTTTTAGGTTCTTATGGACTTCGCTATTTAACCGATAATGGAAGCTTCGATTTTTTCTTTGTGAATAACAGGGCTATTGCTGAGATTTTTATAATAGGTTTTCCAGGGTTTGGTTTTACCTTAAAGCTTTAAATAAGTACCAATTAATAAATGTATTATGATGAAAAATCTTTTAATTAGTATCAGTCTTTTTTTACTGCCCTATTTATGTAAAGCCCAAACAGAAAAGGATCATATCAACGAGTTTATGAATGCCTGGCACCAAGCTGCAGCAACGGCAGATGAAGATATGTTCTTTGGGTCTATGACTGAAAACGGTATTTATCTCGGCACCGATAAAACTGAAAAATGGACGAGGGATGAAATGAAAGAATGGTCTCAAGAGTATTTTGACAGGGAAAGTGCATGGGCATTTACTGTTCTAAATAGAGATGTTTATCTTTCGGAGGATGGTAACACCGCATGGTTTATTGAAAAATTGGATACCTGGATGGGGATTTGCAAAGGAACAGGTGTTTTAGTGAAACAAAACAATGAATGGAAGATTGCGCTCTTCGACTTATCAGTTTCAGTGGATAATGACAATATTCAAAAATTCATTGAACTAGAAAAAAATTAAAATTCTTTTTGAATCTCATTTTTAAGAAAATTTAAACCATAATCAATACTGTCAATATTTTTTTCTAATGTTTGAGCATAAATGGCTTTTACTAACTCAATACTTTTCGCTTCTGCGTTTAATTCCTTGGCCGACTGATTGATTAGCATGATAAGTTCTTCCTTTGCATTTTTAATAATCTTCCATGCATCATCACTCATGTAAACCTGTTGTGAAAGATTGTGATTGTACTCTTCTCTGATTTCATTTAATATCACGTACTGCAGCTCAGCCACGTTCATTTCACTTTGGCTCACTCTTTTAATTATCTGATCAGGAGAAATGCGTTCCAAAAATAAAGTCATCCGCTCATAGGCTTGTAACCTGATAGGAAGCACTATTTCCTTATTTTTAGCTTTCAGTTCTATAAGTTTACTTTCATTTTGTTTTTGCAACATCGTTTTTATGGTTAAAAACATTGCGTAAAGTACTATTCCTGCCGGAATTATAATTTTTAATAAGTCCCAGATTGGCTCCATTAGTTTCTGCTTTTAATATACAATTCAAAATTAGTCAAAAACATCTTAATAAAAAGTATCATAAATCTTTAAACTTTTCGAATTTTGAAATCGTTTTGCTAAAGAATACTTATAAAAGATTATATGATTCCTATAAATATCACTGAAGAAGCCATTAAAGAAATTAAAAATATCATAACTCATAAGAATATTCCAGCCGAATATGGTTTAAGGGTAGGAGTGCGTGGTGGTGGTGGCTGCAGTGCAGCAGGGATGAGTTATATGCTGGGCTTTGATAAACACAAAGCAACAGATAAGTCTTTTGAAATAGCAGGTATTCCTGTTTATATTGAAAAA
>JBBSPJ010000471.1:0-3064 GCA_038258905.1 Cytophagales bacterium
ACAGGAGCTAGTTAACCTAAATATGCTGTAGGAGAAGGATTCGAACCTCCACGAAGCAGTTAGGCCAGGTAGTCACGATAAACTGAAAAACAAATTATCGTGAAGACACCAGGCTTTATGCTGAACTCTTCACCCCCGAGATAGGAGGGCATGTCTGCCAGTTTCATCACCCTACAATGTATAAAAATTTCAAAACTGATTACTTCAAGTGAATGTTTCTCGAAGAGATAGTGCTGACATTAATCGTCAGTACCCGTGCTGATATTTATCGTCAGTACAGTTTCATCACCCTACAATATTTTCCACCGAAGCTTTAGCGTAGGTTGGAATATATAAAAAGAAAGCACTTTTTGCTGTTCTGATATTTCAAAGGTAATAAAAAGATCAATATGTTGAACATTATTTAATAAAATGATTTAATAAATACAGATTATGTATTTTTTGATAACTTCTATTAAAAATAATATAATTAACACCATAAAATTAGGTCTGAAATTATCAAATTGGTAATGGAAAAATAAAGGGTTTTGGGTCGCTAAAGCGATGGCTCACCACAAAGGCTCGAAGGCACAAAGGAATGCTTCGCATTTTTTAATAAATATCTTGTTACTAAAACATAAAATGAAAAAAAATTCTCACAAGACTTTAAGATCAGTAAGGTTATTGCTTTGTGGCCTTTGTGTCATTGTGGGATGTTTTTAGCTCCTAAATCAAGGTATAACTTCATATGATAACCTACCTTTTTCACAGATTTATGTCCTTTGCGCCCCTGCTTGCTGCAGGCGTCTTTGCGGTTAAATCGGCCGAAGGCCTTTGACCTCTACTCGTTAATAAGAAAAATTTTGTTATTGATCTCATCAATAAATTCATGCAGGTATTGAGGTAAAAAGCCTTTATTTTGGTCGATATACCAGTATCGTCTCTCACCCTCAAAATTATATTCTAAATAGAGGCCTCCTTGATCAGCAGCGTCCGGCTCACCAATTATATTATCAGCTTCATCAAATAACTCCTCAGGAATTAAATCTTTTAATTCACTGGCCATTTGAAAATCACTATTACTTAACTCCACATTAAAACTACCATTATAAGGCATTTGCAAATTTGGGTAGTCAGGTATTGTATCTTCTAAAAGTCGGTTTTCCTCTACTTTGTACATCAGAATACATGATTCCTGCACACATTCACCATAAAAATGACCGAATACAAGATAGTCGGTTTCAACCACTTCATCATCTTTACAAGAAAAAAGACAGAAACTTAATAAAAGCAGGGCTAATAGATTTTTCATCATATCATTTTCAACGAATTATAATTAAATAAAATTCCTCTTAAAATAGAAAAGGGTAGCATAACGCCACCCTTTTCGCCTACAACCATAAAACTATGAACGGTAACCAGCCATCCACAGAAAGATTTCAACCAAAACCTATAGAACAATGACACACATTGGTTGAGAAAGGTTGGAATGTGTGTAAAAATATTTTAAAAATTGCTTCCTACCGCTACACGCTCTTTTAAGATTCTGGTGTTTCCTGCCGAAGAAAACAATTCAAAATAAATGATATAATAACCTACTCTTACTTTCCGCCCTGAATTGTCCTCTCCATCCCATCGAAAGAAACCTGAAGTATTTAATGTCTCATTATTGGCTAAAGTTTTAACTAAGGAGCCTTTCGCATCAAATATTTTTACAGTAGCTAAATTGCCTACATCACTTAACTCATAATTTATTAAAGTGTAATTTCTGTCAGGCGCATCATGGGCAAAGCTTGGGGGCGTAGCTTTGATTTCCCCGAAACTAATATTCCCATTTGTTAATTGCGAGTTTACCGCGCCAGGTGTGGCAAAACCGGAACTGGAAGCGGCAGATTTCCATGAACTGGGCTCATTTATTTCTACTTCAGGCGATATTCTCTCTAACGAAACTCCTTGTGATGTTCTCAAAAAAGGAATATGCAAATTATCACTGTATTCAAATAATTCGTCCAATGCTCCATTTTCTGACAAAATATGCACAATTCCTTCTCCATTAACAAAATTGGGTAAAGCTGTCACTTTAATATTCTCTACCTGAGAAGAGTTAGGATAATGATTGATTAATATAGCTGGATCAGTTGTAATGGCTACTATATCACCTGGAGCCATCACCATATTTTCTTCTGCAAATAAAACACTTTCCTGAGTGCTTCCTTTGGCTATCCAGTTCTTAAGGTTAATGAATTTATCGGACCTGTTATATAATTCAATAAAATCAGCTCCCCCCGAGTTCGGATGATACAATACTTCATTCAGAATGATATCATTTTGTTCAACTTCCTCTATTAAACCGAAAGTAACAGCGCTTTTTTCCGGATTAACCAAATTGCCCGCACAATCTGTGATTTGATCAATGTTTACTGAATATCGCTTCCTTAATTGAAGTTCATTTTCCAAAATCAATTTTATTGTTCGATTATTAAGTACTTCAATACTTCTAATAGCTATTGCGGGCTCTATAGAAAACTGATCCTTTCTCAAATTAGGCAATTGAATAGTCTCATTAAATACCACTTCTATTTCAGTGGGTAATGGTGCAAAAGCTTTAATTACTTCCGGCCCAACTAAATCAGGATTATCTTCCTGAACAGAATTTAGCTTGCCGGGAGTACCTCTCTCCTGAGCCCGCGAAGCTGTCCAGTTGGAAAAACCTGTGCATGGATTGCGGGTATCAATCATTTCCAAAGACCAACCACCCTCATTTTTCTTAAAATCTTCTTTATACCATGTGTCCCTATAAAATACCTGGTGAACTAACTCATTTTTAAGGTCTATAATCTGAAGATCATCCCCTGCATTATTTAAATTAGGCCATGGGCTTAAAGCAACTAAGCGGCCAAATTCTTTCATTTGTTCCACTCTTGAATTCGGGCATACAATCAAATACTCATTGGGTAAAATATAATTAAGACCGAGCGCTACCGTATCTCTTGCATCCATATACCTAAGGCCGAATAGAGAAAAAGGCTTATCAGTAGGATTGAAGAGTTCAATATATTGCACATCCGGTAATGACTGATCTGTA
>JBBSPJ010000472.1:0-3056 GCA_038258905.1 Cytophagales bacterium
GTAGCCATTCAAATTACACTAAATGGTGGTAGTCAGCTTGATGCATTTGATCCTAGTAAAGCAGGTCTTGCTTCTCTTACCGGCAGCATGATGAATGAAGGTACCGAGAATTTAACTCCGGAAGAATTTCAGGAAGAGTTGAAAAAAATAGGTAGTTCTATATCCGTAAATGCTGGTCAAAACAGCACTACACTTTACATAAATACGCTCAAGAAAAATATTGACAAAACATTGGAGTTAGCTGAAGAAGTTCTTTTCAAGCCTAGATTTGATTCTGCAGATTTTGCAAGAAACAAAAAACAAACTATTGAGGGGATTAAGTCTAGCGAATCGGATCCGGCATCTATTGCTAGCTTAGTGTACAATAAATTGATTTATGGCGATAATCATATTTTCTCTGTACCAACTTCCGGTTTAGTAGAAACAGTGGAAAACATTTCACTAGAAGATGTAAAAAGCTTCTACAAAAACTATTACACACCAACTTTAGGAGAATTAGTAGTAGTAGGAGATATTTCTGAAAAAGAGATTTTACCTAAATTAGATTTCCTTAAAAAGTGGACTGGTCCAAAAGTAACTATTCCTGAACTCACTTTCGATAATAAATATGAAACTACTAAAATCTATTTAGTTGATAAGAAAGATGCGGCACAGTCTCAGATCAGAATTGGATATTTAACAGATATTACTTACGATCCTACTGGCGATTATTACAAGAGCTATCTTATGAACTATAACTTAGGAGGTGCTTTTAATAGTCGCATCAACTTAAAACTAAGAGAAGAAAAAGGCTGGACTTACGGAGCCAGATCTTACTTCAGCGGGGGTGATAACCCTGGTCCATTCACCGCTTCTGCTGGAGTAAAAGCAGATGCCACAGATAGCTCAGTATTTGAATTTATGAGTGTTATTACTAACTATAAAGAAAACGGAATCACCTTAGAAGAAGTAGATTTCATGAAGAAGTCTATTGGTCAAAGTGATGCTTTAAGTTATGAAACACCAGGCCAAAAAGCAGGGTTTTTAAGACGAATTGTGCATTACGATTTAGATGAAGATTATGTGAAAGATCAATTGAAGATCTTAAATAATATGAGCAAAGCTGAAATAGATAAATTAGCCAAAAGCAGACTAAAAACTGAAGAAATGGTGATTGTTGTGGTAGGTGATGAATCGACTAATATTCAAGGCTTACGTAATTTAGGATACGAGATTGTAAGACTTAATGCCAAAGGTGAGCCTGTAGAAGGGGAAACAATGGAAGGCGGTAAGTAAATTTTCTAAAGTATTTGATTTTAAAGGCTGTCTTGCAGAAGGCAGCCTTTTTTTGTTTTAAAAATAACACCCCTAGGAAATAAAAAATTAAAGATTTGATTTGCCCCACAATATTAAAATCGCGTATTTAGAATCTTGAAATTATCTCTTCAAATTTAAATTGCAATTACATGAACGAAACCATTATCAGTGGCATACAGCAAATAGGAATAGGCGTTTCTGACGTTCAGGCAGCTTTCAAATGGTACAGACAAAACTTTGGAATGAGTGTGCCTGTTTTTGAGGAAGCAGCGGAAGCTGCTTTAATGTTGCCCTACACTGGTGGTGAACCCCGTAGCAGACATGCTATACTTGCAATAAATATGCAAGGTGGAGGTGGTTTTGAAATATGGCAATATACTTCCAGAAGACCTGTAGCACCTGAATTTAGTCCTCAATTGGGTGATTTAGGCATTAATATTGCTAAAATGAAGAGTAAAGATGTAGAGGCTACTTATGAACTTTTTAACCGTAGAGCTTTACATATTTTAGGGGGTATTGAAAAAGACCCTGATGGAAAACCTACCTTTTTTGTGAAAGACCCCTGGGGCAATATTTTTCAAATAGTCAGTAGTACATCATGGTTCCAACAAAGAAAGACAGATTTACCTGGAGGGCCAAATGGTGCCATAATTGGTGTAACTGATATTGAAAACGCAAGAACACTATACTCGGATATTTTAGGTTACGATGAGGTAATTTATGAAGAAGAAGGAGTTTTTGATGACCTGAAAGCAGTGCCAGGAGGAGATAAAAAAGTTAAACGCATTTTATTGAGGCATAGTAAGCCACGTGAAGGCGCTTTCAGTCCCCTATTAGGCGCCAGCGAAATAGAATTAGTGGTTGCCGTAAATCGGAAACCTAAAAAAATATTTGAAAACAGATTTTGGGGAGATTTAGGATACATACATTTATGTTACGATGTCAATGGTATGCCAGCTTTGAAAGCAGCATGTGAAGCCAATGGTTTTCCCTTTACCGTAGATAGTGCTAATAGCTTTGATATGGGCGAAGCTGCCGGCCACTTCACTTATGTAGAAGATCCGGATGGCACTTTGGTAGAATTTGTAGAGACACATAAAGTACCTATCATGAAAAAAATTGGCTGGTACCTTAACTTACAAAAACGTGATCCAAAAAAACCATTACCAAGATTTATGCTCAAGGCCATGGGTTTGAGTGAAGTGAAGGATTGAGTTTATAGTTTTAGGTATTAAGTATTAGGTTTTAGGTTTTCGTAGCGCAGATCCCGAGACCAAGGAAACGGAGTAGGTTTTAATAAATCTTTTATTCAACAATAATGATTAAATGAAAAATAAACAAAGCTTGGCAGTTAATATCTTCCTAATTATTTATGGCATCCTACTTTTCTAAGAATTAGCTTTATGGAATGGGCTGAGCGAGATGGATTTGATGTTTTCCAATGGATATTAGGCCCTATCCTTATAATTGTATTAGGCTTTAGAGTAATTAAACAATTAAAAAACAAAAAGGAGACTAGAGGTTAATATATTAGCTTTTACACATCCTATCTCCCAACCAAAGGCTGTTCAGCCTTTGACTCGATTGCATCTTAAATTGCTATTAGCAAGAGGAAAAATCTCAAAATAAAATCACTTGTTTAAAATTGTAGATGAACATCTTTACAAGACAATTACCAGCCCCACTCGGGGTGAAATCTTAGTAGCCTAGGGTATCAGCTCTAGGATATTAAAGACACCGTTAGCCCGATTTTGGCGGCA
>JBBSPJ010000473.1:0-3055 GCA_038258905.1 Cytophagales bacterium
AGCACTGAATTCAGTGAATGGAAATGGTAGCCTTCCACCGCATAAACTATTCAATAAATTTAAAGGTTTAATGGAGAAAGCTATAGGATCAGATATTTTTCCTTTAGTTATATTCCATGCTCGTATAGGAGCTGGTTTTGCGGCCGGGGCTAATCTGGCTTTGGGCGCCAAGGTGAAACTATATGGTAGTGTTGCAGCTGGTTTTGTATTTGAAACAGATGTGAAAGATGTATTGCAAAAATTTATTAAAGGAAAAGAAGCTCAGGATTTTATTGCGCAATTTAACCAGGAGAGTCCCACTATCAACAATGAAATAGCAACTAAATTGGAATCACATGTGAATAAATTATTAAATTCTACCGATAAGAAGTAATTATAAATCGAATCAATTATTTAGATCTCTCAATATATTCATTCCCATGTATATCAGCATAATAATAAATCCCATCCTTTTTCACCTGAATAAGACCGTCATTGCCAAAGGCATCATCAGAGAATTCTTGATAAGCTACCGGAAATATTTCATTGCCCATAAAATCAATAACACCTTTATTACTTGGGTCAGTGCTGAAATCAAGGAGTTTAAGAAATTCATTTTGCTTTAGATCAAAAAAAGAATCCAGTTGATAATCCGATGTAAATAATACTTCTCCCTCTGCATTTATTAATTCAGTTGCTTGTTTCTCATTAGGCCATCGTGCTTTAAACTGTCCCTGATGATAGTAGGTAATATATTCATACTTTGGTTCCACAGTAAACTCTCCACTTTCATTGATGATGCCCACAACTATTTGTCCTGTGCTATCTTCTATACTGGCTACAGCATAGCCATCGTGGAATTCCTTTATACCTGAAAAACTACTGGGTAATATTTCGATCCCTGTTTCCAAATCAATCAGCCCATCTTTAGTTTTCATAATATCTTCATGCTTTGAAGTGATTATTCCCACCTTTTTATCAGAATAAGTTAGGCCACCATATTTACTTAAATCAAGTATTTCTGATCCTTTAAGATTTATAGTGTACATTCTGCCATCTTTTCTGATTCGGGTTCTACCATGAACAAAAGGACCTGCAGACTGATAAGTCTCATCAATAAACTGATTTAAGTTCTCATCTAAATAGAGATATCTCCCATCTTTTTTACACCAAAAATGCCAAACCTCACTATCTGCTTCGCTGTACTCCAACCTTTCATACTCAAAAGGGAGCATGATTTTGCCTGTGGCATCCACATAGCCTAGTTTGCCTTCCAACCTGGCCAAATACCAACCTAATTCTATCACATAGCCCATTCGCTCAAACCCAAGAGGTATCACTTCATTACCCATGGTATCAATAATGCCCCATTGTCCGCCTAAAAGTTGCACCTGCCAATGCCCTGGATGGCCTGAAGGCGCCATGCGTGTGTATAAAAAATCCGTGATATAATTTCCTTCTCTGTCAATCATAGCAATGGCTTCTTCTGCTTTGTTTAAGACGGGCGCTCTGTTGTCCGTAAATGGATAAGCCATAGGCCATTGAGGCTCAATCACCATTTCACCACTCCTGTTCACATAGCCGAATAAACTATCTTTGGTACGAAAAGGAATTAGAATATCATCGGCTAATTTGAAGGTATCTGCCAGCGGAGAAGCATGTTTTTGGTTTTCATTCATAAAGGTTGTTTTATCGGTTGAACTTTGTTTTTGACAGGCACTAGCAGCACAAATGAGGGTAATAAAAAGTAAAATGAAACTTCGCATGTTTTGGCGTTTGTGATTTAATTCAAAAATAATAAAAAGTTAGTAAAAAGACATTGGGAATTGATAGAAAGGTTCTTGGCTAAAGCCAAAAGGCTGTTCTCGAAGAGCCGCTAACCTGCCTGTCGGCAGAAAGGGGCGCAACGGCCCGCAAAGGGATAAAGTCTTTTTTAAAGGCAATGTACACATGAACTGTTACTCACAGTCAAATAGATTTAGAAAAAAATTATTACTTCTTTTTTTCTCTGCGCAAAACTTCGCGCCACTGCGCCTCTGCGAGAAAAGTAATCGCTTTAGCGATAAGATAAGACAAAAAACCACGATTTAGCGATAAAAAAACCTACCCAACACTTTCAATTTACAACCAAAGTATTTATGTTTAACTAAATTTTTAACTAATGAAAGAATTTCGACCAAAGGACGACCCCAATCAGCAAAACCCTCACCTGCAGTAGGATAAATCACCGGCTAATGACCAGCCTAAAAAGCCACATGGTATACATCCCAGGCAAATGGGAAGGACAATGAGTAGATCTATGGGTCGGAGTATGAACAGGTTTGAAGGACGCTCCGCTTCACCTGCGCCCCAACCATCCACTAGTAAACCCATAGATAAACCCATAGAGCAAGAGCCATTATCCACTTCAGCAAAAGAAGATGCAGAAAGTGCTTACCCTGGTATAAGATGGAAGCCCAGCTATCAGGAGGCAATTGAAGCACGTGAATTGGCTAACAAAGACAAGTTAAGCAGCATTAAAGAAATGCCTGCTGAACGGGTGATTCCTGAAATTCAGGAAAGCGTAGGTAAAGGGGGAGTAAATAATAAAGCAGATGTAGAAATTATACAGTATTATTTACAAGAGATCGGGTTGCTTACTGAAACAGATGTTATTCCGCAGGATGCTGAAGCCGTATTGGAAGAGGCGCAACTTCCCAATTTAATAGCAGCGATCTACACCTTTCAGGAAGAAGTGCTACATTGGAAAAAAACAGATGGTAATATTGGGGGACCTGAAAGCAAGACACTACTATCTTTAAAAGCCGCCACTCCCGAGCTAGTCAAAGCGCAAATGGAGGAATACCCTGTTGTGAAGGCCAATAGGGAGGCGCAGGCAGCTGCTGAAGGTAAGGCTGTGGCTGAACTAAAGGAAAAACAACAAAAAGAAGTCGCTCATTTAAAAGCTAAACGAGCAACCGAAAAGAAAGAGAAGGAGAGGGTAGAGCAGTTGAAAGGGGAGTCGAGTGATGCAGCAAATGTGGCAGAAAAGCTCAAAGATTTAACAACTAATAAGGAGATAGTAGCTTTCTTGCAG
>JBBSPJ010000474.1:0-3041 GCA_038258905.1 Cytophagales bacterium
ATTTTTATTCAATAGCCTATTGTGTGAATATTCTCCTAAACTAAAAACTCTTTTAAGTCTTCCAGCTTTATATTGCCTTCATAATATGCTTTACCAAAAATAACAGCAAATATGCCCATATCATTGAGTTTCCTGATATCATCTATATTTCTTACTCCACCACTGGCAAGCACGCATATCTCAGGAAATTCTTTTAGAATTCTTTCATAGAGCTCAAAAGAGGGACCCGAAAGGGATCCTTCCTTACTGATATCGGTAGTTTTAACATATTTAAGACCTCTTTCATAAAAATAACCAATATGCTCAATGATATCTATATCAGTATTTTTTTTCCAGCCTTTGTAAGCAATTTTACCATCAAGTGCATCGGCCCCTAAAGTTATTTTTTCACGACCATAAGAAACTATCCAGGAAGCAAACAAATCTTTCCTTTCTACAGCTATACTTGCGGCTGTAATATAGTCAGCACCATATTCATAGGCTTTGCTTATATCGCCATCTGTATTAATTCCTCCTGTGAAATCAAGTTCCAAATCAGTATAGCCATGTATAGCTTCTAAAA
Organism: Cytophagales bacterium; assembly: GCA_038258905.1. Taxonomy (GTDB): domain Bacteria; phylum Bacteroidota; class Bacteroidia; order Cytophagales; family Cyclobacteriaceae; genus Marivirga. Next base: position 563 of record JBBSPJ010000474.1, read on the forward strand.
CATGGTAATTAACCGGCGATCCTTTTTGCGCCCCATCCAAATCAACCAGGTGTACCACTTTTATACCATGGTCTTCTAGTTTACGAGCCACATCAATTGGACTTCCATCATAAACCTTGGCATCCTCAATATTAGCACCTTGCACACGAATAATTTTTCCGTTCTTAACAGCAATTGAAGGTATGATTTGGATCATTATTTAGTAATTTAGCTTTTGTAAATCTTTTTAATTTATGTAATATCTTACCCTTATTGTAGTTAATTTTATTACAAGGGTTATGAAACTACACTTTAAAATTGAAATTTACAAAACTTTCTTACGGATTTGAAATGATTTATTTTAAGTCCTTATTATTATTTTATTATTTCTGAATTTTAATCAATAATTATAATCTGCTTCTGAAAACACCCCAATGAATTATTACGAACAACAAATACATGATAGATTAAGAAGATTTGTCCCTGAAATGGCTGTTCAAGAGGCATTTTTATTATGGCAGGAGGCGCCCTTCCGATTTGTAATTTCAAAAGCCCGCAATACCAAGTTGGGTGATTTTAGAAAAAAGCCTTCGGAAGATTTAGCCGTAATAACAGTAAATGAAAACTTGAATACTTATGCATTCCTGGTTACTTATGTGCATGAGGTGGCACATCATAGGGTTTATCTACAATATAAAAATAGAGTATTGCCACATGGAGTTGAATGGAAACTCTCCTTTAAGGAATTGATGAAACCTTTTCAGACTCCAGAGATTTTCCCTTCCAATGTTTTATCTGCATTAAGAAAGTACATGATTAATCCTAAGGCAAGCTCACTATCTGATATAAACCTGGCGGCCTCTTTAAAAGTACACGATTTAGATGCCAACCCATTAGAAATAGCACTGATGCAACTAGATTTAGGCGTTAAGTTTAGTCTGGAAAATAAAGTTTTTAGAAAACTGGAACCTCGAAGAACGCGAATTAAATGTGAGGAAGTAAAAACCGGTAAAAAATATTTAGTGCATAAAATGGCTATGGTTATTCCGTGCCCTGAGTAAATAACTAAATTCATAAATCATTAACCAATTCTCTTCTTTACTATGTTATCCATAGTTTGTGGCTCACAAACCATTTTAATTTAAACTCAGTCAATAATATTTTTTGTTTTAAGAAGGCTGAAATAATATTGTCCTGATGTGAAATATTACAAACCTATTCTCTTTTGTACCGCATCTTCTATTCTTAGACAAAAGTCAATGGGCTTAAGGGTTCTCCAATTCATGTGATCAAACTGACCTCCAAAATTAATATAATAGTCCACATTAAAGTTGGTCCATTCTTCCGTCACAAAATCTCTGAAATTAACTGCCACAATCCAACCTTCTTCTACTTCTTCAAACCACTCTTCATAATAGCAGTCATCTGAGCCATGGAAATTTAATATGTTCTCACCTATTAAAATAAACTTGTTGATGCCCTGAAGCAACATATGCTCTATAATATTTCTCTTTAAGTGCATAATATCATTATGCAGAGCATCATTCCATTCACCAATCATCTCAATTACTGCATAACCACTTTCATAATCTGCAAAAAGTATTTTGATGTAAAGTGTTTCTGAGCCAATTCCATCCCATGCCGGATCTATATAATAGCCATAAATAGTATCAGTATATAGCTCATAATTATATTCCTTTCCATGAAAAGGAGAGAGCAAATCCGATGAGGAATCGTAAAATTTTAACCAGTTGTAATAGGGTTCAATATGATGCATTAAAAAGTTATAATTTCAGTTTGATACTATTAGTAAGTACTCAGAATAGATATTTAGCCAAAAAAGTTTTCAAAACTACTTTTTTTTCAAATATTATGAAGCCTTTTACTGATGATAGAGCGTTAAGCCTGCAATAGGGCCTTCAATAATTTTGCCTATTATTAAATTGTTCTCAGTGAGCACCTGTCTTAATATGCTATTTGCATGGTAAGCAACACCACCTACAAAATGAATAGGTAGTTGCTTATGATTCTCAAACTTCAATACCGATTTATCTAAAAATGCTTGAAAACTGGTTCTGATAAGATTAAAAAAATATTTGTGCGAAATATTTTCAATAGCAAAATGAAAAAATTGTGCTAAATACCTATTAGGGTAAGGCTCTTGGTAAATATTATGGTTAACAACGCTTTTGTCTATACCAGGGTAAGTTGCAGCAAATTTTAAAATTAAATCACCTGGAAGCTCTCCTTCCAAGTAAGCCTTGATAAGTCGTTTCCCAATGTATGCTCCACTACCCTCATCGCCCAAAACATATCCTAAAGAAACCATTTCTTCAGTAATTTCCTTTCCATTATACACACAGGCATTGGCACCAGTGCCTAAAATGCAGCTAATACCGGCCTCACGTAAACATGTGGCTCTAGCTGAGGCTAATAAATCATGCTGTACCTCAATTTTATCTGTCTTGAAGTAGTTTGAAAGCCCGGCCTTAATTTTCTC
>JBBSPJ010000475.1:0-3037 GCA_038258905.1 Cytophagales bacterium
TCCGGCTGCTGTAACTCTTTGTGGAGAAGCACCATTTGCTGTTAAAATTTTAACAATGGAAGTGGCTCTTAATACACTTAAATCCCAGTTATCATTCATGTATTTGTTATTCCCTCCAATTGGTACATTATCGGTATGGCCTTCCACCACTATATTTACATCGTTATTGTCTTTCAATACTTTAGCCAATTGCTTTAATGCACTTACCCCTTTAGGATCCACCACTATACTTCCTGAATTAAATAAAAGCTGTTCAGCCAGTGAAACATATACTTTACCATTTTTCACCTCAATGGTGAGGTCGTTTTCTTTGAAATTTAATAAGGCTTCACTTACTTTTTGTCTCAATGCAGATACTGCCGCATCTTTTTCAGCCAATACCCGCTCTAATTCTTCTACTTTGGCTTCTCTTTCGCGCAAATCTGCCGCCAGCTCTTCATTTCTTTGCGTAGAAATGGCCAGATCAGTTTCCATCTGCAAGAGTAATTTTTGCTTTTCGGCTAAATCTTTATTGAGTTTGCCACTACTGCCTATTAAATCGGAATAATAATTATTAAGTGTTGTATATTGGTTACGTAATGAATCAAGGCTCCTTTGGGATTCCTGATAAGCATCCTTTGTTTTGGCTAAAGCTGCTCTTTCACCTGCTAATTCTGCCTCTAAATCTTGTATCTGGGATCTTTTAGTCAGTAAATCTTCTTCCTTCTCCATCACATCAGCCTCCAGTTGTACTTTTTCAGCTAAAAGGACATCATATTTTTTTTGTGTAACACAGGCGGCACTGGAAAAAATCACTAATGCCAAAACAATAATTCTTAAATTCATAGTTAATAAAGTTAAATTCTTACGCGAAGGTAACGGATATTTTAGCTTAAGGATATAAGTTTTTATCTTTAAGTAACTGCAGCATTTAAAAAAAACTGTGTACATCTAATATTTTAAAATCATTTGTTTTTTCATGCTTTGATTAAAAATAAAATAAGGTTCAAATCAGACAGGTAAAATTTTATATCTAGGGTTAGCCAGATAGAGATTAGGCACCTTCTCGTTTAAACTCATCCCGATTCCGCTCCGCGGAACCACCCTTCTCTTTTGTGAAGAGAAGGGGATATTATCGACAATCATATTAAATTATAAAATTACATTAAACTTTGTAAGTTTGAAAACTAATAAAATTGAAGCGAGACATCTTCCATTTTTTTTAATTGGATTAAGTAATTTCATTTCAAAGAAAAAATTGTAAACTAAATATGAAAATATGTCGAAAGAAAGCTAAGCGACTATTTTCAACAATATCTATATTTAATTAAATAATTAATCTATGAAAAAATTAGTTGTTTTAACAGGAGCCGGCATTAGTGCTGAAAGTGGTATTCCTACTTTTAGAGGGGCTGATGGCTTATGGGAAGGTCATGACGTGACAGCCGTGGCCTCACCGGAAGGCTGGCATAAAGACAGAGCCCTGGTTTTAAATTTTTATAACCAAAGACGAAAAGCAGTAAAAGCTGCCCAACCTAATGAAGGGCATAAAATTTTGGCAGAATTAGAAGGCAATTTCGAGGTCCACATAATTACCCAAAATATTGACGATCTGCATGAAAGAGCCGGATCCTCGCAAATATTACATTTACATGGCGAAATTGGTAAATCCAGAAGCACGGCAGACCCTAAATTAGTATATGATATTAAAGGCTGGGAACTGAATGAGGGTGATTTATGTGAAAAAAACTCGCAATTAAGGCCTCATATCGTATGGTTTGGAGAAATGGTGCCTATGATTGAACCTGCCGCCCGCCTTGTGGCTCAAGCTAATATTCTGCTGGTGGTGGGAACTTCCTTGCAGGTTTACCCTGCTGCAGGACTGATACATGAAGTAAAAGCCGGCACTCCTATATATGTGGTAGATCCTTCTACCCCGGCCTATCATGGTACAGAAAAAATCACTGCTGTACAAAAATCTGCCGTTGAAGGCATGAAGGAATTGAAAGAGGTGTTGGTTGGGATGGGGTAATTGGGTTGTCGTTGTTGTTTTTATTGTAGAGACGTTGCATGCAACGTCTCTACAACAATAAAAACCCATCATCCAATATTAATACAACAACCCATAAAATTTATCATCTTTCCAATTTTTGGGGTTATTGATGATATAATTTCTGATCCGTTCAAAGGCTGTATTATCGCGGATAATATGATCATGAAATTTGGCCTGCCATTTAAATTCAAAAGATAACCTGTTAGCATGATAGGTTACTGCAGATTTATAGGATCTAATAATTGTTGGCAAAGATTCTGGTTTTGGTGAAATCGAAGACATGTAGGCATTCACGTTGTTTTTAACGGTGGTAGAATCGTTGCATGCAACGATTCTACCACCATTAAAAACATTTTTGGGTTTATTGATAATTACGATACCATGTATATGATTAGGCATTACAGTAAATGCATCTAATTCCACGTATTTGGTATGGTGCACGATTTCCCACCATAATACATCAGCCAAAACACCTGCATTAGATAAATGCATTTTATTATTTACTATTTCTCCAAAATAATTTATCCTGTCTTGAGTACAAATGGTGATAAAGTAAGCTGCATTTGAGGTATAATCCCAGTTTTTTAATCTTACAGATGAAATTCTGTATTTATTCTTATATTTTTCTTCCATGACAAGGTATTGATTGATGTACTAATGTATAGGTTTTTTTGATAAACTTATCAAATTATACCTGGAAAAAAATTTGTTATATAATCTGTAAAGAGATCCCTAATAAATTTCCACCTTTCAGATGTTGAATTTTTAGGGGTGACATGCTTTGTGGGATTTTAAAATAACTCAATCTTGCTTTTAAAACAACTCACCCCAACCCAGCCAAAGGCTGGCAGGCTCTCTCTTTCTGTAAGAGAGGGAGCTCGAACCAGTTAAAATTTGATGTGTTTTCCTATTTCTAATCACTCTAATACCTCAAAAAAAATCTCGTCATTCCATAATTCCACGAGGTACGAGGGGAATATCCGGAACCCCCCAGCTTTTAAAGCA
>JBBSPJ010000476.1:0-3002 GCA_038258905.1 Cytophagales bacterium
CTGGGTTTCCTCCTCCTTAGCCGCATTTGCGGGAGCAAGTGCTTTAGGTATGTTTATCGCTGGTCCGTGGGTAGATAAATTAACCGCTAAAAAGCTATTCCCTTTTATATTAATGCCCTATACAATAGGTGTTTTAAGCCTACTCATTACGGATGCTGCTTTCATTTACCCAGTGGCTTTATCACTCATGGGCTTTGCTCATGGATTTGGTAGCACAGTTAAAAATGCCATTTTTGCTGAGGTATTCGGGGTTGAAATTATCGGGAAAGTAAGAAGTTTGTTTGTTACGGTGATGGTATTAAGTACCGCTTTAGGCCCTTTGTTTTTTGGTGTTTTAGTAGATAAAGGCTATACCTTTGATGAGGTATTTTTAAGAAATGCTATTGGATTGGTGGTAGTGATTTTATTAAGTTTTAGAATAAGGCAATTAAAAAAAGGTAGAGTATAAATTACACTGCCTTTCGATTTCAGGCCGTTCATAATAGGTTTTACCGTACAATAAAAGCTCAATTACAATTTAAAAAGTGCTATTTCTTCAAAATATTAGCTTCAATAAGCTGTTTAAGCTCTTCAAAATCATGCTTTTCAATAGGATGTTTAGCATCAGTTAATGTTTTAAGACTTGCGTTTTGAAGGCGATTAGTAGCCCATTCACTTTCTTGCGCTGAAACCATTGAGTCAAGTGATCCGCGCATTATAGTAACAGGCACTGATATTTGATTTAAACTTTCATCCGAAAGCAGAGGCTTACTTCCTAATTCCTCCATAAGGTTTTTGGTACAGTTTAGCAATTGTTGCCAATCATTATGTCTCCTATTCAAATCCTCTGCAAAAGCCGGTACTTTTTCTTTGATTCTCTCAGCATCCAACATTTTTGTTTCCTTTTCTGAAATTTCAGGGGACCATTCGAATTTAGTGGCTAAGGTCTGGATGGATTGAAAGAGTTCAGGTTTCAGAAGAGCTGTGTAAAGCGCAACATACCCTCCCATGCTGAAGCCAAAAACATGGCTGCCTTCTAAATGATTAACTTTTACGAAATCGACTACTTCTTTGCTAAATTGTTCTACCGAGAATTCCTTTCGGAAAGACTGAATACCATGGCCTGAAAACTCTAAAAAATAAACATCAAATGAAGGAGAAAATAAATTAATTAGGCGCTCAAACTGTGTTTTAGAACCTAATGCCCCATGTAAAATAATCAGTTTTTCCATACTATAAATCTAATAAGGAATTTTGAAAATCTTTTCTCACTTTGTAAAAATAATTTAATGAGGTGGTGTAAAGAGTTTTTCATTCTCCTCCTCGTTTGCAACGAGGAGGACTGAGAATCACGTTTATAACGTGGTTGGAATTTATGCTTCAATTGAAAACAAAATAGTTTCCCAACAAGAAATTAAATCTAAAAGGATTTATTTTAATAATTGAAATATGATTTTCAATTATATAAATGAGCTTTATGCCATTGGCATCCCTTCGGGACAAAAGCTCCTCTCAAGAATCCTCGTTGGATTTTTTGGTGGCTGGATATTTGGTCTTACAATTATAATTATGGGGGCATTTAGGCTAAACTTTGAAACGAAACGAGGATTAGAGATGATGACTCTCCTCTTCGTTTGCAACGAGGAGGACTGAGATTCACGATTGTATCGTGGTTGGAACTTATATTTCAATTGATAAAGAGCTTTACAAAAGCTCTTCCCAGCAATCCTCGTTAAGATTTTTCAGGCTTGGAATTTAAATTTTTTATCAAAAACTGTCCTGCGATATGTCTATTTTATTACACAAAACGAGGATAAGGCATATGATTTTATAAAAATTATACATACTTTAGTATTTTATCAATTTTTTCAACCATGTCAGGAGACAGCTACAAAGTTACAGACCTACATGCTACCTATTATATTACTTGCACTGTTGTTAACTGGATTGATTTATTTACAAGATTAAGATATAAAGAAATAATTGTAGAATCCTTGCAGTATTGCATCAAAAATAAAGGATTAAAATTGAATACATGGGTGATTATGTCTAAACATATACATTTTTTAGGCAGGTGTGATCCACCGCATAGAATGTCTAATTTTTTGAGGGATTTTAAAAAATTTACCTCTAAACAGTTTATTGAATCCATTGAATCATCTGAGGAAAGTAGAAGGAGCTGGCTACTAGATAAATTTGCCTTTGAAGCCAAAAGAACTAATAGGGCGGAGAAGTATAAAGTCTGGAAAGATTCTAACCATCCTGTTGACCTAAATCTAGTGGATCATCTACAAAAATTAGACTATATTCACAACAATCCAGTAAGAGCTGGTTTGGTTTATAACCCTGAAGTTTATGTTTTTAGTAGTGCTGCTGATTATGCAGGCAGGAAAGGGATACTGGAAGTGGAGTTGATGTAGTAGGTGGTGGGATTTATTTTTCAATTGAAAAAGAGCTTTACAAAAACTCCGGTATTCTCCTCCTCGATTGCATTGAGGAGGACTGAGATTCACGATTATATCGTGGTTGGAATTTATGTTTCAATTGGTAAAGAGCTTTTCAAAAGCTCCTCTCAGCAATCCTCGTTAAGTTTTTTCTAGCTTGGAATTTAAACTATTAACAAAAACTATCCTGCGATATATCTATTTATCACACAAAACGAGGATTAGATACTTCTATTGAAAAACGACTTTTTTAACTTTTTCGATGCCTTCAAACCTGAAGCGTATGAAGTAAATACCGGATTTTAAATTGCCTCTGTCGATTTTTACTTCATTATAGCCGGCAGAAAGCTCAAAGCGCAAATTATCGGTTTGCTTGCCATCACTTTGCTCTATTATAACCATTACATCTCCGCTATTAGGAATAATAACGGGTACAGTGATACTAGCTCTGGCAGGATTGGGGTAAATATCCATCACTCTGAAAGCATCTTCCAGATTTGTACAGGCTCTGTTATTGTCAGTTTTTTCTTCCACAAATACGCTACTGACCACCTTTGCATTTAAGCATATTTTACTTAA
>JBBSPJ010000477.1:0-2990 GCA_038258905.1 Cytophagales bacterium
GATTGAAGGACCGCTTATGGATGGTATGAATGTGGTGGGAGATCTGTTTGGTGCAGGTAAAATGTTTCTTCCGCAGGTAGTAAAAAGTGCCAGGGTAATGAAAAAAGCTGTGGCTCACCTCTTGCCCTATATTGAAGAAGAGAAGAAGAATGCCCAAGCCTCCTTACCCCCAAAGGGGGAACAGTACTGGCAAACAGCTGATCCTGTACTCTATAGATTGATTAAGCAATATGCACAAGAAATGAGGTATCAGCCAACGCAGGCAGAAGAAATCTTATGGAATGTATTAAAGGGTAAGCAACTCGAAGGTCATAAATTTAGAAGACAGCATATTATTGGAGCTTACATTACTGATTTTATATGTTTAAAAAAAGGATTAATCATTGAGGTTGATGGTCTTATTCACCAACTACCAGAAAATAAGGCGAGTGATGAAGAAAGAACGAAATGGTTAGAAGCACAAGGCTTCAAATTAATAAGATTTACAAACTCTGAAGTGATTAATGAGTTAGAAGCGGTGCTGGAAAAGGTTTTAGACGTACTCCAAACTCCCCCTTTGGGGGCCGGGGGGCAGGGACGGCAAACCAATGGCCGTATTCTAATGGCTACCGTAAAAGGTGATGTACATGATATTGGTAAAAACATTGTTTCAGTAGTTTTAGCCTGTAATAACTATGAGATTATCGATTTAGGTGTAATGGTGCCTCTTCAGAAAATATTGGAGGAAGCTGAAAAGCATCAGGTAGATATTATTGGTTTAAGCGGATTGATCACCCCTTCTTTAGATGAAATGATTTATGTGGTGCAGGAGATGGAAGAGAGGGGCTTGAAAACTCCGGTGATGATTGGTGGTGCTACTACTTCCAAAATTCATACGGCAGTGAAGATAAAACCCAGCTATACGGGAGCTGTAGTTCATGTAAACGATGCTTCCAGAAGTGTAACTGTTGCGGGTAAATTGTTAGGAGAGAATAAGGAATCATATTTCCAAGAAATTGTGGATGAGTATCAGGCTATGAAGGACGGTCATAGCAGAAGAGGGCAGGATAAATCATTTGTTGGTATAGAAGAAGCCCGAGCGCAAAAGTATAAAGTCGACTGGTCTGCTTACCAGCCAACTGCGCCTAAGAAAATAGGAGTGGAGGTATTAGAAGATTATGACTTAAGAGAAATTGCAGAGTATATAGATTGGACTCCATTTTTTCAAACCTGGGAAATGCGTGGTAGATATCCTAAAATATTGAATGATCCTGAAAAAGGTGTGGAAGCCAGAAAATTGTTCGCAGATGCACAAGCTATGCTAAAGGATATCTTAGATAATAAATTACTGCAAGCTAATGGTATTTTTGGATTGTATCCGGCTCATACTTCTGGTGATGATTCCATTGAAGTTTTTGCTGATAGTAGTAAAACTCAAAAATTAACGGAATTTCATACGCTTAGGCAACAAAGTAAACGTAAAGAAGGCCTGCCTTATCATGCTTTTTCAGATTTCCTGGCGCCTAAAGAAGCCGGATGTACGGATTATATGGGTGCTTTTGCAGTAACTACCGGTATAGGATTAGAGGCTATTGTTGATAAATATGAAAAAGACAATGATGATTATAATTCAATTATGGCCAAAGCCCTTGCTGATAGACTGGCCGAAGCTTTTGCCGAATTATTACACCTGAAAGTAAGACGAGAATATTGGGGCTATGGAGCCAATGAAGCATTAACTAATGATGACCTGATTCAAGAAAAATACCATGGAGTAAGACCTGCTCCCGGTTATCCCGGTTGTCCGGACCATACTGAGAAAATCACTTTATTTGACCTGCTAGAGGTTGAAAAAAACATAGGAATCACTTTAACAGAAAATCTAGCTATGTATCCTACTGCTGCGGTAAGTGGATTCTATTTTGGTCATCCGGAAAGCAAATATTTTGGATTGGGCAAAATAGGGAAAGATCAGGTGGCCGATATCGCCAAACGCAAGAATAAACCATTTGAAGAATTGGAAAGATGGTTAAGTCCGAATTTGAATTATTAGATTAAGTGCTGAAGTGAATAGGTGTTGAAGTTATTATCATAATGATTACCGGAACTTCATCAACTTAAAAATGCAACACTTCAACACTTCAAAAAACATAAAAAATGAAAGTAACCGAACATATAAATAACGCAAAGAAAACAGTTTTCTCTTTTGAAATTCTACCTCCTTTAAAAGGACAGAATATCAAAACCTTATTTTCTAATATTGAACCCTTAATGGAGTTTAAGCCACCTTTTATTGATGTGACTTATCACAGGGAAGAATATGTGTACCGTGATAAGGGGAATGGTTTGTTGGAGAAGTTTACTACTCGAAAAAGACCCGGAACGGTAGGTATTTGTGCAGCTATTAAAAACCGATTTGATGTGGACACTGTGCCTCATATCATTTGTGGAGGGTTTTCTAAAGAGGAAACAGAGAATGCCTTAATTGACCTGGATTTTCTTGGTATCGACTCGGTTTTAATTTTAAGGGGTGACCCCATTAAATCAGAAGCTAAATTTATCCCAGACCCTGCAGGACATGCATATGCCATTGAACTATTGGAGCAGGTAGTGCAAATGAATCATGGCAAATATGTTGACGAGGAGCTGAAAGATGCCACCCCTACTAATTTCTGTATGGGAGTAGCAGGCTATCCGGAGAAGCATTTTGAAGCACCCAGTATGAAATCAGATATCAAAATATTAAAGAAAAAGATTGAGGCAGGAGCAGATTATGTTGTGACTCAGATGTTTTTTGATAATCAGAAATATTTTGAATTTGTAGAAGCTTGCAGAAAGGAAGGTATTAATGTACCTATCATTCCGGGATTAAAACCAATCACTTCTCTCAAACAAATGACAGCTCTACCAAGAACTTTTTTTCTCGATTTGCCAGATGCATTGGTGGATGAATTAGAGAAATGTACTACTAACGAAGCGGTAAAAGAGGTAGGAATTGAATGGTGTGTAAA
>JBBSPJ010000478.1:0-2974 GCA_038258905.1 Cytophagales bacterium
GTAATGTAATTAGTTAAAAAACTGATATTTCGGACGATATGCAGTTGTTGTTCTTTAAAACTCATGCTACTATCGCTTGGCTTATAATCATAAAGTGCATCCGGCATTCTATCAGCAACTTCCAGTGTGTAATCAGTGGTTCGCTGCCATACATTCAGGAATTCTTCATCAAAATAAGATTGCGACTGAATATTTCCCATTGAAAATAATGAAATTAAAATTGTAATTAACAGATGATTCTTAAACATTACTTATAGAGTATGGTTTTGGAGATCTATCCATATTATTAGAGAGATTCTTTTTAATGAACTTACAACACAATATTGACTATCACAAAGAGCATGAATTGCGCTATTGGTCGTTAATAAATTTAATACAATATTTTATAGTTTGATAAAGTAAATTCTTTCAAAAGTTTAAATAGAATCATTTACATCTATCGTTTTTATATTATTAATTACCACATGATGGTGCAAAATTTTGATGTTTTAGGCTTTCCTGCCTTTTTGATTTACCCATTGGCAATAGCTAAATTTTGGTTGTATTGGCTATAGTCTTTAAACCTTCGAAAATTCTAAAAGACTTAGCTGATGCTTGATTTTTAATTGATTTTGTTTTAGTTACTGGAGCTCATATAAATGAAGGTGAGAGCCAATTTATAATGCCATTGTTTGCCTTGTTATTGTTAGTAGTATCATTTATTTATGATAGAAAAGTGTATCATTAAAAAGTCAAAGTTCCGATTTATAGTCGGAACTTTGAATTTTAAAGTCATTTCATGAGGAATATGAATATTTAAGCCATCTCCTCCATTAATTTTTCACTTTGCTCTTTAATTTTCTTTCCCATATTCAACTTTCTCCACATAAAATCCCCATCATAAACATCAGTAATTTCTCCATCATCATTCATAGCCATTAGAAATATCCATTGATTATTACAAAGGTCCCGAACAGATTCATGCATTTCTAAAACCTTTGTTATGGCTTCTTTTGGCGCATTAATTACAACACTTAAACGCTTAGGTTCATGTTGGTATTTATCGCCATCGTGCAATGATTGCATGGGTAAACCTGTTCTTAAATCTCCGGCATAACCCTCCAAAACACCAATTCCGGCTGTTACATTGTGCAAGGTTTTATTGCCTGAACCAAAGTGCATGTTGTCCACGGTAGAACCATAATATTGTAGGTTTATCCAGCTGGTCACCACCATTGGGGCTGTCATTATAGCTTCCAGAACTTTAAAGCCTTTATCTTTTTTCCATTGGTAAGAGTGAAGAAATGACTGACCTTCTAAATTAATACTCTTTGTGAGAGATCTGGGAGCCACCACAAAAGTAGAGCATCCTGCTAAGCCCCATTCTGGCCTTACTTGAGCCCAGTCCTTAGTTCTCGATTCTATGGCTAAGTCAACATTATCGGAGGATCCGAGGTTCATGCGTAAAGCTCTTTCTAATCTTGTGTTTTTACCTGCGGAAGAGAGTCTTATTTTAAGATTTTCATAATCTTTTTGATGAGTGGAAGGTATTTCCTTAGTATTAAATAATGCTACCTCGTCTGTAGTAGTGTCGTGTAGACAGGCTATAAAATGTGTGGTATTAGGAATAATTATCTCATCTTTACATAAGGCATCTCTAACTGAGTTGTCATTTAATATTGCAGCAGCTACTTTTGCATTGGCCTCTCCTGATTGTCCGGCGCAGGCTCCGCAATCCAGTCCCGTAGCATGCGGATTATTTACACTAGTAGATCCGTGCCCAACTATTAATACAAGTCTAGCAAAGTTATCCGTTAAAGACATTGCCTGAAGAGCTCCTTTAGCCATTTTTATTCTATCTTCCATTGGTATCCCAATTGTTTGGTTGTAGTTGGGCTCAAGACTGATGTCTTTATCTGAAACCTGCTTTAGATTCAATCCTTTTTTATCAGGATGAGGTACCGGTCTTGTAAGGCCAAAAGAATCTGTAAAAAGTTTAGGTAAGTAGGAAAGGCCTACAGGGCTCACAAAACCAAAACTTGAGACAGCACTAGATTTAAAGGACTTCCAGGAATATGTAAATAAGTTGTCTAATTTACGTTTCCTTAATGCGCTCTCATGCTTCTTTTTATCAGGCATTTCTTCCATAACCGTAAAGGCAGATGGTATGAGAACAGGGCAGTGATTACGCCCACTTTTATGACCCATTTTTACATATTTGATTGGGAAGCCGAAAAAACCAGCAAAACCCAAAGTGTCAATTTCAGGAGCAACAGATTCTAAATTTCGCCTGTATACTTCTGACCTGACATCAATACAAAAAATTGCTTGTACCTCAGGTATGGTATTTTGAGTAAATTCGGGCTTCTTTTTATTATTAAATTTCTGGATTAATGCACGTTGTGTTGCCAAGTCGTATGCATCTTGCAGTATAACTTTATTTTGTATTTCTTTATCAATGTTATGCGATGAAGATAGCTGCGTTATTTTATTTTTATTTGCACTCCATTTTTCCTGGAAAGAAGAATCTGTCATACATTGGTATAAACCGTATTCCCAGCATATTAAAACACATAGAAATTCACTCAAAAGATTTTTTTCTTCTTCATACATTCTTGCTTCCCAGTCCAGTTGGGAGATATAGGAGGCCCATCCACCTAATCTTAACAATAAGGCATGTAAATAGAGGTCTAAACTATTCAAAGGTATGCCCATTTCTCCAAGGGCTAATTGAGCAGCATCTTGTGCGTTGGTAGGTAATTTTTTTATCGTCTGCCTAAATCCGGATAATCCCATAACAGCTGGAGATCTATCAATTTCAGCTTCAAACTTCCAGGAGTTGAATAAGTCTTGCTCTGGTTTAGTTGCTTTCCATTGGGCCTGGCCTTTATCAAAAAATGAGGCTGCCCAGGTAGACATTCTATTTACCATAAAATCAGTCCAGTTGGCGCCACTTACTTCTGTAGCTATATCTGATACTACTGCTATTTTACCA
>JBBSPJ010000479.1:0-2966 GCA_038258905.1 Cytophagales bacterium
TACGCAAAATGGTGATGTAATTAGCCAGCCCCGCAATTTAATTATTGCTGAACAAAACGCGCAATTGACTGTAATTGAAGACTATATCAGTATTGGAACAAACACAAGTTTCACCAATGCAGTTACAGAGATAGTAATGGAAGATGATGTAGTTTTTAATCATTATAAGTTACAAAATGATTCAGATCAATCTATTCAGGTTGGTGCTACTTTGGTACACCAGCTAGGTAAATCTGTTTTAAACTCAGGTACATTTAGCTTTAGTGGTGCTATGATTAGAAATAATTTAAGTATCGCTGTGCATAAAGAGCATTCTGAAACAAATATGCTTGGTTTATACTTCCTGGACGGTAATTCACATGTAGATAACCATACAGTAGTAGATCATAGAGTAGCTAATTGTGAAAGCAATGAGCTTTACAAAGGTATTCTAGATGGCAAATCAAGGGGCGTTTTCAATGGTAAAATATTTGTAAGACGACCAGCACAGAAAACCAATGCTTTTCAATCTAACAGAAATATTTTACTTTCTGATGGAGCTGAAATGGATACTAAGCCACAATTAGAGATCTGGGCTGACGATGTGAAATGTTCGCACGGCTGTACAGTGGGTCAACTGGACAAAGACCAATATTTTTATTTACAAGCACGAGGTTTAGACAAAAAATCAGCTCGTTCTATTCTTTTGAATGCTTTTGCCTCAGATGTTGTTAATCAAATTAAGGTGGAAGCTTTACGTAATTTCATTGAAAATAAGATTACAGAAAGATTATAAATAATTTAATATGAGTACTATAGTAACAAAAATTAATCACTTAGATATTCAGAAAATCAGATCGCAATTCCCAATACTTCAACAAAAAGTAAATGGAAAGCCTTTGGTTTATTTCGATAATGCGGCTACTACACAGAAGCCAAAGCAGGTGATTGATGCTATCAGTGACTATTATGAAGGTTATAATGCTAATATTCATAGAGGTTTACATTCGCTAGCCGAGAAAGCTACTTCTGCTTTTGAGGATACCAGAAAAGTTTTCCAAGAATTTATTAATGCTAAGGAATCTGAGGAAATCATCTTCACTAAAGGCACTACTGATAGTATTAATTTAGTGGCTTCGGCCTATGGCAGAAAATTTCTAAAGAAAGGTGATGAAATTCTAGTAAGTGGCATGGAACATCACTCAAATATTGTTCCCTGGCAAATGCTTTGCGAAACTACAGGGGCTATTTTAAGAGTGATTCCTGTAAATAAATCAGGCGAAATATCCTTAGAGGAAGCACAAAGCTTAATCAATGAAAATACTAAAATAGTTTCTGTGGTTTTCGCTTCTAATTCATTAGGAACGATAAACCCCATAAAAGAATTAGTACAATTAGCCCATAATGTAGGTGCTGTAATGATGGTAGATGGTGCACAAGCAGCCTCCCATTGCAAAGTGGATGTGCAGGATTTAGATTGCGATTTCTTTGCTACCTCGGGTCATAAAATGTATGGGCCTACCGGAAGTGGTATTTTATACGGTAAAAGAGCCTTATTGGAAAGCATGGATCCTTATCAGGGTGGTGGTGAAATGATAAAGGATGTTAGTTTTGAAAAAACTACTTATAATGATATTCCTTATAAATTTGAGGCTGGCACCCCCAATATTGCAGATATAGTAGCACTTAAAGCTGCTGTAGAATATATCACTGATTTAGGCAAAGATAATATCATGCAATATGAGCAGCAATTAACTAAGCATGCGCATGAAAGGCTTTCGGAAGTACCCGGAATAAACTTTTATGGAACAGCAAAAGATAAAGTGAGTGTAGTATCATTCACCATTGATAATGTGCACCCTTATGATGCCGGATTAATGCTAGATGCTAAAGGAATAGCAGTGAGAACTGGCCACCATTGCACCCAGCCATTAATGGATCATTTTGGCATCGATGGAACAATAAGAGCTTCATTTTCTGTTTATAACACAATAGAAGAAATAGACTTTCTAGCTGATTCCTTAAAGGATATTGTCGCTAAATTCAGCTAAAAATAGCATTAAAGGATATTAAAGAATTAGAATAAATACTTATAATGAGCAATCAGAGTATAGAGCAAGTACAAGAAGATATTATAGAACAATTTTCGATGTTGGATGGCGACATGGAGATGATGATTGGCTACTTGATGGAATTAGGTCAGAAATTACCTGAGTTACCTAAAAATTTACGCATAGAAGATAATATAGTAAAGGGTTGTCAATCAAAAGTTTGGCTTGTGGCTGAAGAAAATAATGGTAATTTACAGTTTCAAGCTGATAGCAATACAGCCATCACAAAAGGATTAGTGAGCCTGTTAGTGACTATACTCAATCATCAGCCTATTGATAAAGTATTAAATGCAGATTTATTTTTTGTGCATAAAATAGGGATGAATAGGTTTATTGGTACCCAAAGATCAAATGGCTTTATGTCTATGATCAAACAAATAAAAATGTATGCCTTAGCATACAAAACTAAAGTTGAAAGCGAATCGTAAAGTACGGTATTATGTCAGATACAAAACAAGAAGAAAAACCAGCAATTACTAATTTGCGGGATAAAGTAATGGAGGCTATCAAGTCGGTATACGACCCTGAAATACCTGTAGATATATACGAATTGGGTTTAATTTACGAGGTAAATGTTTACCCGGTGAACAATGTATATGTTTTGATGACTTTAACTTCACCCTCTTGTCCTTCTGCGGAAGAAATACCAGGAGAGGTAGAGATGAAAGTGAAAGCGATTGAAGGTGTAAATGACGTAAAGGTAGAACTTACTTTCGATCCTCCTTATACACAGGAAATGATGAGCGAAGCTGCCAAGTTGGAGTTGGGGTTTATGTAGACAGTAGACAGTAGACAGTAGACAGTAGACAGTAATTTAAAAATAAATAATTGATGTATGGTTCAAAGTGTTAAGATTTAGTTCTTGAAAACAAACCA
>JBBSPJ010000480.1:0-2961 GCA_038258905.1 Cytophagales bacterium
TAAGAAAGGAATCAATGTCTCAAAAGAAGGCTGGAAATTTTCGTTACCAGTAAATTTAATTAATACCTTATCGGTAATTCTCTTTCCCTGGTGAGAAAAAAAAACAGGTTTACCCCATCGTGAAATACTTTTTAACAAAATTGATGAATCAATTTCACAATTTTTCTTAAACAACTCAGCTAATGGTAAAATCAAGGCGTTTTTATGATTAAACTTCATCATACACTTACCACAAACACCGGTTTTACAAGTATAAAAGGATTTTGCAGCATTCCAATCATCCCTCATTAGATGATTAATTTCCTGATTATTATTTGATATTTCCATAGTCAATTCCTCTAGTGGAACAAAATTGAGCTTATTTTATGGAAACTGACCTGAGATAAATAAGGTGAGAACATGATAAATATCATGCTTTTTAGAACAGCGTAGAAACTCTGACGTATAAAGAAATTTGAATTACCTGATGCTAGGCAAAACAATAACTTTTAAAAACTGAAATTCTTATCTACTTAGCAATTAAGTGATTTCCAGTAAATTTTAATTGCAAACAATTTATTTATGAAGAAAGCAAAACTATTTTATTTTTATGATCCCCTTTGTGGTTGGTGTTACGGTTTTAGCCCCGTAATAAAAGCTTTAGAAGAAAAATACAAAAAATTAATCTCTTTCGAAGCCATAAGCGGTGGTATGGTTTTGGGTGAAAGAGTAAAGCCATTGAGTGAAATGCATTCTTATTTAAGAGAAGCCATGCCAAGGTTAGAAGATATGACAGGTGTAAAATTCGGAGAAAAATACATGGAAATATTTGAAGAAGGGACCATCATGTTAAACTCTGAAACACCGTGTATAGCTATGACTGTTTTCAAGTCGATGAGCACACAATCTTCCATTCAATTTGCTTCTGCATTGCAAAAGGCCTTGTATTTTGATGGTGTAGATTTAAACCAATTAGTGAATTATAAAACCATTGTAGAAAGCTTCAATTTACCATGGGAGGTATTTAGTGAAAAAATGCAAAGCGAAGATTATAAACGTAAAACTTATAAAGAATTTGAAATTTCACAGCAAGCAGGGGTGAGTGGATTTCCTTCTGTGGTACTTCAAATAGAGGAACAAGGATATTTAATTGCCAGAGGATATCGGCCAGAAAACGAAATGGTTCAGGTAATAGATGAGATCATAAAAAAAGAGGAGGTAATTTAATACCTCCTCTTTTAAATAATTCAATTTATTTACCTAAAAATGAACTCAACATCCAGTGATGCTTCTCCATATCCTGAATTAATGTATTGAGCATATCTTCAGTACCCACATCACCTATATCTATAGCTGCATTCATTGCATCCGCCAAGTAAGATAAAAGAATCTCATAATCTTTTAAAATTTCCTCTACCATTTTTTCGGCAGCTAAATCTGGAGAACATTCCTTTATGTTGGAATGCTTAACATAATCGCTTATATTACTAAAAGGAGTATGTCCAAATGTTCTGATTCGCTCAGCTATTTCATCAATACTTTCCTTTGCAATATCGTAACGCTCTTCGAATTGCTCATGCAAATCAAAAAAATCTGCTCCCTTTACATTCCAATGAAAATTTCTTAATTTTTGGTAATGCAAATGATAATTTGCTAAAAGTTGATTTAATGATTCAACTAAATTTTCGGTTTCTTTTTTGTCAAAACCTAATTTTCTATATCTTTTCGTTGTTGTTGACATAATATTAAATATTTTAATAAAACTCAGTTTTTGTGTAAAGAATAAGGTCTACTTTTCCATGAAAAAATGGGGTAGGTAGACCTTATTTGCCATTTAAGGCATTAGTTTATTATTGATTTATTAATTAGTTCTTATAATTAACAGAGCTTTTTAATTGGTCAATAGTTTCTTTACCTTTTACGGTTACGTTATCCATTTCTTTATTAACAGTCTTTTTCAACTCATCAATTTTTTTCATGGAATCTTTATAAGACTTATCAACATTTTTCTTAAGTTGTTTTCTGGTCTTCTCACCTTTTTCAGGAGCATAAAGCAATCCTGCAACAACACCTGTTAATAATCCTAAACTAAATCCGGTTAATACTTTCATTCCAGCGTTCATAATGATATAATTTAAATGATTGATAAATTTCTATACATGTATAAACTCTTAATGCTTTAATTTGTTACACTATATGTCAAATTAATTCCTATATTGTCAATATATTTGTCATTATGTCTATAATATCATCAAACATTAAATTTTTAAGAAATAAAAAAGGTATTAGTCAAACTGCTTTGGCGGAAGCTGTTGCGCTGAAAAGAGGAAATATTGCTTCCTACGAAAAAGAATTAGCACAGCCTAGCGTTGAGAATGTAATGAAACTAGCTGATTATTTTAAAGTAGATATTAATGAAATCATAAAAATTGATTTAAGCAATGATATTATAGGTGACTCAAAGAGATTAAATCGTAAGGAACACGACTTGTTTCAAGGCCTTAAAGATAGAGTAACCGCATTAAAAGGTAATTCTGACAAACACGATAAAGTATCTAATCTCAAAAAACAAAATGAAGAAATATTCAAAATGGTAGATGGCTTTAAAGCATTTCACAATCACAGAATTAAAACGCTAGACCCGCATAATGAAGCTGCCAAGAAAATAGCATTTGATTATGACAATATTATTGATTTATTAGAAACCGTATTAAATAGTAATAAGGAGCTTATTAAGTTGATAGATCAATAATTATTTCCTTATTTTATTTCCTAAAATCCATAAATCAATTAAATGAAAAAACTAAGTCTAACAATAATGCTGGTAATAATTTTACCAATAACAATATTTTCACAAACTAGTAAATATGAAAACGATGTAAAAAGTATTGAGTCCATCATGAAAGCGTTAACGGAGGTAATTTCCGGGTCTGGTGACCAGACAAGGAATTGGGAAAGGTTTAAGTATTTATTTACTGATGA
>JBBSPJ010000481.1:0-2953 GCA_038258905.1 Cytophagales bacterium
AAATATCTCGAAATTGAGGATTGTCAATGCTACCGGTATAAATAGTATCAAACGCTGTTTGTCTGGTATCAAGAAAATTCTCGAAATTCAAAAATACTGAAAAATGTTCACCGAGCGTTTTTTCCGTCATTAAACCGGTTATCCAGTACGACTGTCCCGTTGCACCATCATTTAACTGCTGCGGACTGAAATAATAGGCTTCTAATCCAATCCAGAAGTTATCATGCTTTTCATACATCAACACATTATTCAGTCGATTCTTTGCCACCAATGGAAATGTACTTTTTTCTCCGTTCGAATAAGTATTTACATCTGAATAAGTATATCCAATAAATAACTTAAAATCATGGTAACTCCATTTCATATTTAATTCAACGCCTTTGGTATCGATATACCCATCGAATTGTTGAAGTTCATAGGTACTACCGGTACTTCTTAGCACCAATGGATTTTCAATTTGTGTGTAGTAAAATAAGATATTGCTTGAAAGTGATAGCTCGTCAGTTACTGATTTTTTGTAGTTGATATCAAAATTACCTCCTATTGAGCGCTCTGCATCTACTAAATTAGTATTGATGGGTTGAATATTTCTGAATTGAAGTTTTTCAGCATCTTCGGTAAATACAGTGGGCGCTTTATATCCCAAACCTCCACCTAATCTAAAAGTTAACTCCTTTCGAGGTTCATACATTACGGACAAACGAGGTAAAGGGAAAAATCCATATTCACTGTGGTAGTCTACCCTTAACCCAGTTTCCAAGGTCCAAAGCTCAGCTACATTCCAAATATTTTGAGCAAACACTCCGAATGTGGTATAATTGAAGTCCAGATTTTGATTAGGAGAACCTTCCAATTGCTTAAATTGATCTGTCCAGAGATTAATTCCAGTCACCCATTCGGCTCTTTGATTAAAATCGGAATAGTTGATTTCACTAAAAGAAGAGATTTGCATGCCCCCAAATAAAAAATCGGGTACCTGAATGCTTCTATCGTAAAAATTGAAACTATTTTTTACTTCAATTTGTGAGTTTTCAGAATTTTGATGGGTGAAATTAAGCTGGCTAGATACTCTATTCGTTATATTTTCTTCAAAATATGGATTAGTTACATCCTCCCCTTGAATAAAATCGACATTACCGCCTAGCCTATCTTCTTTTATGAGATTAAGTCCGAAATTAAGCTCAGTAACATCATTAAAATAAAGAAATACGCGAGGGTTTAGGGTGAAACGATTAAATTCCGGAATAGCAGTGAGACCAATATCTGCCGGATCATACGCTGTACCTTTGTTGTAAGATGCGAAAATAGTAGTCCCTATTTTTTCATTTCTTTTGGAATAAAAACCACTGGCATCCAAGCCAAGCGCGGAAGTTCCATTGAGCATAAAACTCAATTCCCTTTCTTCATCAGGCTTTTTTGTTATTAAATTCACTAGGCCAGCTATGGCGCCTCCTCCATATAAAGTAGAGGATGAACCTTTTATCACCTCTACTTGCTTTAAATCTAATGGAGCAATTTGCATTAAGCTTAAGCCTCCGGAAAATCCTGAATAAAGTGGCATACCATCCCTCATTAACTGCGTGTATTTTCCGTCTAACCCTTGAATCCTGATACTTGAATTATAACTTGTGGCAGAGGTTTGTTGCGTTTGAATTCCCGTGCTTTCATTTAACAGCATACGGATATCCCCAGGCTTCATATTTCCTTTTTCAGCTAATTCCTCACCGGCGATTACCTCTATTCTGGTAGGTATATCTTCAATTGTTCTACTGCTTCTTGTAGAAGTAACGGTAATTTCCTCCAGTGCTTCATGATCTGGATGTAATACTATAATTATAGGCTTTAGAGATTCGTTAATTGGGAATTGATACGTTTTTTCAATCGCTTCATAACCCACAAAACTGATTTGAACCTTATAAGTACCATCGGGCACTCTTGTAATAATAACGGTGCCTTTAGCATCCGTTACTTCACCAATTTGTAGCTTTTCGAAATAAACCGTTGCACCCACTAAAGGTGTTTGGGTTTCCTCATCAACAACAAGGGCTTTGAAATTATTTTGAGCACCAGCTATTTGGCTTCCCGCTAACAGCAGAATTGCTAATATATTTTTTAACATTTTTAAGAATTTAAGATGAGTACTGGATCTCTCCTCTATTCAAAAATAGAAAGAGAAATAACGTTTTTTAAGTCTCAAATCCCTTTGGGAGGTCTCAAAAGCGCTATTTTATAGGCTTTTGATATACTTGATTGATAAGCAGAACTTAAAAAACTTGATTCAGTTATTTGCCAAGTGGAATCAAAATGGAGTGAAATAAGACTGAAACCAGTACAAGTGCCACAAGAATAAAAAGGTGAACAAGGTAGATTTGATTCCTCGCTTCCTGAGTGATGGGTAGATTCCGAAGAATTAGACAGAATTTCCTCTTGACAATTATCCTCCGCTTCACAACAAGGTATTGCTGAAAAGCTTAAAATAAGAGTGGCAAACAAAATGGAAATTAATTTCATGACTTAAAGATAGCTTTTACCATTTAAATATCCTTACAGAGACCCGGGAACCTCCATGATTTGATATAAAAAGTGATTAGATATTGAAATAAGGGGAACATGATGGCAAAAGTAAATTTATTACTAGATGCAAAACCCATTCTTAAATGCTGAAAATTATAGCACTCTTAGCCTACTTACCAGTTTGAGGCTTGATTTGTTGTAGAGCCCACTCGAGAATAGTGACACCAGTTGTCTGAAAATTACCTCCTTTAAAGTATAGTAAATACCTGCGATTTTAAAATATTTCCAGTTAGGCATCGTTTTTGAGCATTACTAATTTGAAATTCACTCATTAGACATAAACACAAATGAAAAATATAGCAGATTTCAAGAAAATTATTCAAGTCTTCCAACATTATGGTATTTCCTTAACGGGAAAAAGGAAATCAGTCAATTTCTA
>JBBSPJ010000482.1:0-2952 GCA_038258905.1 Cytophagales bacterium
GCTTGACTTTACTTTTTTCTTCCTTAATGTCGAAATAGGCTTGTAGAAGCGCAAGAGATCCTTCTTCTAAGCTTAATTTCTTTTCAATTTTCAAAGCTAGAGGAATATTGAGCTTCCTTCTGCCTTTTGTTATTGCATTCAGTGTTAGTGGATGCTCTCCAATAGAAAGTGCAAAAGGACGTTGCAAAATCTCTTTTTGATTAAGCAAACGCTCCAAAATTATCCTAGGGTGGATGCCTTTATATTTCTCTATTAATGTCCTCATACTAAAAATGCAATCAATTTTGTTTATATAATCGCGAAGTCAACATATCTATTTACAGTCCTAAAACTGGACAATACTGATGTTTTAGCAAACAATATTCGTCAAGATAACTGCTTTAATATTATAATTTCATTATGAAAACGTTACTACTTCAGCACTGGAGCCATTTATGATATATTTGATCATAGAAGACTATACTTAAATACCCTAATCAATATCTTCATTAACGCTATCTAGGTAGGATTGAAGATTAATCGCATTCCTCGCGTTTAAATTTTACACTATATACCTAGTTGAAAATTACAAACTAATTTCTGACTGTTTATTATTACGTTTCCACTATATTTGACCCCTTAAAAAAATAGATTTTTATGAAGAAATTTACCTTAATTGTTTTTGTGTTTGCATTCTTAACTGCATGTAATAAAAGTGATGATAATGTAGACTATAAAGAGAAAAATAATGAAGAAATTATAGCATATATCAGCAGTAATAATTTAGAGGCTCAAAAAAGTGATTCTGGCTTGTATTATATTATTGATGAGCTTGGCTCCGGTGAGCAACCATCTGCAACCTCTAATGTAACCGTAGCTTATAAAGGTTATTTTTTAGACGGTAAGACTTTTGATAAAAGTGATGCTAATGGAATTTCGTTTGGTTTACAGCAAGTAATTAAAGGATGGACAGAAGGTATTACCTATTTTAAAGAAGGTGGTAAGGGTAAATTATTAATTCCTTCGCATTTAGGATATGGAAGTCAGGGACGTTCTGGTATTCCTGGCGGGGCTGTTCTTATTTTTGATATTCATTTAATTTCTGTTAATTAGTTGGAGATAACAAAACGCATTGTTTTTTTATCTTACCATAGAATATAAATGAGTTAGATAAAATGAACACTAAATGAAAAAATATATCAAAGCGTTTTTTAAAGAAATAGGTGTCTAATCAGTTTCCAAATTGGAATTCATCTTTAGCGATAAGTTTTAAAGTAATAAAAAACTATTGCCACCATAAGAAATTTTGGCTTATACTCGTATGTAGTCTTCCAAAAAATGACACTGTAACTTAATCTCTATAATTGCATTAATACTGATATTAAGATAGTTTCTTATTTATAGACGAAATCCAACCTACCTCCTATTCCTTTTAAAATTCTCAGCCTGTTCCAATACATTCTTATAAACGGCTTCCATCGTAACTGGCGGATATCCAAATTCAGCCAATTTTACAATGATATCCATCTTCAATTCGGCCTTGATGTCTTCTCTATCACTCCAATTAGTATAATTAGTCTTATCGTATACAATGGTCTTGATTGCTTTAGAAAACTTTGGTTCTAAAATTATTGCAGATCTGTCAAAATACTTTGCTAATTATTACAGTAATATACTATAGAATTATGCTTTTTCTTTATTTTTATAAATAGTGTATGGCTTACGAGTTTCGTGTGAAAGTGCCGCTTCAATTTTATCGCTCGTATAGAAGCGTTTAATTTGTTCTTTTTCAATAGCATTTTCACGCTCATATGCCACTTAATAACTGCCACGCTTTGTTTTTGCCAGTCTATTTTAGATATATCAGTATCCCAAAATAGGATTTTTCTTAAAAGAGTAAAGTCAGGAGTATTTTGTTTTAGCTTACTCTTTTCTTCCTTAATGTTGAAATAGAGGTTTGTAGAAGCGCAAGAAATCCTTCTTCTAAATTTAGTTTCTTTTCAATTTTCAAAGCTAGATGGATATATTAGAGCTATATTGAGCTTTCTTCTGCCCTTAGTAATTGCATTTATTGTCTGCGGATACTCATCAATAGAAATAGCAAAAGGACTTTGTGATATCCCTTTTTGGCTAAGTAAGCGCTCCAATATTATTCCAGGGTGGATGCCTTTGTATTTTTCTATTAATGCACTCATACTATATATGTACACAATTTTGTTTGCCTACTCCCGAATCCATGCTAATTTAGAGTTTCATTTAACTCAGTCATCATGAGAAGAGCAATCGTATTTGTCCACGGAAAAAGAGCTGGGATTTTAACTGAACTATCTGCTAGAGGTTATAGTTTTGAATATGATGATAATTATAAAGGTGCAGTGGTTTCATTGACCATACCAACAAGTCACAAAAATTTTTTCTATAAATCCTTTCCTCCTTTTTTTAATGGTCTATTACCGGAAGGTGTCATGTTACAGGTATTTTTGCGTATTTCGAAAATTGATAAAAATGAATTCTTCTCTCAACTAATTGCTAAAGGCAATAATTTGGCAGGAGCGGTAACGGTTAAATTTAGCGAGAATGAATAGATCTCGGAAACAGGTGGCACCATCATTCCAAAATAGCCCCTGACGTCTAAATTGTTAAGAATCTGTCTTAGCTTGGGTAACGTCACGAAATGTCGGCACATTCTCAGTAATTGTGCCCGCACCTTTCTTATTAATTTTGAAGGTGACATCTTTGGTGGTGGTAAATAAAAGAACTGTTGAAAAAGGTGTTTTAAGATGCGATTTTAAAAACTCAAAACCATCTTCCAGGGTAAGTTCCTTTTCCTCATCTTCAGTTTCTTTAGAAGCATACCGCAATTTTACTAACACTTTAAAGTCGTCTTCTGAATACATTGGTCGGACAAAAATATTTTTCAAGTTAGGTTTACCGATGGTTTTTGCCATAGTTAATTTAGCAAAGCGTCGGTCA
>JBBSPJ010000483.1:0-2949 GCA_038258905.1 Cytophagales bacterium
TAGCCTAATTCAAAAAGAAAGGGCTGCCGAAATGGATTTTCATCTATCGGAAATCATGCTTTTATCAGGTCCGCAAAGAGAGAAAAAAGGGAGGGCAATTTTACTTTTGAACGGTAAGGATTCAGGCAGTGGAATTGGGGGCACATCACTGGTAAAATTGGTTAGAGGAGAAGGCCTCCCTCAGAACGAAATTTCCATTGGAGATATAGTAATAGTAAGCAAGGAAAAACCAACTGGAAAGGAGCAGCAGGCTACCGTGGTGGAAAAGACTCAACGAAGTATTACCATTGCTTATTCTCAAAGCCCGGACTTCCTGGTGTTTGGTAGAAATTTGAGGTTAGATTTATTTAGTAATGATATCACTTTTCAAAGAATGTTGGAAGTAGTTCGTTCTCTTTCTACACTCTCACTTTACCATCCTTGGCTTTTAGGTCAAATTGAAGAAAAGGAAGAATCAGTTTTTGGTAAGGAACCAAAAAACGTTTTCCCATCCTTAAATAAAACACAGATTAATGCCATCAATAATACGCTGGATATTGAAGATATTTCGTTGATTCATGGCCCTCCCGGTACCGGAAAAACTACTACCCTCTCTCATCTAATTCATACTTATCATCAGCAAAATAAAAAGATTTTAGTCACAGCAGCCTCCAATACAGCAGTGGATAATATTTTAGAAAAGTGCATGAACTTAGGCATTCCATCTCTCCGTATTGGCAACCCCGCCAGGGTAGATGCAGCACTTTTACCTATGAGTTTAGATGTGCAATTGCAGGATCATCCCGACTACCAGCAAGCCAATAGCCTGTGGAATAGAATCCAGATTCAAAGAAAGGAGCAGGAAGAATATGTACCAGCCACGGGGCAAAACAGGCGTGGTTTGTCAGATGAAAAAATTATTCAGTTGGCACAATCTAAAAAGAATTATAGGGCTATTCCTGCCGGAAAATTAAGGAAAATGGCTAAATGGATCTCTATACAGCGTGAAATTAACAAAAGCTATGAAACAGCCTCTAAATTGCAAGCTAAAGCCATAGAGGAGCTTATTGAAAAAACTTCTGTGGTTTGTGCCACCAATTCAAGTGCCGGAAGTGATTTACTTAAAGATACGCTGTTTGATGTAGTTTGTGTAGATGAGGCCACTCAGGCTACAGAACCGGAATGTTTAATCCCATTACTGAAAGGTAAAAGATGGGTATTGGCAGGAGATCATCATCAGCTCCCTCCTACGGTTAAATCTGATGAGGCACAGGAATTACGCTTGAGCCTTTTTGAAAGATTAAAGAATTATATCCCTACCAATCAAATGCATTTGCTAAGCATCCAGTACCGAATGAATGAGCAGATTATGAAATTCTCCAATGAATCATTTTACGAGGGGAAATTAAGAGCTCATCCAACTGTTAAAAATCATACATTATCAGATTTACCGGGCTTTTCATCTTTTTTATCATTAAAACAGCAGATTAATGATGCTTTAGAGCCTTCCAACCCTGTGGTAATGATTAATTACGAACAGGGAGTTGAGCAAAAACTACCTGACAGTCACTCCTATTATAACTTAGTGGAAATAAAGAAAGTAAATGAGCTGGCTGATGCACTGCTGTCCTCCAGGCTATTCCCCGAAGATATAGGTATTATTTCTCCTTATGAACAACAGGTGAATCGATTAAAGGAACGATTATCTGGCTATAATATCGAAATTAAATCCATCGATGGCTTCCAGGGAAGAGAAAAAGAGGTGATCATATTGAGCCTTGTGAGAGCCAATGAGAACGGAAATATTGGTTTTCTAAGGGATTATAGAAGATTAAACGTGGCCTTAACCAGAGCTAAACGTAAATTAATTATTGTAGGAAATGTTAAAACATTAAAGAATGACAAAGTTTACGCCCGATTAATCGAAAATATTAAAGTACTTAGCTAATAATTGTAAACAGCTCTAAAAAATAACGTTATTAGGAGGTTTACTAATAAATTAAAATGAAAAGTACCTTATTGATTTCATTGTTAATGCTAATTCACTTCAATATATTAGCATTTGAGGATAACAAAACAGATTCTCTCATAGATGTTGTACAAACTATTCAGTACAATAACCCTGATTCAGGAATTATCTTATTGGAAAAAGCTATTGAGAACTTAGCCGAAAAAAAAGAATTAAGTTTTGCTTGGTTACATTATCATTTAGCCTATATCTATTACATGAAAGGGGAATATCCTACTGCACAAAATAAATATTTGGTAGCCTATCATATCTTTGATTCCCTGGATTCTGAAATAGGTAAAGCAAAAACCCTCAATGGTAGAGGGCTCATTTATTTAGGAAGGGAGCTTTATCAAGAGGCTATTACGTTATTTGAAAAAGCAATGGTTGTTAATACAACTATCAAGAATAAGCCATCGATAAGTAGTAATTATCTTAATATCGGTATATGTTATTATAAATTAAATGATAGTAAAAAGGCCTTTCAAAATCTTCATAAAGCATTGAATCTGGCAATTTCAAATGAAAATTATTTGATAAAAACAATGAGCCTTAATCATTTAGGACATGCACACTTAAATTCTAAGAGTTATGATTCCGCTCAGTTCTATTTTAATAAAATAGAACTAGATAGTGAGGCTTCCCAATGGGAAAAAGCATTTGCCTTTACTGGATTGGCAGAAGTATACCTTGCAAAAGAAAATTATCAAGAGGCTATTAAAACAGGAGAAACCGGACTTAGAATTGCAAAAGAATTGAATGCAAAATGGGATATAGCGCAAATTACCAAAGTGTTAAGTCAAGCATATGAAAAAAATAATCAGTATAAGAAGGCTTTGGAATTTGCCAATTTTTACAAGGTTTATAGTGATAGTTTACTCAACGAAGCGAAAAACAGAGAAATAAGTGAAATTGAACTTCAGCAGAGTAGATTAGAAAATGAAAAGCTATCAAGCGAAAAA
>JBBSPJ010000484.1:0-2948 GCA_038258905.1 Cytophagales bacterium
ATAAAGTAACTATCCTTACGGGACTTATTCCTACTATAATAGTCGTCATAGGTATCCCCAATAGTATCTACCTGCTCAATAAATACCATCAGGAATTTGATTTACATGGCAATAAGTTAAAAGCCATTAGCACCATTGTACGTAAAATTGGTGTGGTAACCTTAATTACCAACTTTACAACCGCGGTCGGCTTTTTAGTGTTAGCCGTTACCGATATTAAATTACTGCGCGAGTTCGGAATTGTGGTGGGTATTAATATTTTCGCTACCTTTTTTGTGAGTATTATATTAATACCTGCAGTGTTTTCTTATTTGCCTGAGCCCGGTCGCAAGCAGCTCAAGCATTTAAATTTTAAAATGACCGATTTCGCGATAGAATGGTTAAAAACTGCAGTACACGGTCATAGAACTAAAATTTATATAGCAACCATAATTATAGTAGCAACTGCTTTTGTGGGTGTTTTCAGAATCAATTCCATCAGTTTTATGGTGGATGATTTGCCTGAGGATGGCAAAACAAAAACAGATTTAAGGTTCTTTGAGCAAAACTTTAGTGGAATAATGCCGCTGGAGGTGGCTATAGATACCCAAAAGAAAAGGGGCATTACGCAATTAAACACCCTAAAAAAGGTAGAGCAGTTCGAAATATTCCTCGACAGTATTACAGCTATCAGCCAACCTGTTTCCATAGTAAGCATGGTCAAGGCTTCCCGACAGGCATATTATAACAATAACCCGGCATATTACAGCTTGCCTACTCAGCGCGATTATAATTTTATTCTGCGCTATTTAAAGCAAGAAGAAGATCAGAAGTCGATAATGAGCAACTTTACCGATGATAATCTGCAAACCATGCGAATCTCTTTAAAAGTAGCAGATATTGGGTCAGATAAAATGGATGTTCTGGTAGAAGATGTGATTAAGCCTAGAATGCATAAGATTTTTGAAGATACAGACTTTGATATTGTTGTAACCGGCACCACTCCTATTTTTGTGAAAGGAAACAGATATCTGGTAGAAAATCTAAGGTTGAGTTTGCTAGTGGCATTTGTGGTAATCGCTTTTGTGATGGGTATTTTGTTCTCCAATCTAAAAATGATATTGATATCGCTGGTTCCCAATGTAATTCCATTAATAATGACTGCCGGAATTATGGGGTACTTTGGTGTGCCTCTTAAACCAAGTACGGCACTTATTTTTAGCATCGCATTTGGTATTTCGGTGGATGATACCATTCACTTTTTGGCTAAATACAGGCAAGAGCTTTTTGCCAATAATTTCTTTGTACCGATAGCGGTTACGAAAACCTTACAGGAAACCGGGAAAAGCATGATTTATACTTCCATCGTGTTGTTTTTCGGATTTATTGTATTCGTAGCCTCTGATTTTGGTGGCACAGTAGCCTTAGGATTTCTGACATCTGTTACTTTATTAGTGGCAATGCTTACAAATTTGATTGTTTTACCTTCACTTTTACTTACTTTTGACAGCGGAAAACGCAGAAGAGATTCTCATCCATTGATTGAGCAATACGATGATGGGTTCTACCGAGCGGAAGATGATGAGGAGATTGACCTCAAGCAAATTAGCAAGGAAAGCGTTATCGTTAGACGCGAGGGTTCAAAAGATAAAAATACAAAATAGAAATGGGTCAATACAAAGAGTACAAAAACCTGAATTATGCCGACCTGGCAGATGATATATTAAGCTATTGGAAAGAAAATAACATCTTCCAACAATCTATTGACACCCGAGAAGGCAATCCTACTTTTACCTTCTATGAGGGACCTCCCTCTGCTAATGGAACGCCCGGCATTCACCACGTGATGGCCCGTACCGTAAAAGACATTTTTTGCAGATATAAAACTTTAAAAGGCTTTCAGGTAAAAAGGAAAGGTGGATGGGATACCCACGGTTTACCTGTTGAACTTCAGGTAGAAAAAGAACTGGGCATTACCAAAGAAGATATAGGAAAGAAAATATCCGTTGAAGAATATAACCAAAGATGCCGTGAAGCGGTAATGAAATATAAAGGTGAGTGGGATGATCTTACCTTAAAAATGGGCTATTGGGTAGATTTAGATAATCCTTATATCACGTTCG
Organism: Cytophagales bacterium; assembly: GCA_038258905.1. GTDB lineage: Bacteria > Bacteroidota > Bacteroidia > Cytophagales > Cyclobacteriaceae > Marivirga. Next base: position 2,103 of record JBBSPJ010000484.1, read on the forward strand.
AAAGAGAATATATGGAAACCCTTTGGCACTTGCTGAAGAAGTTTTTCGATAAAGGATTATTGTACAAAGGCTATACCGTGCAGCCATTTTCACCTGCTGCGGGTACTGGTTTAAGTTCTCATGAGCTTAATCAGCCAGGTACTTACAGAGATGTGAAAGATACCTCTGTTACTTCACAATTTAAGGTGAAGAAAACGGATAAATCAGCATTTCTTTTTGAAGAAGAGAATGAAGATGTACGCATTCTGGCTTGGACTACCACACCGTGGACATTGCCTTCCAACTGTGCCCTGGCAATAGGCGAGAAAATTGATTATGTTAAAGTTAAAACCTTCAACCCTTACACTTTCGAGCCCGTATCAGTAATTTTGGCAAAAGCATTAGTGGCTAAACACTTTTCTGAAAAAGCAAAAGACATAGCTCTGGCTGATTATAAAAAAGGGGATAAATTAATTCCTTTTGAAATTAAGCAAAGCTTTAAAGGCTCCGACATAGTGGAAGTTTGCTACGAACAATTAATGCCTTATGTAACATCAGAAGAATTAGAGCAAAATGCTTTCCGTGTAATCCCGGGAGATTTTGTCACCACAGAAGATGGTACAGGTATTGTTCACACCGCTTCAGTTTTTGGTGCAGACGATTTCCGGGTAGCGCAACAAAATAATGTGCCGGCTGTAATGGTAAAAGATGAGCAAGGGCAGCCTGCTCCCTTAGTGAACAAGCAAGGAAAATTTGTGGAGGAGGTAACTGATTTTGCCAATAAATTTGTAAAGGAAGAATAATACGATGATGCCACGCGAAACGAAGCGGATTTTAAACCGACCGATGTTCTAATCGCCATAAAGC
>JBBSPJ010000485.1:0-2948 GCA_038258905.1 Cytophagales bacterium
ACTAAAATGTCAGGCTGTATTCCTGATTCTAATAATTGTTTCACTGCATGTTGCGTAGGTTTGGTTTTTAATTCACCTGCAGCCTTCAAGTAAGGCACCAGGGTAAGGTTAATAACCAGGTAATTATTGCTTCCTACATCCCATTTCACTTGTCGGATAGCTTCAATAAAGGGTAAAGACTCAATATCACCTACACATCCACCAATTTCAGTAATTACTATATCGTAGTCATTTTGATCAGCAACTGAATAGATATTTCTCTTAATTTCATCCGTAATATGTGGTATTACCTGAACTGTTTTACCTAAATAGGCACCTTCACGTTCTTTGGTAATCACATTATTATAAATTCTGCCTGTAGTAACATTGTTTGCTTGAGAGGTGCTTATGTTCAAAAACCTCTCATAATGACCTAAATCTAAATCGGTTTCGGCACCATCATCTGTTACAAAACATTCCCCATGTTCATATGGGTTCAATGTTCCCGGGTCAATATTGATGTAAGGATCTAATTTTTGAATAGTAACAGAAAAGCCACGTGCCTGTAAAAGTTTAGCCAGAGATGCTGCTATTATACCTTTTCCTAATGAAGATGTTACACCTCCCGTTACGAAGATGTATTTTGTTGTTTTTTGAGATGCCATAAGATTTGTTCAAGTCGCCAATGTACTTATGGGATACAAAGGTAAAAGAAGCATTTTAATAAATGGTAAATAATATGAATAATTCTATAAGTATTGTATAATACCTGATCAAAGGCTTACTATTGAATGAGTTATTTTTTATTTTATTCGATGTTCCTAAAAATATCTTCTGTATCAAATCCTTCATAACTAGGATAGGTGTGGATATTATCAATATTAACGGTAATTAATCCCTTATGCTTTTGAGCAATCATAGCTCCTGTTTCAGTTTTCAACCAATCTTGCCAGCTAAATTCAACTCCGCCTACAGGAATGATATTCACCCACATTTCTACTGATTCGGGTACTCCTGATTTCTTATTCACTTTCCATAAATATGAGTCTCCCGGTGTTACCCCACCTGAAGTATAGCTTACAAGTAAGAATTCATAATTAGCATCTTCCGATTCTACATAAAACCTTTCCGTTCCCTCATCTCTTATTTTACTAATAGGGTTTAGCCAGAAAGAATCGTTCGCCCAAAAAGCATAAGCTTTTTTAACTAATTCAGTATTTTTATTCGCATCAGTTACTTTTTCTCCTCCAATATAAGCTTGCCCAGTGATAGTATTAAGGTCGATTAAAACTTCCTTATCATCATATTTCACTTGTACTAGATGTCTTTTTTTATCCCAAACAAATTGATGACCACCTGGAAAATCCTAGGTAACTACTGCCGTAGCTTTCCATGAAGAGTCATTAATGGACAGCAGCATTTTATCCGCTAGCACTTCAGCCTGAGTTCCTTTCTCTCCTTCAGGCAATGGTTCATCAACTACTAAATACGCTATAAAGCCAATTATTATAAGAGATAGAATGATAATTCCTACCCATTTTAAGATTTTCATAAATTATAAGTGAGTTAAAAGGGGATACTGATTAATTTTTTTGTTTCAAAAAAGTCTTCCTTAAAGTAGGTCGAAAGATCAATTTGCTGATAAGGCCTTTTAATTTCCTTCATCTCCTCATCCAAATCGCCACCTTTTAGCGCTAGAATGCCTGAATCATGCATAGGATTTTTTGAGGCTATTTTCTCATTTACCCAAGGGATGAAATTATTCATTCTTGTGACAGCCCTGCTCACTACAAAATCAAATTTTCCTTTCACCTTATCAGCCCTTTGATGCATTGCTTCCACATTCTGCAATTCTATCATTTGTACAACTTCTTTTACTACAGTTATTTTTTTATTGATAGAATCAACTAAAGTGAATTGGGCATCAGGAAATATAATTGCTAAGGGTATACCTGGAAACCCGCCACCAGTGCCAACGTCAAGAATTTTTTTATAGCTTAAATCAGTAAATTTAGCAATAGCAAGAGCATGCAACACATGGCGCTCATAAAAATGCTCCATGTCTTTTCTTGAAATCACATTGATTTTTTCATTCCAGTTGAAATAAATTTCACCTAACTGATTAAACTGATGTTTTTGCTTTTCACTGAGTTCAGGAAAATATTTTTCAATAATAGTGCTACTATCCATTATTAAAAATTCTTCTCTTTTCCTTCTATTAATTCGCGCATCAACTCTCTTGATCTGTGTAGCTGAGCCTTTATAGTTCCTAAAGGAGATTCTAGCTCAGTTGCTATTTCCTCATAAGAAAGCTCTTGAAAATACCTCAATTTCACGAGTCGTTGATATTTAGAAGGTAGTTTATCAACAAACATGCGCATTAACTCAATTCGCTGTTTTCTGATAGAGGCATCTTGAGGAGTTAAGTTATGGTCTTCAATGTCCATTCCAACTGCATCACCATTGTCATCAGTATAAGAAGTATGGATGCTTATGGTTTTAAGCTTTTTCTTTCTTATAAAATCAATGGCATTATTAGTGGCTATTCGGAATAACCATGTACTAAAAGTATAATCTTTTTTAAATCTATGTAAACTTTTAAATGCTTTTGAAAATGCTTCTATGGTTAAATCTTCAGCGTCATCAACGTTTCTTACCATTTTAAGTACCATATGGTAAACAGGCTTTTTGTACCTTTTCATTAACTCAGCATAGGCCATTTGGTCTTTTGCCAAAACAGCCTGATCTATTAATCTAAAATCTTTTAAAGCTTTTTCTGAGAAATTTCTATTTTTATTTATTTCCATTTAACCTTTTTTGATAATAAAGCATAGGCACCTACAACCCAATAGTAAAAAATGAAAAGCATTTCCATTATTGGGAGCCACCTCAATGTGTACTTAGCTCCAAAATTAGTGCTAAGCTTATTAAATACGACATATTGTCCTATCCAAAACGCAATCATAAAC
>JBBSPJ010000486.1:0-2948 GCA_038258905.1 Cytophagales bacterium
TGTGCTCTAACAGTAAATCTTTATACCCATCCAAATTCCAATCTTTTATAATAAAGGATCGGATATTTTCTAAATCATATGTGTATGTTGAATTAAATACATTGTTTAACTGAGAGAAAACTTCCAAACTCTGCTGTCCTTGAGGGTTCTCTGTAATAGCTATAATGTCTAATTGATTATTGTTATCCATATCCTCAAGTTCTATTGGGAAACCCGTTAAACAATTCAAGATTAGGTGTCTATGGATCTCTCTTTTAAATTTAAAAGGAAGATTTTATAAATACTGTCCTCCGCTTGTGCCTGGAATATCACCTCCATTATAGAGTCATTATCAATATCCAGCCAATGGCTTGCTACAATATTGTGAATCCCTTTTAAATGTATGGAGTCTACCCTATTAAATTGCTGACTATTGCCAATGAATGGAAAAGACAAAATGGAAACTATAAGAAATATGGTTATATTTTTCATAAGATTATTATGTAGAGTTAAATAAACCGAGACTATTTTAAGAAAAAGATTGCTTTACTTTTAATCAATATTGAATTTAAGAGGAACGCTCATTTTAGAGCTTGTAGGCTTTCCATTTATTTTAGCGGGTTCCCATGGGGGCATATTTTTAATAAGCCTTACACATTCCCGATCAAACGCTTCGCCTAAAGAATTTTCCACTTTAATTTCAGAAGCTTTACCTTTTTGGTCAATAGTAAATTGAACGATGGAAGTCCCCTGAATGCTGTCTGAAATCGATACATCCTTAGGGTAATTTATTGTCTTGTCAAGATATTTGTAGAGTGAATCCATTCCTACGATAGGATAAGCCTCTTTATAGGCATATACTACTTCATTAGGTTTTGCCTCGGCTTTATCATTGGGTTTTCCCTGGTTTTCAGGTTCGTTGTTGATCGCTTTCTTTCTTACATCGGGTTTTGTCACCTTTTCACTTTTTTCAGAAAGTGACTTATCTATCTCTTCAGGTACTTTATCTTTGCTAAAAGGAGGGTTTTCAATGGGGGAAATTAATAGAGCACTATCCATAGGAAGCTTTGATAAAGGTGCTTTAAAATTGTTTTTTTGTTGATCTTTATCATTTATACTCAAATTATTAGCAAAATAAATGACTAAACCCAATGAAGCTAAAATAAGTATAGAAAGTAAAACCTTTATTCTATAATTATTCAGACTTTGAAGCTTTGACAAATACCTATTTCTTCTTTTAAGGATAAATTGGAAATCCTTCGTTTCATTTATTTCGCTATCAGATATAGGGGCGATATTATTTTTGATTTTAATTTTCATTTGGACTCCATTTTAATGCGTAATTTATCAAGAACTCGATAGCATTTAACTTTTGCATTATTTTCTGTTATTTTTAATATTTCTCCTACTTCCTTAAAAGAAAGGCCTTCAAAAAAGCGTAATTCAATTATGTTGATTTCCGCTTTTTTAAGACTTTGCAAAGCACCATGCAGTAATTTTGTGGTGCCGGGCTCTTCTGAAAAGTGAATTTCTTCTGAAAGAATATTTATATTAGTGTCATCAAGAACAATATGTTGCTGTTTCTTCTGCTTTCTGAATAGCTGATTCGATTCATTAACTGCTATTCGATACAGCCATGAAGAGAAGGGCAATCCCTTATGACTATATTTTTTGATATTAAGTAATGCATTGTAAAAAACCTGCGAGGTTAAATCACTAGCATCCTCCTTGCTCGCCATTCTTTTATAAAGAAAAAGGAAGATTCTCTTATAATACTTGTTATACAGTGGTTCAAAATATCTAGGGTTTTGCTTAACCTTTTCAATTTGCTCTTTCTCCGCTTCGAGCAGAATCAGTTTTTCTGTATAGGATAATAGTTCTTCCAAAATTTCACTTGTTCATTTCTCTTATAATACAAAGAGGCATTAAAAGATACAGAAAAGGTAAAATAATTAATCGATATCTTAACAAAAGGCACCGCTAGGATCGTCATAAATCTTATTTTCCAATAATACCGTTCCTATAAATTGAAAGAGTTATTTAAACAATATCCTTTTAATAGGATTATTTATGACAACTAGTGTTAATTAAAATAATTTACAATGAGAAAGTTCTACAGCAATTACAAATTTTATCACCTGTTAATTATAATACTTTTCATGGCTGCTTGCGATCGGCCAGGGCAGAGTGGAGAAGCTTCAAATTACGACACCTTAAATGTTGTGGCTACAGCCTATAATTCTACCGAAGCGCAAACTAAAAAAGGGAATATAGGTATAGCGGCCTGGGGAGATACTTTAAAACCTGGTGTTAAAGCCATTGCGGTATCACGTGACTTGATCGACAGTGGACTTACTCACAACACTGAAGTGATGATTGAAGGGTTTGAGGGCACTTATTTGGTTAAAGATAAAATGAATAAGCGTTGGACCAATAAAATAGATATTTATATGGGCTTGAATGAAGAAAAGGCAATTAACTGGGGCAAACAAGAAATACAGATTTACGTGCCTGTTGAAGAAGAAGAGGAGAAATAATTAATACCTGATTTATATAGTTATGTTCAGTGGCATTTTAGGCATTATCAGACTTACTTAACGTAAAGGTTGTACGAAGATAATCAGTGCTGTACGAAGGGGATCCCATATAAATTAATACCCTCTGGATATTGAGTTTTAAGAAATGATGTGCTTTGTTGGTACGTGAAGGTTACAGGTATAATGAGAGGGAGTTCCAAAAAAACCTAGTCAGCCTTTGGCTGGATAGTGGTGTTTCTTGAGAAAACTGTAGTGATATTATCTGAATAATCAGGGTTTTGTATTTTAGATTAAATAGTAAATAAAAATGCCCCTGCATCGGCAAGGGCATTTTTATTCTTCTTCATCTTTACTTTTTCTTTTCTTCTCTTTAATAAAATCTAAATCGTCTCTATCTTTTAACTTCTTATCCTCAACCTCTTTATTAAGAAA
>JBBSPJ010000487.1:0-2943 GCA_038258905.1 Cytophagales bacterium
CAGTTCCATATATGTTTGCAACTAGATTGTATAAATTATCAGGTGGAGATATTACTGATATTGATGTAATTAACATTTATGATAACATAAACGGGCTGTTGGATCATTATTTGGCACAAGGTGAAGACCCTGCAAAAGTAGCAAAATATAGAGACTTTATAGATCAATTATTTAGCAATACAGTTAAAATTAATTGTGACATAATAGATAATCAATTATATCCTAAGTTTCAAGAGAAAAAGAACATAGGCGATGCCAAAAGGATCATAAAATTTGCGTTATCAGAAGGTTGCACTAGCTCTGAAGCATTTATTGAAGCTGCAAAATTTGTTGTGCAAACTGAGCCTGATTTTGGTATTATCCGATTACTTGCTATCAGAAGTAAATCAGCGGGTAATTTAGATGAAGCTAGGAAATTCTTTGAACAGGCACTTAATTTGACAGAAGACAATGTAAAACAGGCTGATGTATATCTTGAATTAGCTGATTTAGCTTCGAAAAGAGGAGCTAAGTCTGAGACAAGAAGCTATGCCAACAAGGCTTTAGCTGCTGACCCATCAAAGAAAGAAGCTTATGTTATTATTGGTGATTTATATTTACAGAGTTTCACTGATTGTAAAGAAGGTAAAGATGTGGTAAAAGACAGAGCAGTATATATAGCAGCTTATAATATGTACCAAAGAGGTGGAAATACTTCAAGAATGGCTATGGCCAAAGAGCAATTTCCTTCAAAAGAAGACATATTCAATTATGACTACTCTGTAGGTCAGGCTGTACAGGTAAATTGCTGGGTAGGTGAAACTGTTAAAGTTGATACAAGAGATTAAATTGTAAAATATTCTTTAAAAGCGGTTTTGGAATTTTCCGAACCGCTTTTTTTGTTAAATAGTATGCGGAAATTTTTAATTTTTTTATTGGGCGGCCTTTTCATGATGTCATGTTCAGATGACACCTTTGTGAAAAAAGAATTTATCGCCTATGAAGGCCCTATAATGGAAGCTGATAGTGTTACTATTCTGTATTCCGATTCTGCTGTCGTACGTGTTCAGATTGAAGCGCCAAAGCAGTTTGACTATGAGAATGGAGATAGAGAATTCCCCAATACGATATTTATTACCTTTTATGAGCCGGATGGCAATAAATCTTCAACACTTGAGGCCAAAACTGCTTACTTTACCAAAGAAACGAATACCTACAAAGCAGAAGGAGACGTGGAAGTGATTGGCTATTTAGAACCACAAAAAATGAATTCGGAAGAATTGTATTGGGAACCTGATAAAGAAGAAATCCATACCGACAAATTTGTTAGAATAGAAACCGAAGATCAAATTTCGACAGGTACAGGATTAGTCGCCAAACAAGACTTTTCTACTTACCGTATCTTAAAACCTACTGGTACTATTTATTTGGATGAACAGAATTCGGGAAACAACCTGGATAACGACACCAAAACTAAAGATTCGAACAATCGAAATATGCCTAATGATAGCAATAAGAATAAAGTTATTAAAGCTAAACCAGAAAAACGCGTAATAGATACACAAACCCAGGTGCAGTAACAAATGAAAAAAAACCAAAATAAGAAGGACCAGAAAGAAAGTACCGGTAAAAAATTTATTCTATTGGCTATTGCTTTTGCTCTTTTCATTATTGGCATTCATCAATCCATTACAGTTGGCTTTGAATATTCTTATTGGATTTTCATGTTGTCAATAAGTCTTGTATTTTTACATAGGTATAAAACACAAAAAGAAGCAAGCCAGCAAAACAATGGAAAGTGATTTTATAATTTACATCGTTATTTCAGTACTATTTTCCGCGTTTTTTTCCGGTATTGAAATTGCTTTCGTATCCTCCAACAAGCTTCATATTGAGTTGCAAAGTCAGCAAGGTGTGATTTCAGGTAAAATATTATCTAAATTTTTGAACAAGCCTTCCTCATTCATTGGCACTATGCTAATAGGAAATACCATCTCATTAGTAGTATATGGTATTTATATGGCAAAATTAGTGGAGCCTATATTACTTCAAAATTTACCTTTATTTCTTCAAAACGATATCTTCATTTTATTAGCTCAAACCATTATTTCTACCTTATTTGTGCTTTTATTAGCGGAATTCACCCCTAAAAGTGTGTTTTTACTAAACCCTAATGGCTTATTAAGTTTTTTCGCTTTGCCTCTTTGGTTAATTTATTATATAACTTATCCTATCGTTTTCTTTATTGTTGGTTTATCAAAAATATTTATACGATATGTATTAAGGCTCAACTATTCGGAAGATAAACCAGTATTCGGATTAACAGATTTAGATCATTTTGTGAGGGCTACCACCCAGGTAGATCACCAGGAAAATAAAGTAGAACTAGATAAAAGGATTTTTAATAATGCCTTAGAATTCAAAACTATAAAAATAAGGGAATGTATGATTCCCCGCACCGAAGTGGTTGCCGTAGATGTAGAAGATGAAATGAGTGAACTACGAGAAACATTTACTGAAAGTGGACATTCTAAGGTATTAATCTATAAAGATTCTATTGACGACATCATTGGCTATTGCCATTCCTTGGCTTTGTTTAAAAAGCCGGGCACCATTCAGGAAATTTTAACCCCTATTATTATTGTGCCTGAAACCATGCCTGCCAATGAGCTAATGATTCAATTTATCCAGGAACGAAAGAGTCTGGCTTTGGTAGTGGATGAATTTGGTGGCACTTCAGGGATTGTAAGTCTTGAAGATATAATTGAGGAAATTTTTGGTGAAATACAGGATGAACACGATGATGAAGATCTTGTGGAAGTTCAGATTAGTGAAAACACCTATTCATTTAGTACACGACTGGAGATAGACTACCTTAACGACAAATATGATTTAGACATACCTGAAGGCGATTATGATACCCTGGGAGGCTTTATTCTTTCTATTACAGAAAACTTCCCTACA
>JBBSPJ010000488.1:0-2927 GCA_038258905.1 Cytophagales bacterium
AACATGAGCATTCACCCGGGGGCAGTGAGAGATATACACCAGAAAGCACAACAAAAAGTTATATCTGCAGGCGTGCAGAAAGTAGCAGAGTTACATTCTGATTCTGTGGCAGTCATGCAGCTTAACGGTTTATCGTCCGAAAGCGGATTACCGAGAAAAAACTTTACGGATAGGAAAGAAGCGCTTGTTTGGTTGGAGAGTGCTTAAGCTATTTTTTGAATTATTTACTTCCTCTTAATTCACAGCAAAATTGAAGGGCTGCTTTTCTAATTCAAAAGGTAACCCTTTAATCTTCCACTTTATTTCCTTTCTTCTCTGCAAAAAATACAGAATTCAGGTTTCAATTCCCTCGTGAATTACTAGTAACCCAGCAATTCATTCACTTTTTAACAACCTTTTTTACCTAACTAATGTTAGTTGGGTAAATAAGATAAATTGCTTTATCTTTAAGGCAGAATTGCATTTTTAAATATTATATCAACAAATACTCAATACTATATGGATTTTGGATTGAATGAGAACCAACAAATGATTGCCCAAATGATCAGAGATTTTGGCGCTAAAGAAATTACGCCTTCAAGAGACCAGTGGGATGAAGATCAGCATTTTCCGGTTGAGGTAATGAAAAAACTAGGCGGACTAGGTTTAATGGGTGTACTAGTTCCTCAGGAATATGGTGGATCCGGCTTTGGTTATGAAGAATATGTAACCGCCATTTTAGAACTATCCAAAATCGATCCTTCCATAGGTTTATCTATGGCGGCACATAATTCTTTGTGCACAGGCCATATATTACAGTTTGCTAACGAAGAACAAAAGAAAAGATGGTTGCCTAAATTAGCCACTGCGGAATGGATTGGGGCTTGGGGCTTAACAGAGCCTAATACTGGTTCTGATGCCGGTAATATGCGTACCACTGCGTCACAAGACGGTGATTACTGGGTGATCAATGGTGCTAAAAACTGGATTACCCATGGTCTATCCGGTGATTTGGCAGTAGTGATCGTTAGAACAGGAGATGTGGGTGACTCTCACGGAATGACAGCCTTTGTGATTGAACGTGGTACAGAAGGCTTTAAAGGTGGCCGTAAAGAAAACAAATTAGGCATGCGTTTATCTGAAACAGCCGAAATGATATTTGAAGATTGCCGCATCCATAAAGATAATATTTTAGGAGAAGTAGGTCAGGGCTTTATACAGTCAATGAAAGTATTAGATGGTGGTAGAATTTCTATTGCTGCCCTTTCATTAGGCATTGCGCAAGGTGCTTACGAAGCCGCTTTAGCTTATAGCAAAGAAAGACATCAGTTTAATCAACCCATTTCCAATTTTCAGGGAATAGCATTTAAGCTGGCCGATATGGCCACTGAGTTGGAAGCTGCTAAATTATTAACTTTCCAGGCTGCTGATTTAAAAAACAGAGGCAAAAGTGTAAATAAAGAATCAGCTATGGCTAAATATTTCGCTTCCGAAGCTGCTGTAAGAATTTCTACAGAGGCAGTGCAGATATTTGGCGGTTATGGTTATACCAAAGATTACCCGGTGGAGAAATTCTACCGTGACTCTAAACTTTGTACCATTGGAGAAGGTACTTCTGAAATTCAAAAATTAGTGATTAGCAGAGCTATATTGAAATAGAAACTACTCACATTAAAATATCTAAACCTTCTGTTTTTAATAAATCAGGAGGTTTTTTTATGCTCTTCGAGCTACCCTACAATGTAAATAAATCCTAAACATAAGACCTTTTACATCGTTGTTAGTTGTGAACGAAGAATTAAAATATATGAATTTATTTAAACGAGTTTTTGTAGCAAGTTTATTCATGAGCCTGATAAGCTTCACTACTTTTTCACAAATTAAAAATTATCAATTACCTCAAACTTTAAGGTTATTACAGCTATTGGATGAGTCGGTGCAATTAGTACACTGGAATGCTGAAGGTGCTGGAGCTTATAATCTGCATGAGTTGACAGATGAATTTCATGCCGACTTAGATGGCTTTAAAGATCAAACTGCAGAAAGACTTAGAGTTTTGAGAATGTACCCTGAAATTTCTCATGAAAAATTAAATCAGAATGAGAATATCCGCCTACCTGAAGGTAAAATCAAGGTGCAGGATGCTTTACAATATTTAATTAGCAACTATGAAGTGGTTATTGTAACCCTTGAAGATAAAATTAAAAATTCGGCAGACGATCTGGTGACTCAGGATTTATACATCGGTTTAAAAGGTGCACTTCAATTGCAGCAGTGGAAGTTAAAGATACAACAAGATCAATAATAGAATCTGTTATTGACTCATCTTTAATTAGTGTATAATAAAGTAAATCACTTACCTGTTTAACGCATTAAATCCTTGCACCTTCTAAATAAAAACCTTTGTTTTTGAAGGTGTGGGGGATAGGCTTTTCATCATTTACTAAATAATATTTGCCTTTGATCTTTCTGGTGGTTCTCCTTGAATTTAAAAGTTCTGTTAATTTATCGGATTCACTTAAACTACAAAGCAGGTAGTCAAATCCTTGATCCCTATATCCAAACGCTATACAATTAATAAGTTGTTGAAATATATCAGGGTTTTTACTTTTGATCAAAATGCTATGCAAATATAAATATTGAATTACTGAGCCTGCTGCCGGTAGTTTTATATTGCCTGTAAAAGGAGTCAATAGATTATAAAGTGGTTTAATTAATCTATATAATCTGCTGTAGCCTATTATCCGTGTTTGCTTTATATCGCTTTGGTCCCAAACCCCGCAAATGCCCACTAATTGCTCTCTATCAAAAGCTAAAAAGAAATCACTTACCTCTAATCCTGTATAGTAGGATTTGTTTAGCTCCTTAAAATTATAGTAAGGATAAAAATTGGTTTTTGAGCCTTCCCTATCAAAAAAAGTCTGCATGTCTCCTATGTCATCAGCTGT
>JBBSPJ010000489.1:0-2927 GCA_038258905.1 Cytophagales bacterium
TATGGATTAAAGGATTGGATATAATGCTTCTATCTTTTTCTGGTAGATTAACTATTTGAGTAACATTATTTCAGGACCAGACAGACATAATCAAAAAAACCCTTGTCAAAAATTTTGACAAGGGTTTTTTTAATTATATTTAATTGTACTTGAACTTAAAGAGCCTCAGCTTCAGCTACTACTCCAAAAACTGCGTGTACAACTCCATTTCCAGTAGCATTGTCAGGACTAACAACTGCTGCCCCACCTACTGCTAAAGTTGGATTACCTTGAAACTCAGTTGGGGTAACAATAATATCACCACCTAAAGCTGTATATCTAGCAGACCCAGCACCCGCTTGTACATCAGCTTGAATATCTGCAGCTGAAAGATTAGCATCTGCAATTACATGCAATAATAAAGCGGCCTCTAACACTTCAACATCAGCTGTGGTAACATCGATACTAGCTGCAGCAAATGAACCATTTACGGGTGCAAATACAGTATAACTTCCAGCTCTATTCGCCAATATTGCAGCAATTGGCGTTTCTTGTCTTGCTACTCTGGCCGCATCTACACGGGTGATTGCAATCGCCAATTGAGAAAAGTCAGAGCCCAGCAATAATGTACCTGAAACTGTACCTAAAATAGGAGTCAAAGTAGCTCCTATAGTTGGTGGAATAAGAACTGATCTTACTTCATGAATAATACCAGAGGTAGTCATTATATCAACAACACCTAATTGAATTCGGTCATTTTGTGCACCTGTTAACAAAGTACCATCGTCATTAACCTCAATAGCTTCATCATTATACGCAGTAGTAATTGAGCCAGTTAATTCCGCAGATGTAACTTCAGTACCCAAAACTACGTGATATTCAAGCACATTCTTAATAATTGCCGGGTTAATATCAGTAATGTCAGCAGGAAATCCTGGTGTATCCAATAAATTCACAAATGCAGTATTATTAGGGGCAAATAATGTTTTATCGGTGCTATTATTCAATAAAGTAACCAAGTCAGGATAAACACTAACGTACTTAATCAATGAATCGTAACCGCCTAGGTCCGTCAAAGTTTCAACGATATTCATTGTTGGCTCAGGATCGGTACCCTCATCATCATCACCGCAAGATGTCATCATCATGGATGACATTGCTAAAAATACTACCGCCATTAGGGTAGAACTTAATTTTAAAAATAAATTTTTCTTTTTCATAATAGTCTAATTGTTAATTAATAATAATGTAAAAATAGGATTTTAACTGGTTTGTTAAAATAATGTTACGAATTTTATTATGCATAACGAGTATTTTATCAAATTTATTTGAAACCTACATAATTAAAGACACTATAAACTTCGGAATGGTTGGAAGAAATAATTAATATACTTTTTTAACTCATTCTAATACTATAATGATAAGCTTCTGTAAGTCTGATAGTTAATTTTATTAAAGTAAGAATTGAATTATTTAAATAACTCACTAACCATAGAATCATAAAAAAAGGGTCTTCCGAATAATTCAGAAGACCCTTTTTTAAAATAATATTAAGTTGACTTTTACTTAAAAACTATAACCGAGAGCAACACCTATTACTGGCAATATACCATTAATAGACACCCCTGAAACATCTCCTTTTGTAGAAAAACTTGTATTTTGAGCTCCAAGAAATACGTCAAGCGCAAATCCACCATCCCATATCCACTGATAACCCGCAACAGCTCCTATACTTGTTGTATTAATTCCATTTCCCGAACCATCTGAAAGGGATGAAAACTGGAATCTTGGCATAGCATACCATCCTTCAGGTGCATCTTTAGAGCCGCCAAAATACCATCTATAGCCTACACTTCCACCAATACCGGTGATTCTTTCAGATGTGGTGTTGACAGTTACCTCTGCACTAGAAAAAGTTAAACCTACTTGTAAAGCACCGCTTGGAAACAATACTCGCTCATAACTAATGTTTATACCTCCAAAAATTAAGTTTAAAGGATTTACCTTAATCACATTTTTTTTAGTTGTTTCGGATTCTTGTGCAAAACTCACACTAGCAGCAAGAATAATAACCAACAATAATGATAATACTTTTTTCATAATATGTTTCTGTTTAATTAATAATGACACAAACCTATTATAAATAATTAATCTATTTGTATAACTTTTACATGTTTTTTTCTGAATGTAATAAAAATGATAAATAAGAATATTTATATTATCTATTGAAATTTTGTTTACTTAGGTATAAGTATGTATATCAATCAATTACTTGTTTAAACAAGTACCTGTGAATTATGTAATGTTTTGAAAAAAGGAAAATATACATGTGCTATTTTCACCCAACTCTATACTTTTTTATCAATTCTGAATGAATCTGCATCTAATTGTGCAGGAAATTTGGCTCTAAAGCTCAATAAATCATCCTTTGACAATAAAGTTGTCTTTATTTCCTCTCTATTATCTGCATTATATAGGGTTTCACCTTTAGGATTATAAGCACCTGAATGGCCGTTATGTGCAATACCATTGCCATCCTCTCCTATTCTGTTTACACCAACACAGTACGCTAAATTCTCTATAGCCCTTGCCTTTAATAAAATATCCCAGGCATTTACTCTTACTGCAGGCCAGTTAGCTACAAAAAATACCAGGTCATAATCTAATTCTTCTTCCATACTCCTATTTCTACACCAAACAGGGAAGCGCAAATCATAGCAGATTAAAGGTTTTATCTTCCATCCTTTCCATTCTACTACTAAGCTTGCTTTGCCAGGGGAATAATGCGCATCTTCGTTGGCCATTCTAAATAAATGTCTTTTATCATAAGTGAAATATTGCCCATCGGGCTGCATCCAAACTAACCTATTAAAATAGTTCCCTGCATCGTTCACTATATAAGAGCCGGTGATCACCGCTTTTTTCTGCTCGGCCATTTGCTTCAGCCA
>JBBSPJ010000490.1:0-2867 GCA_038258905.1 Cytophagales bacterium
CAATCATGTGGGCGAAATAGCATCATATTGTAAAATTGCCAAGCCTACTCATGGTTTAATTACTAATATTGGCAAGGCACATATTGGCGAATTTGGTGGTTTTGAAAAAATTATAATAGGTAAAAGTGAATTGTTTGATTACCTGAAAAAGAATAATGGTGTGCCATTTATAAATACAGAAGATACTGTGTTGAAAAATATGAAAAAGCGTTTCGACAATGCTGTTACCTATCCGAATGAACATGATTTCTTTTCTGCAAAACCTATACAGGGCGGCTTTTTTCTTGAATTGGAAACGAAGCACCATCAGCAAATTAGTACCCAATTGGTGGGCCAATACAATTTTCTAAATGTGGTAGCAGCATTGTGTGTAGCAAAATACTTTGAGGTGCCAGAGCAAGATGCCATCAATACAATAGAGGCATATCAGCCTAAGGATATGCGTTCCCAATTAATTAAAACGGAGAAATATAACATCATATTAGATGCCTATAATGCCAATCCGGATTCAATGGAAGTATCCATTAAAAGTCTCTCTGCCGCTGAGAAAACAGAATCAGTAGTGATTTTGGGTGATATGATGGAGCTGGGTGAAATGACTGAAATAGAGCATGAAAAGCTTGGTGAAATAGCGGTTGATTTAGGGATAAGTAAGCGTTTTTATTGCGGAAAATACATACAGGCAGCCAAGAAAACTGATAAGTTTGGAACATTCTTCGAGACTAAGGCCGACTTATTAGCCTATTTAAGAGAACATGCCATAAAAGATGGAAGTACTATATTAATTAAAGGGTCAAGGAAAAACGCATTGGAAGATTTGGTGCCTTACTTTTCAAATCTTTAATTGAGGGAACTCATTATAAATGCTACCATAGAATACGATAAGCTAGATCATTTTCAATATAGATTTTGTAATCATTTTGGATTCCCACGCCTTGCGTGGCTCAAAAATGTCGCCAAAATCAGGCAAACGATCTGCTACCAACTACCAAAAGATCGCTCTGGAGCTTCTTATATTTCCAATTTATGATGGAAAATAGCTTATAAAAATGAATCCAGCTTTTCGCATGGAAGGTACTATCAAGATAGAATGAAAAAAAAAGTGCTAATTGTACATACCAATAGATTTCAGGGCTATGCCCCTCCCTTCCTTAAATTAAATTGTTTACTACGAAGAGCGCAGGGCTACGCCCCTTATATCGAAAAATAAAGTGCAAAGAAGCAATTTATAGGCAGAGCAATGTAATGTTCTAAAAATTATGGTTCTATAGCGATTTTAATGGATATCTCTTCTTAGAATATATAAAATGATGCTTTAGCAAGAATGTTCTATCTATTTTCAGTTCTCTTGCAGATAATCTTTAAAATTCTTTCTTTTCTTTTGGCTTGATCCAAAAGAAATCAGCCAAAGGCTGACCAGCCTTTGGCTGGCAATGCAAGCGGCTGAGTGCCCGCTAGGTACTGTTCCAACTGTGTCCGGAACAATCGAACTTTCTTCATTTCTTAACGGCATTATGGATTTCTAATTGGGAAACAAAAAAACTCTCCGCTAGCTAGCGGATCAAACATTTTGTTTCTTATCCAATTACAAATTCAAAATCCCTAAAATGAATAAGGCCGGTCCTTCTAATCAAAAAATGACTTACCATTAAATTAAGGGTAGTACCAAAATTATTATTGAGAAATTAGATAAGGGGCATCGCCCTGATATCTTCGTAGAATGTATGATTAAATTACAAAAAAGGGGCGTAGCCCTGCGATCTGCATTGTTGTTAGCAAGTGCCTGCTATCACCCTGCGGTCGAACATTTTGTTTCTAAAGCAATTGAAACGCTATGTATTAGCCAAAGTCATGATGGTTGGCAGGTAAATCTCACCTTAACCTAACGCAATTCCACTTTTAAAATTTGTCCATCGCGGCCTGCTAACAGAGCGGTATTTGGGTTGATAAATGTGGCTGTCCATATATTTTTATCACTAATGGAATGCCATTTTTGTTGGTCACCTAACCAAAGTGTTGCTCCATTAGGTCCACAGGCCAATAAACAGTCGTTTTCTTTAAAATTAGATACTGCCAATCCATAAAATGAACCTTTAATCTCATGACCATTTAATGCTGCCCAACTCTCCCCTTTGTCCTCTGAGTAATAAATATTTTCTAGTAATTGGTCAGAATTAGCCAGGTCACCCCCGGCAATCCAGAGTTTCTCATTTTTATGCTTTATAGCTGTTATTCCTGCTGCCTCTCCAGTAATCATTGGTGTTTTATAAACCTGCCAGCTTCTTGCATAATCATTGGAGTATAAAACTCTGGCATTGCCACCTGCTCCGGTGCCTATCCACGCATCACCTTCCTCACTAAGTGTAATATTGCTACCACTGGAAGCAAAGCCACCTTCGCCATCCCCTGCAGCAGGAGTGGTAGGGATTCTATTCCAGGTTTTTCCGAAATCGGTAGTTTTGAGCACATAGGCTAACGAATCAATGGCATCCCCATAAGCTAAACCTTGTCCATTTTCCCAGAGTTGTATGGCATCCAAAAAACCAATGGAATCTTGCATTTGAAATACTTTTTGCCAACCTATTGCTTCATGAAAATAAAATATCTGACTCGTTTTTCCTTCTCCGGAGCTTAATACAATCGCCTCTTTATCACTAATAGGGTGAATGTCTCTAAATTGTAGGGTGTCTGCATCAGAATAGGTGAATTTTTGCCAGGTATTACCTGCATCAATACTTTTTAAAATAGTGGACTGCGTGCCACTTGCCCAAACTATAGTGTCATTAAAAGCTTCTAATCCGATGAGAAGTGCATCAGTACCGGATTTAATTTCTGTTACTTTATGAGTTATTTCTTTACTACCACAA
>JBBSPJ010000491.1:0-2837 GCA_038258905.1 Cytophagales bacterium
AACTGAAATCATAGATGTACGCTCTCCGGAAGAAGAAGTGGAAGGCTTTATAGAAGGTGCTAAAGTAATTAATATTATGGGGCCTGATTTTGCTGATAAAATTAAAGAACTGGATAAGGAAAAAACCTATTTGGTATACTGCAGAAGTGGCAATAGAAGTAGCACCGCTTGTGGTTTTATGGCTAGTAATGGCTTCGATGATCTGTATAATTTGGAAGGCGGAATTCAAGCCTGGAATCAATATAAAAATACTAAGTAAGCCATGGCAGGTTTTGCAGATTTAATCAACGGTGAAACACCTGTATTGGTAGACTTCTATGCAGATTGGTGTGGGCCATGTAAAACAATGGCGCCCTATCTAGAGGAAGTTGCTGCTCAAATGAAAGGACAGGTGAAAGTAATAAAGGTGGATGTCGACAAAAATCAATCTGCTGCTGGCAAGTATAGAGTACAAAGTATTCCTACGCTGATTCTTTTTAAAGATGGAGAAATTAAATGGCGACAGGCCGGTGTGGTGCCTCCCAACCAAATTATGGCAGAGGTAAAGAAAATATCCTAATGAAGAATAAATGGTTTTTAGCTATTGCCGGGGTGCTCACACTAGGTTTAGCACCTTTTTTTCCTGAACCTCACTTTTTTGGTAAGGTTAAATGGATATTAGGAGGTGCCGATGGAATGGTAGCAACAGATTGGTTTGATTTTCTGATGCACGGAGCCCCTTGGTTTTATTTAATGTATTTAATCGTGATTTATGCATTAAACAAGCTAAAATCCAGCTCAGAAGAGAAAACTCTTCAAAAAAAATAAAAAAAAGATTCAGAGATATTCGAGTTGTCTCTGAACCTTTTTTTTTGCTAATTACCAAACTAAACCGTACAAGTGGAGATCAAACAACCTCTTTCATCTCATCAATCTTTAGTTGCAAGCTCTCCAGGTGCTTTGAAAATAGCTCCTTGTTAGCCTTTGCAACCAAAAATAAGATAGGCAAGCCAATCAGACTTACTAGTAATATCTTATAAATAAAAAAGGGACTCTCTATTATTTGCATTATGTGATTATTATCTATTAACTTAAAAATAATAAAGCCAATAGGTGCTGAGAGTGGAATCATTAGGTAACCCCAAATCCTCTCGATCCTTAAAATTTTACTAATAGCATAGTAGTGCTCTAATAGCACCAGTTTGGTAGAGGTATCAAAAGCTATCTCCCCTTTAATCTTTCTATACTCTCTCATTGCTAATGCTCGAAATATTTCATAAATCACAAATACAACAAATAGAAGCTTCTGTAAATCGCCCTCCACAAAAAAGGCTGTAATTAAAATAGGCACATCTATTACTCTAATCCATGCAAGTTTCCATTTCAATTTTAGGCGTATTTGCGCTATAACATTATGAGACGACTTAATCATACCCATTTTTTGCGTATTCTGGTTATTAGTGTCAACCATTAGTAGCTCCGACATATTATCCCATTCCTTTTGTAAATCCATTTTATTTTTTGGCTTTTAATAGTTTTGTCAATTCCAACTTAATTCTGTGTAGCTTAACTGCTACATAATTAATAGAGATACCTGTCATTTCAGCAATTTCTGTATTATCATAGCTATCTAAGTGAAGGATAATAACACCTCTATCAACCTCTGAAAGCATCCTGATGGCTGAATAAAGTTTTTCAGACCGTTCGGAAACTTCCGGTTGAGTTTCTATTAAGTCTGATAGATCTGGATGTATTATCTCCCGAAATTTTCTTTGTTTCCTTAGAAACGACATAGCTACATTCAAGCTTATTGAATAAAGCCAGGTGCTGAATTTAGATTCCCCCTTGAATCTTTTAACAGATTTCCACGCTTGGAAGATAATTTCCTGCTGCATATCATTTTTGTCATCCTGATCATCTGCATATAGCGAAACAATCTTTAAGATAATCCCTTTGTTACGTTCAATCTCGCTCAAAAATTCCGAGGATTCCATCATACTTATTTTCTTTTACTAGGCTTGTTTTCTCCTGATTTTAAAGTACTCCCTTACTGAAAAAATAAGCAGTATTGCCGATAACCCAATGAGCATATAACTGTAAATAGCTTTAGTTTCTAAAGTTAAAGCTAATGTTATAAATACTGCTGAGCTTCCTAGACTTTGAATTATACGTTGCATAATTTTATAATTTTGAAAGATTAGTACATAAAGCCCGCTAAAAATTACAGAAGTGACAAAAAAATTCGCAAAAGTTTTACTTTTGTCTAAAATCTATTGTTATGTTTTTTATACTCTCCAAAACCATTAGTTATTTATTTTTACCTGCTACATTAATTGGATTAGCATGGCTCGGCTATTTTGTTTTCTATAAAAAACCCTGGAGAAAATACTTAGCAGTAGCCGGCTTTACTTTATTTATACTATTTACCAATGATTTCCTTGCCAATAATTTCTTAAAAATATGGGAAACTGAGCCTGTTATACTTACGGAATTAGATCATCAGAAATATACCTACGGAGTGTTGCTTACTGGTATGACAAACACGCAAAAACTACCTAATGATAGGGTGTATTTCCAACAAAACGCTGACAGACTTTTGCAGGCTACCGCATTATTTCAGCAAGGCAAATTTGACACTTTATTGATCTCAGGCGGTGGCGCTACAGCTTTAAGGTCGGATCTTCAGGAAGCTCAAGTGCTTTATACTTATTTAAAATCGATCAATTTCCCTATAGAAAAGGTTAAAATTGAGGATCAATCGAGAAATACTGCTGAAAGTGCTCAGTTGGCAGTTAACTTCATTCCAAAATACAACCCTATTCTTCTCATTACAAGTGCGAGCCATATGCCTAGAGCTG
>JBBSPJ010000492.1:0-2831 GCA_038258905.1 Cytophagales bacterium
CTTAAATGAAAAAGATGACTTTGCAATAGAAGGTTTTCCATTAACCTCTATAATGGGATAAGCCAGAAAATTTATAGGCCCTGCTTTCGGGCCTGGGTTTAAAATTAAATCTCTTCCACGAGTAAATTCGATTCGGTTTGCCGGATGCCTTCCAAAATAATAAGTAGATAATGCAGAATATTTATTGGCTTCACTGATGTCAACCGGCCACCACTTACCATCAGCATAAAACTCTGCCCAGCAATGATACCCATCAACTCCTCCTTCATTTCTATCTGACGGAACTGCAGCTCCAATTGCAAACCTGGCAGGAATACCTGCAGATCTTGCTAATGAAATAAAGAATGAATGAAATTCTGTGCAATTCCCTCCTTTAGAGTCGCAGGCAAAAACTGAATCGCCTTTTCCATGTGACCCATCTTTTCTATAATTCATATTTTCAATTACATAATCATAAATGGCTCTGGCCTGCATCAAATCACTTTCCTTTTGCTTTAAACCGAGAATATCTTCTGTTATTTCTCCAAAGCGGCCACCCACAGGCATTAATTCACTCGAGGTTAAATATTTATCATTGTTAGGTAAGGTACTTTCATATGGAGTTTTTTCTATTCTTTCAACTTCATACACGATGTTAAGTTTTTCTCCACTATGCTCCGGCTTAAGTTTCAAATATAAAACTGTATTATTATTTTCCTTATCAACCAACATTTCTTGTTGACCGGGAGCTTCTAAAGTCTTGATTTTGATAGTTTGAAAATTATCGCTTTTGGCAATAGGAATCCACATTTCAGCAGTTTCAGTAATTTCTGGTACAGTGGCTTTGTAAATAAATTCAAATTGATCTTTACCTTCAATAACACCTAAAAGTTCATTCGTAGCTTCAGTTACAGGAACCTTGTGCCAGGTTTTATCGTCACCTTGTTTCCAACTGTAAAAAGGCTTTCCATTTAATTTATGAACACTAGTTGAAGTAACCGACATTGCACCTGGCTCTCCTGAAAGAAAAAAATCTACATCATATACCTCCCCACTTACATCTGCCAAATCTACACATGCAAAATGTCTCTTAGGACCCAAATTCGATAAATACTCAGTATGTACCCTCACTAGTTTTAATCGAAGTTCCTTATCATCCTCTTTAACATGAAAGTATCCATCACCTTTTTCTGTTTCTTTTGTAATGTAATTTTCTATCCCTGCTTCAATATCTGCAATATTTACCTTGGGTGTGGGTTCATTAGCTTTTTCTTTTTTGGTTTCTTGCTTTTCAGAGTTCGGTTGACAACAGAAAAAAAGGATTGAAATGATTAGTAGGAGTGAAGTGTTTTTAAACATATAATTTATTTATTTTCAATGATATCGATAGCCTTATTTAATTTTTTATCTAACGACCATATAGCCAAGTCGTTTTTCAAGGCTGCAGCCAACAAATAAGTATCAATTAAACCCACTCCGGCATTATAAAGTTTATATTGATGAGAAAGATTACCTGCCTCAATAAAGAGATTCTCTTCATTTACTTTAGGTAAACTCTCCCAAAAACCGCTTATAATTTCGTATTCTCGTTTGTTTTTCACGCCCTGCAACAACTCACCAAAAACAGCACTTATCGCAATCACATGTTTTTCTTTTAAATATTGAGGCAGCACATTTCTGTAATGTTCATTGCCTTTTAAATATTCAATCCAAACGGAAGTATCAACGATAATCATCTATTTCTATTAATTTTACGAATACCGTAAGCAGTAAAGCTATCGTTTAAAACTAAAGGCTCTTGGTTAACTTTATCAATGAGGGTATCAATCTTTTTCTCATTGAGATATTCATTTAAGGCAATAATTAAACTTTCAGTAATATTTTTACCACCGCTTTTAGCTTTCACTTTTTCTATTAAATCATCTGGTATTAAGGCAGTTACTTTCATAAAAAATTATTATTTTAATTACAATACAAATATACGATTGTTTATCGTATATTCAAACACAACTTTAGTTTTTATTTAGGAGGTGGTTATTTTTGAGCCTTATTATCAAAAGAATAACGTATATTCAATAAAAGCTAGAATTCAGTTTTAATTAAATCCTTGCTATTTCACTTGGCACAAAGCTATTTCCAGACTTAATCAGGATTATATGTCAGCACAATTCAGATTGGCCCATATAATACAAAAATCAACTGCCATACCTCCGCTTTAGACAAATGACCATTAAAGAAAATAGCCGTTTTCCCTAAAATTATGCATGTAATTCTTGCATGGATAAGTGTGAGGAACTTAATCCGGTCTGACTCATACAATTCAAAAGGTTGTTTTAAAAAAAAGTATGACGTCACCTTCACACCAATAATTGAATGCATTAAAGTATCAATTAAAGAGAGAATGGCTCTACATTGTATTTTAAATTGGTCTTAAAGAACTTAATTGGGGCCCGCTTAAAATCAACTAAACTCTAAAAAACATGCTTATTGAATATACAGCTAAGTATTTTATTAAAATAGTTTCTCACCAAGTGCAAGCTTTTTTAGAAAATTACCATATAACCTTTTCACTTAAAAAATCAAATTTTGATTTTTTAAGTGTTTAGCCTCAAGCACCTCAACTACTTCCTGAGCTTCAGTTCGAAGTATAAGCATACATCTTCCCTTCGCTCAGTCGTATTTGAGGCACCTGGGACTTTTTAAGCAAGCCCTAATTACCTACTGCTTTTTCGTCTTTTCAAGCTCAGCTTTTAATTTTTCATTTTCTTGCTGTGCTTTTTTAAGTGCAGTAATATCTTTAGATACTGTAGAAATACCAATCACCTTATCTTCATTATCTAATATGGGTTCTA
>JBBSPJ010000493.1:0-2829 GCA_038258905.1 Cytophagales bacterium
AACAGAGGATAGTAAGTTTGCTGAGAGACTATACCTGGGAGGTAATTTCGGCTTGCAACTAGGTACTAATTTAACTCAAATAGAGATATCGCCAGCGGTAGGCTATATGATAAATAATAAAGCCTCTGCAGGAGTGGGGGTTATCTATCAATACTTTAGAGCGCAAATACAAACACAGGCAAGGGTTTACGAAATTAAAACTAATATATATGGGGGTAAATTGTTCGGTAGATATAATATTACTGATTTCCTTTTTGGTTATGCTGAATATGAACACATCAATTTAGACGCAGTAAATTTAAACTCCAATGAAATAGAAAGAGCCTGGGTTCCAGGAATGTTTGTAGGTGCGGGTTACTTTCAAGCGATAGGAAGAAGGTCAGGTGTGAATTTAATGCTGCTTTATAATTTGACCTACGACCCAATAAGATCACCTTATAACAGCCCATTTCTCTTAAGATTAGGTTTCGTTATTTAGGCCTATTTAATATAATCCTCAAAATTTATTTTAAAGCGGCTACCTATTTCTGTTAAATCCTCAATCACAGGAGTTAATAATGGAATTCCTTTTGCCATTCTTTCTTCAGAAATCTCCCTTTCAGGATCTCCTGGAATTATTACTCTATCATTTTCGCCAGTTACGGCAGAATTCCTGAAAGTTTGTATCCAGTTATCCATGTGGTTTTTAAAGTCCTCGGCCGGACGGAAAGCATCCACTCTCATAGCACCAAAAAAATGACCCAATCCTTCTCCTACCGGATCCTCTCTTAAAGGTAAAAAGCTAACAAAAGGTGGTGCCCAAGGTCCATAATTTGCGCCTGATAAAACGGCGGAAAATATATCCACAATGGAGCCCAGAATATAGCCTTTATGGCTGGCATGTTCTCTGTCCCCACCTAAAGGTAGCATACTGCCACCGTTCTTCAGGGCGTCCACATCAGTGGTAGGTTGTCCATTTTTATCTTGCACCCAGCCTAAAGGGGCTTTTTCATTTTTTCTTTTGAGTACTTCCAATTTTCCGTTGGCTGCAGTGGTTGTAGCAAAATCTGCTACAAAAGCTGGTTGGTTATTGGCTGGTATAGCTATAGAAATAGGGTTGGTGCCTAAAAGTCGTTCAGTAGAGAAAGTAGGTGATACTAATGGACTCGCATTTGTCATGGACCAGCCTATCATATCATTTTCTAAAGCCATCATGCTATGGTAGCCTGCAATACCATAATGATTAGAGTTTTTAACGGAAACCCATCCAGTACCTACATTTTTTGCTTTTTCTATGGCCACTCTCATGGCATAAGGTGCCACTACCAACCCTAATCCCTTATCACCGTCAATTACAGCGGTGCTTGGAGTTTCATGTACTATTTTAAGATTAGGTTTTGCATTAATTCTATCTTGCTCCCATAACCTTATATATCCATTTAACCTGGCAACACCATGTGAATCTACACCTCTTAAGTCGGCACTTAATAATACCAGAGCAGCTTCCTTTGCTTGTTCTGTAGGGCAGCCCATTTTGAGAAATATATCTTCTACGAAAGATTTAAGCGATTGGTAATTAATATTTTTCATTATAAATCAATTTCTTTGTTAATTATGGCTTCAAGTACCCCTTCTTTTAAAGCATAAGTGGATACTTGAATCGCATTAAAATCATTATTACGCAAAATAAATTTAATGAGGCAAACTGCTACTACAATCATATCAACACGCATTTCTAACATGCCTGGCATGGCTAACCGCTCCGCCCTGTTTTTATGGATTATTTCGTCATATAATAAATGAAAATCCTCTAAACTAAGTAAGTAAGCTATATCTTCTGGTTTTTCTTTAGCATTTTTTTCAAAAGCCATATCCACAAGGGTATCGAAAGTGCCGGAGGATCCAATTAAATCATGAGGCTCCCATTTAGTCAATTGTTCGGTCAGGGAAGCTAGTTGCTCTTCTAAATAAGCATTTAAATCATTTATATCTTCAGTTCCGATCGGGTCATGTTTATGAAATTTATCAAGCAATCTCTGTGCACCTATTTCGAAACTTTCGAGCCAGAATATTTCATTTTCATTGCAAATGATAAATTCCACACTGCCACCTCCTATATCCATGATTAGGGTAGGCTTGGAATCTATTTGAATGGCTGCCATCACACCTTTTTGAATGAATTCAGCCTCCTGGATTCCGGAAATTAAATTTATTTTAATTCCTGTTTTTTCAAAAACTTTCTTTATTAAATCATTTCCATTAGAGGCATTTCTCATTGCACTTGTGGCACTGGCGAAAACTTTATCTACTTCTTCCTTCTCAATTATATTCTTAAAATATAATAAAGTGTTTAAGGCTCTTTCTTGCGCAGCCTCAGTAATTCTGCTCTCTCTGATACCCCCTTCTCCCAATTTTACAGCAATTTTTTCTTTAAAGATCACCTTTCTAACCTCATTTTCCAGAGATACAATTAATAAATGAAAAGTATTTGTGCCTATATCTATTACTGCAATTTTATTCATGTGTGCTGCGAATGGAAAAATTTTGCGCAATATACCATTTAATCATAAATCAACAATTCTTAATCAATTACCCATTCTTCAGAGAATTTCCATCCATTCCATGTAAAATTAGATGTGATTAATGCTTTTTATAATTAATGGGCACTTAAAATTCTTTTTTCTTATAGTCTGCCTTATATTTGGTGAAATTTCAATACGGATCATAATGGCAAAGAGCGATAAAGAAAAAATTGTTTATACAAAACCGACTTCAAAAGAAAAATTTGAATTGTTGTCTCAAAAAAATACTGATGCCTTAAAAGGTGGAGGTGAAAAGAGAATAGAGCAG
>JBBSPJ010000494.1:0-2822 GCA_038258905.1 Cytophagales bacterium
ATATCAACTGGTCTGCCCCATGCTTCTTGTTCTTCGTGGTTTAACCATCCGTCAATAAATGTTTCATAACTTGGTACTCCTTCATTTGTATTTGAAACTATTTGAATTCTATAGCCAATCTTCTCAGATCTGTTCCAGCTACCATGCTCAGCTATAAAAATTTGGTTTTTATATTGAGAGGGAAATAAATCGGCAGTATAAAATTTTAAACCTAATGGAGCAACATGAGGCCCCAACTTTCTGTAAGGCATTTTAGTATCTTCGCATTTGCCTAAATCACCAAATTCAGGATCTACCACTTCACCACCATGACAAAATGGATAGCCAAAATGCTGGCCTTTTTCTGAAGCTACATTTAATTCACAAGGAGGAATATCATCACCCATCATATCTCTACCATTATTAGTAAAGTACAGCTCTTTAGTTTCTGGATGCCAAGTAAACCCTACTGTATTTCTAATTCCTTCGGCAAAGATCTCCATATCTGTTCCATCTGCGTTCATTCTGGTAATGCTCGCATAAATTTCTTTTTCAGGGTCACAAATATTACAAGGGGCACCGACTGGTACATATAATTTGTCATCGGGACCAAAAGCAATGTACTTCCATCCATGAGACTTATCAGTAGGGAATTTATCATAAACTACCTCATAGGCAGGAGGGTTGTCCAAATTATTTTCAATATCTACAAACTTGATAATTCTACTTACTTCAGCTACATACAAATCACCATCTTTAAAAGCTACGCCATTTGGCATGTTGAGGCCTTCAGCAATAATGTATTTTTCATCTGCAACACCATCATTGTCGGTATCCCTCACGGCATAAACTTTATCTTCTTGTCTATTACCTACAAATAAAGTTCCATTTTCAGATAAACTCATGGAGCGTGCATTTTTTACATGGGCAAATACAGATATTTGGAAGTTTTCCGGTAAATTGAGCTTAGCCAAATTGCCATCAATTACTTTTTGTATGCTGTCCATTGCTACTTTAGCACTATCTGTTAGGTTATCAGCTGACTCATTTCCAGTTCCCCCCTCTTTTTTATCCCCTTCGCATGCCCAGAATAAAGACATTGCTACTAAAAAGGATAATACCTTAACATATTTCATTTTCATAATATTTAATTTATAGATTAATTAGTTGATTCTTCTTCTTCTTTCATTAATTTTTCCAGGATTTCAGCTGCAGCACGCGCTATTACCGTACCTGGACCAAAAACAGCACTTACTCCGGCATCATATAAAAACTGGTAATCTTTTGGTGGAATTACACCCCCTGCAATGACCATGATATCTTCTCTACCAATTTTTTTTAATTCATTAATAAGTTTGGGAATTAAAGTTTTATGTCCGGCTGCTAAACTGGATGCACCAATCATGTGCACATCATTTTCAGCGGCTTGCATAGCTACTTCCTCAGGCGTTTGAAAAAGAGGCCCGATATCCACATCAAATCCTAAATCTGCAAAGCTGGTGGCAATTACTTTAGCACCTCTATCGTGTCCGTCCTGACCCATTTTAGCTATTAAAATTCTAGGCCTTCTACCATCCCAATCTGCGAATTTATTAGTGAGGTTCTGGGCTTTTTTAAACTCATCACTGGCTCCCGCTTCCCCTGAATATACTCCCGAGATTGATCTTATAGTAGCTTTATGTCTTCCAAATGATTTTTCCATGGCATCTGATATTTCACCTAATGTAGCTCTATTTCTAGCGGCATCAATAGCTAGCTCTAATAAATTACCTTTTCCTGATTCGGCTGCTGTCTCTAGATTTTCTAAGGAAATTTTTAACTTTTCCTCATCTCTTTCCTCTTTTAGCTTTTTAATACGCTCAATTTGAGATTTTAATACAGCAGTATTATCCACCTCCATTAATTCAATATCACTTTCTTCAGTGGTTTGATAGCGATTAACACCTACAATAACATCTCTCCCTGCATCAATTCTGGCTTGTTTTCTTGCCGAGGCCTCTTCAATTCGCATTTTCGGTAAGCCTGTTTCAATTGCTTTAGCCATTCCGCCTAATGATTCAACTTCGTCTATTAATTGAGATGCTTTTTCCACTAGTTGATTAGTTAAGTACTCGACATAATAGGAACCTCCCCAGGGATCAACTGTTTTGGTAATTTTGGTTTCTTCCTGTAAAAATAATTGCGTGTTTCTGGCAATTCTGGCTGAAAAATCGGTAGGCAATGCGATGGCCTCATCTAATGCATTAGTGTGCAAAGATTGCGTATGACCTAAAGCAGCCGCCATGGCTTCTATACAAGTTCTTGTTACGTTGTTATAAGGGTCCTGTTCTGTTAAGCTGTATCCTGAAGTCTGACAATGTGTTCTCAATGCCAAAGATTTAGGGTTTTCCGGGTTAAATTCTTTCACTATTTTGGCCCAAAGTAACCTGCCTGCCCTTAATTTGGCTATTTCCATAAAATGGTTCATCCCAATTGCCCAAAAGAAAGAAAGTCGTGGTGCAAATTCATCTATTTTCAACCCAGCTTTTATTCCTGATCTGATATATTCTAAGCCATCAGCTAAGGTGTAGGCTAATTCTAAATCAGCCGTGGCACCTGCCTCATGCATATGGTAACCACTGATACTGATGGAATTAAACTTTGGCATGTTCTTGCTAGAATATTCAAAAATATCTGAAATAATGCGCATTGAAGGCTCTGGGGGGTAGATATAGGTGTTTCTTACCATGAATTCCTTCAAGATATCATTTTGGATGGTACCAGACAGTTGTTCAGGTTTTACTCCTTGTTCTTCCGCTGCAACAATATAAAAAGCTAAAACAGGAATAACTGCACCATTCATA
>JBBSPJ010000495.1:0-2810 GCA_038258905.1 Cytophagales bacterium
AGCAGAGCTAGTAGAATTTTAGTTGACAAAAAGAGAGGCTTAAGACTTGTGAAAGATGCTCAAAAAATCTTGACCAATAAAGCCACAAGGTCAGAAAAGCTTCAAAGCGTTAAAAATCAGCTGTTTGCTTTTATAAGGTTAGTAAAGGCCTATTATAAAGGTGAATATAGGGCTATATCAGTAAAAAGCATGATTTATACTATCGCAGTGCTCATCTATTTTGTAACCCCTACAGATTTAATTCCGGATTTCATTCCTATTGGAGGGTATATAGATGATGCTTCACTCATTATTTGGTTATACCAATATTTAGGTATAGAAATGCAACAATTTCTTGAATGGGAGAGTAAACTCAAACAAATATAAAGTTCAGCATTATGAATCCTACTGAAGAAAAAATAATTGATTTAGATTTATTGAATATTGCTTTAGATTACCCAAGCTACCGGGAAATGATAAAACTACTATTGCAGGAACGAAAAACAACCGGAGATAATCATTCTGATGAGATGGTTGCCTATACCAAAATGAATGATACCAGAATGAATAGGTGGGACAAGACACTGCAACTTAGTGAAGAAACAACTCATTTAGTTAAATCTCTCCCCACTATGCATTGGTTAATAATAACAGAAGCTTGGTGTGGAGATGCTGCTCAAAATATTCCGTTTATTGCTAAAATTGCGTCACTGAATGAAAATATTAATTTGAAATTGATATTGAGAGATCAGCATCCAGAGATAATGAATAATTATTTAACTAATGGAGCAAGGTCCATTCCTATTTTAGTAATGTTGGATGAAAACCTTAATGAGAAAGTTATTTGGGGACCCAGACCTGAGCCTGTTCAACAAATGGTTATCAATGCTAAAACGAATCCTACTTTAGATCAACATGAATTTATTGAAAGCATTCATAAATGGTATGCAGACGATAAAATGAAGACTATAGAAAATGAGTTTGAAATTCTACTTAAAAAGTTAATAGCTAATGTCTAAAATAGCACTTATAGCTGGAGCCACTGGTTTAGTGGGAGGCCATCTTTTAGATTTATTAATAGATGATGATACCTATACAACTGTTAAGGTGCTCACCAGAAGAAGCCTGGGGGGAGATGATGGTAAACTTAAAGAAATTATTATTGAGGATTTTGAAAACCTGGAGTCCTATACCAAAGATTTAAAAGCGGATGATTATTTTTCCTGTTTGGGTACTACACTTAAAAAGGCCGGATCAAAACAGGCTTTTAAGAAGGTGGATTTTGAATATCCAATTACCTTAGCCGCTATAGCCAGAGAAAATGAGGCGCACTCTTTTCATACAATATCTTCAATGGGTGCCAATTCAAAATCCATGATTTTCTATAATAAGGTAAAGGGAGAGACCGAAGAGGCTCTTAAAGCGATGAAATTAAATAAAACCTTTATCTACAGACCCTCATTTATTGAGGGAGAAAGAAATGAAGCCAGAGGCGGAGAAAAAGCAGCTCTTTGGTTTGCTGATAAATTCGATTTTCTTTTTAATGGCCCTTTAAAAAAATATGCTGCCATTCACGCTCGTGATATTGCCAATGCCATGATAAAAACTGCAAAAAACGAAAAGGATACTTTTAAGATTTTAGAGTCTGATCAAATGCAGAATATAAAATGATTGCAGTTATTCAAAGAGTATCAAAGACTTCAGTCAAGATAGATAAGCAACTTAAAGCTGAAATTGGAAATGGTTTAATGATTTTACTAGGGATAGAAGAATCTGATAATGAGGAAGACATTGAATGGCTCTCCCGCAAAATCACTCAGCTTCGGATTTTTAACGATGATAGTGGAGTGATGAATAAAAGCCTTATTGAAATCCATGGTGAAATATTATTGATCAGCCAGTTTACACTCCACGCTAGCACTAAAAAAGGAAATAGGCCTTCTTATATGAAAGCCGCTAAACCTGATGTAGCTATTCCTCTCTATGAAAAAATGTTATCAACTCTTAATAGCCTTATTCCTACTGAAATTCAAAGTGGTGAATTTGGCGCAGATATGAAAGTAAGCCTGGTTAATGACGGACCTGTGACAATTATTATCGATACCAAGGATAAAAAATAAATGTATTGAGCCTACGGATGTATTTAAGTTGATAAATTATCTATCTTTATTCCTTCTTTATACTCTTCAAACCTATAAAATATAATGAAGAAGGCAAATATAACAATTATTGGATGTGGAAATTTGGGTGCTTCTATTGCTCACGGACTATTAAAAACTTCAGGATTTGAACCCGCTCAATTAACTCTTACCAAACGAAATCTTAAACTTCTAGAAGATTTTAACAATTTGGGAGTGAATATCCTATCTGATAATTTATTAGCTGCTACGGAGGCAGACTTCATTTTATTGGCCGTTAAACCTTACAATTTACTGGAAGTACTTCAAGAAATTCAGCCCGTTTTAAATGCAAAAAAACAAATACTCATTTCGTTAGCCACCGGTATCAGTTTAGACGAAATTTACCAGAAAATTGATCAAAAAACCACTGTTTTTAGAGCAATGCCTAATATTGCAGCTGATATTAATGAATCTATTACTTGTATTTGCGGAAGAAATGCCAACTCTGAGATAGAAAATAAGGTGAAAGAAATTTTCGATAGTGTTGGAACCAGCATCAGTATTAATGAAGATTTAATGGAAGCTGCCACAGTTTTAGGTGCCTGTGGAATTGCCTATGTGCTAAGATTTATGCGTGCCATGATACAGGGTGGAATACAAATAGGTTTTGATGCGAAAACTGCAAGCGCCATAGTAAATCAAACTGTGAAA
>JBBSPJ010000496.1:0-2770 GCA_038258905.1 Cytophagales bacterium
ACACCATATTACAATTTATTAAAGAAAATGAGCAGGTAGATCCTGCTCATTTGGTTTTAAGGGCTAAGCAGTTTCCTGATATGCCTATGAAGGAAATCGCAGAGCAGATTGCTGCAAGAAAAAAGGCAAAAGATAAATTACCGGAATGGTATGCCCATCCCTCCCTCATTTTCCCACCTGCCATATCAATGGAGCAATGTAGTTCTGAGGCTACTGCAAAATTTAAAGCCTCTTTGGCAATGGGTAGGAGTTTTGCAGATTTAAGTGGTGGCTTCGGAATAGACACCTATTATCTATCCCAAAGTTTTGAGGAAGCTGTTTACGTGGAACAACAGGAGCATTTATGCGAGTTAGCCTCTTACAACTTCCGTCAATTACAAAGGCCTATTATTGTAAAGCACTTGGAAGCGGAACGTTTTTTAGCTGAAACAGCAATTCATTTCGATTGGATTTATGTAGACCCTGCACGGAGAGACAAAAACCAGAAAAAAGTAGCTCGCTGGCATGATTGCAGTCCTGATTTAAGCAAATTATTGCCTCAAATATTAAGTAAAACCGATAATATCCTAGTGAAAGGGGCACCAATGCTAGATATTTGGCAAGGAATACAAGACCTCAATGATTATGTGCAAAATGTGTATTTGGTAGAGTGGAGAGGAGAAGTGAGAGAACTCTTATTTCACCTCACTAAAGAAAAAAACATGAATCCTGAAATTAAAGCAATACTTTTGAATGATCAGGGTCAGGTAGAAAAGCAATTTGTCTCAAGTAAAACAGAAGAAGAAGCTTCTGTTGCTCCTTTTTCTTTGCCACAGAAATATTTATTTGAGCCTTCTCCCTCTGTTATGAAGTCGGGCTTGTTTAAAACGCTGGCAGCTACATTTAATCTTCATAAGCTCCATCAGAATACACAGCTCTATACGAGTTCAGAGTTGCCTGTTAATTTTCCCGGAAGAAGCTTTGAAATAGTAGAAAGCATTTCGGTGAATAAAAAAGCTTTGAAAAAAGTATTGCCTGATATGAAAGCAAACCTGAGTACCAGAAATTTTCCTATGCTTGTTGCAGATCTAAAAAAGAAGTTAGGCTTAAAAGATGGAGGTATCATCTATCTGTTTGCCTGCACCTTAGCAGATGAAAGTAAGAGGCTGTTGCTTTGTAAAAAGCTATAATTACTTTTCATAATATCAAGCTGAGTTACACACTTATTGTTAAAGCAGAGTCAAAGACTCTACAAAATTGTATAATCCTTAGAGCCCTGCGGAATTCTAAGGATAGTTGAGTAACTACAATATTAATCTTACTACTACATTTCCTTGGTCGAAGAATGCTTAAAAATATTCTCAGTATTTTGAAATTATTTTAGGCTAAAAATATTTGAATTTTAAAAAAGATATTATATTTACGGAAGTATTAAATACTTTTAATTATTTGATCAACTAAAAACCCCTGAAACTCAAACATAACATCTATTCCGAAACTAAATAACTTTATCCGCTAGGATAAATAACCAGGAGAGTTTAGTAATGCAGTTGCCTGTTCCTCTCTCAATAAAAGGCGATAGTATTCTCATAACCATGTTGTAAATGATTTAATAAGATGAAACAGTTGACCCTATTAGCCTCATTTCTTTTGTACACTATTTTAGCAAATGCTCAAGACGGAAATATCTCAAGACATCATTTTCAGATAGGAATGAACATGACTTCATTCGCATCACAAACTATGCACTTTACTCACCCAAATTATGATTATTATAAAAATACTCACGGTCCCGGATTGAATTTAGAGTACAACTATAGCCTAAATGACTATCTTACCATAGCTTCACGAGTTGGGTTCTCACAATCATTCAAGGCAAATAGCTCAGAATATTTTTCGAATGATGGAAATCCAGTAACTAAAGAATTATCATCTGAAAACAAGATGCTTTATTCAAATTTATCATTGAGATTATGTCCACTCCCTGAAAGACTTAGTTGGTTCAAAATTGAACTGGGTGCCATTTATTCAAATATTATTGGTGATTTCTCCTCAAACTTAATTTATTCGGACCGTAATGAAGCAAATGAGTTTAGTATACGTGACGATAACTTTGGTTTGCTCGGGGCAATTGATATTGTGACAATAAAAAAACTTAACTATAATATTGGTTTAAGAACAGAAATAATATCAAGTTATATTATCAATTTAAATAAAAAAGAAAGATTTGACGGCAATGCATGGCTATTCGGGATATATGTTGGGTTTTAAATGAAAATAAGAAATCTTTAGAGCCCTGCGGAACTCTAAGCGCGGATAGCATCTTTTTAATTTACAAAAATATAAATCACCAGCAAAATAATCAGCGGCATCCCATAATATTTCAAAATTCTCAACCTGTTAGGTGCAGCATGCCACCAAAGCATCCACCAGGGTCGAATATATCCTAAAATTAGGGCTAACATTAAGAAAGATAAAATAATCTTAAATAATTGCATTTTTTTATCGGCTGAATAATAAGTATCATCGAATTTAGCTGTTTTTCATAAAAGGAGAAGATATAAATTTCGAATTTTGCAAAAATTATTTTTTTTATGATAACAATTGCAAAAAACGAACAATACGAGTTGTTGGTGGACATCGTCAGCAATCGTGCTTTTTTAACTATTAATGGATTTTGGAGAAATGAAGCTGATATTCCAGGCTACCTGGAAGACTGGGACCAGGCATTAGGTATGCTCAAACCAGGATTTACGCTATTAACGGATGCTACCAACATGAGCATTCACCC
>JBBSPJ010000497.1:0-2748 GCA_038258905.1 Cytophagales bacterium
CGATTTTATTTCCAAAAAATGTACTTTATACCACATCCTGTGGAAATATGTAAAATTAAGATAATTGGGGGTTATTCAAGTAATTATAGGCAAAACACCCAATTTTTTAATACACAATTGACAAAAAAGGTCTTCGTCATTCCAGCCAAAGACTAG
Source organism: Cytophagales bacterium (assembly GCA_038258905.1). Lineage (GTDB taxonomy): Bacteria > Bacteroidota > Bacteroidia > Cytophagales > Cyclobacteriaceae > Marivirga. The sequence goes on from JBBSPJ010000497.1 coordinate 157, forward strand.
TATGCCAGAAATATAGGGGCTGTGACTTCGGAGCACAAAGCATAAATTATATGGGGTCCCCTAGCCCACTCAGTATCTTTGCTTGTATACTTATTAGATATCTTCACTTATGTTAGTAGCGTTTTAAATAGTAAGTACACGCTACTTTTAAAAATTTCTTGGCTATCAGAGGTGCAAAGAACAAGGAAATCCTACCGATTATTCGGTACAGGCAATAAATTTTATTCGTTTCATTTTAAAATTTTTGGGGATGACGAGCTCTGTTGGTTTATTTATTCTTCTAGCTAAAGCCAAGGATCAAAAACTATTTTGATTTTTAATTTCTATTTACCTTTTTATTATTGCCTTTTTAACTCTTCAAATTCACCCTTTTCATCAATGATAAAGCGTTTAAGGTCTTTTAACTTTTTATCAGAATGGCTTTCCACTAAAATTGAGTCATATATATCAATGATATCATTCTCCCATTCATAACTTCTTGTTAATTTATTATCTTCAAAGTCGCCTGATATTAACAGAACATCTTTTAATACAAATTCAGTATCAATTAACACCAAGAAAGCTTGAGTTGAAAAATCACAAAAATTATAGCAGAAAAAACCGATTAATTTTTCATTTATGAGTTTTTTATATGCAAATGTAAATTCACAATGTTCATCAATTAGCATATCTTGAATCATATGTGAATTATCAAGTAATTCCTTTAGCTTCCCATTAATTCTATCCGTATCAGTATGGAATTCTGTGTATTTCTCCTCTTCCCATAATTGTCTGAATTCTGCTTCAGTTTGGTGTCGATTGATTGTTTCTAAAAGCAACTCATTATCTGTCTCTATCATTATGTCTGAAGTTTCTTTCTCAATACAGGAGTGAATAGCTATACCAATACATAAAAGAAGTGAAATTCTAAATTCAATATTTTTCAAGGGGAATAATCAGAATCTTCCTCTAAATCGTCACAATCTTTATCAATAGACTCGTTTGAAATATTTACAAAATTTAGAGCCTCTATTTTATATTCATTTATATTTTGAACGCATTCGTAATCCTCCTCTATTAATATGGTATGATCGTCCCTATATAATGAAGTAGTATGTGAATATGGGTCACTTATTGAAGACAATTTAAGCGAAGAAGTTAATTGATCATTATTCATTGTATAGGCATGAATTGTATTGCCATAAGCAACAAATAATAAGCTGGTAATATCAGAAACATCTGACTTACCCAAAAGAGTAACACTATCATCAACATAATCGGCTAAATGCAGATTTTCTAATTTAATTATATCATTAAACTCTTTCAATGATAATTTAGGATCTTTATTGTAAATTCTAAATGATCCATCATCACTAAGTACATTGAATTCATAAGGAGCATCAATATTATCTATGTTTTCTAAAGGTGATTCTTTTTCAGAACATCCTACTATAAGTATTAAAATGATTATTTTTTTCATATTCAAGTTTTCATTCTACATAAAATACAACAGCATATTTAATAGTTGTAATATTTATATCTTCCCATTTCCATAAATTATCTTCTCCAAGTCCAACTTCAGATTTTTTCTGATTTCTATTGTCATATATACCTTGCTCTCTATAGCCAGATTTTCCGCTCTCTCTATCTTTTAAATAATCTGACACATTGCCAAATGGATCATCCACCAATAACCCATCTGAATTAATTTCTTGCAATCTTACTATGTGACCCTTTTTCGATTTGTAAGAAAATACAGAAATTACAATTCCAGCTCCGTCTTCCAAATCACCCTGTAATTTATCATAAATAGTAGTATAATCAGAAGCATTTATATCAATTTGTTTACTCTTTACTCCTAACTTGGAAGCAAGCATCTTCCAAGTCACAGACTCCCCTCTAATATAATTACCACCCTCTTTCAGCCTTTCACTTTCTAAGTAATCTTCAAACTGCATTTCAGGAATTGGGTTTGAAACTCCTAAATATTCTAAAGCCATCGCAACACTTGTTAAATTACACATTATATCTCCTGCTACCTTGATACCATACTTTTTCATCCAGCTATTATTTTTTAGATCTTCAGCAGTTGCGAGAGACGCATTATTTCTCTGATTCTTATAATTGACTTTTTCCTGTAATAACAAGTAATATTTCTTTTGCTTTCCTTTCTCAAGTTGGTTTATTTGATCTCTTGCCTCTTTTATTTCCTCCGGGGTTAATCTTTCTTTTTTCATTAGGTCCTCCAACTTACTACCTGATGGTAAATTTTCATTTTCCACCTTACCCCCCAAAACCTCATCAATCGCCTTCATCCACCCCAATTCCTTATCATCAGTCCAGCCCCAGTCAAGGGTATCGTAGAAATATTTCAGAAGCTTTTGATCGATGCCTGATAGCTTACTTTTACCTATTTTGTTCAACAATGCCAATGATAAATCATCGGTATTTTCATTAAAAATAGAGCCTGATTTATTTTTTATAGCTTCAATCACAAATTCAGGATTATGGAATACGTAGTCCTGCAAGAAAGCTACTATCTCCTTATTAGTTGTTAAATCTTTGAGCTTTTCTGCCACATTTGCTGCATCACTCGACTCCCCTTTCAACTGC
>JBBSPJ010000498.1:0-2710 GCA_038258905.1 Cytophagales bacterium
GTTTTAGCATATAGGAATAGTATCTCTTTTGAGATTCAGTTGCTAGCCTGAGGCAGATAATTTTGTCTACCAGCCCACTTTTTAAGTAAATCACCTAAAACAAAATTCAGTAGCACGCTGATGGATCAACTCTTTAAAAGAGAGAATTTTACCTCATAAAAGAACTAATTATGAGGAATCTATACTATGTACTTGTTATCAGCTTAACATGGGGCTTTTTGCAACCGCAAGGCAATGCACAAGATGCCTATTTTTCTCAATATTACGCCAACCCTATTTATTTAAACTCCGCATTAGCAGGGGCTGAAGGTAATCCCAGGTTAGTATTTATTCATAGACAGCAATGGAATGCGCTGAATGCCTATAACTCCTCCGTTTTCTCTTTCGATACTCCTTTGGGTAAAAGTTCCGGTTTGGCCGTGCATGCAATGAATGATACTCAGTTAGATGGAGTAATTAATAATGCCGCAGTAGGAACCACTTTATCTCACAGAGTGCAATTAAAAAGAGGAGCTGTTTTAGGAGGTGGTTTGTCTTTAGCATACCGACAAAAATCATTTAACTGGAATCAATTGGTGTTTGAAGATCAATTAAGACCAGGCAGTAATACTATTTACCCAACAGCGGAGCGAATAGGTGAATCTAAAACAGTTATGTACGATGTTGGTGTGGGCATGATGTATGCCAGCGAAAAACTAATGGTAGGATTTAATATTGCTCATATTAATCAGCCTGAAGAAAGATTTAGCCCTGAGTCAGATGCGCGCTTACCTAGAAGATATACCATGCATGCCGCCTATTCATTTCAGCATTTAGGAGCCAACAAATCATTTAATCTTACGCCATCTGTCATTTATGAAAAACAAGCCAACTTAAGCTATTTAAATATGGGAGGTTTTTGGAATAACGATTTTTTAACCTTAGGTGCTTATTATAGAGTCAAGCAGGCTTTGGTTTTTACAGTAGGGTTGGCCATACAGCAGTTTGATCTAGGCTACAGTTACGATTACAATTTAAGCATGGGAAATAGTGCTTTCGGTTCTACTAATGAGTTTTCTTTATCTTACAGATTTAAATGGAATAACAAGAATAAAAATTATAAGTATGCAGGAAAATGCCCTGATTTTTATAAACGATTGAGGTGAAATTTCGCAAAGAAAAGCAGGTATTGCAGCAATTAAATTCAGAGTCATAAGGCAAAATACACCCCCCTTCGCTCCCCTCAAAGGGGGAGACCCACAGATTATGTCTGACTTTTTAGTTTGATTTAGTAACATTTTATCAAATTCTTGTTTAGCGGTGAGTACAATAGTTACATAAATTACAATCTTCTGCTAATTTAAATGGAAGAGCGTATCCCCAAGCCACCTTTTAATGGCCACAAGGAGATTCCAACCAATTGCCACTTCGGCTTTGGCTGGATAAGGTTGTTTTTTAGGGAAATATTAAAGGTATGAATGAACAATTGATTGTATTATACTAGTAGAAAAAAAAGTATCGCCAGCATGGCATGTACAAATGATAAGTAGAAGTATGTAAATTTAACTGACTTCAACAGCTCCAAATTAAAAATCTATCACAACATTTTCTTTCAGCTTCTTAGTAATTGATGTATTTTCGCATTTAAATTTAAAAAAATATGTCTAAAGCCGCTTATATAGTTGATATTGTTAGAACACCGGTTGGTAAATTTGGAGGAACCCTAAGTAGTATGAGGCCAGATGATTTAGCCGCTCATATCATTCAATCTCTTTTGGCAAAGTATCCCAACTTTGACTTAAACTTACTGGAAGATGTGATTTTTGGTGCAGCCAACCAGGCGGGGGAAGACAATAGAAATGTGGCCCGTATGGCAGGACTTTTGGCTGGCTTACCCATTGAGGTAGGTGGTTTAACTGTAAACAGACTGTGTGCATCAGGCTTGCAATCTATTATGGATGCCAGCAGGGCTACAATGTTGAATGAAGGAGTAGCCTATATTGCCGGTGGGGTAGAAAGCATGACCCGTGCTCCTTTTGTGATGGCCAAAGCAGAAACGGCTTATTCCAGAGTGCCTGAAATTTATGATACCACCATCGGGTGGCGATTCATCAACCCGAAATTAGCGGAGATGTACCAACCATTTGCCATGGGCGAAACTGCTGAAAATGTAGCGGAGAAATGGAAAATAAGTAGAGAGGCGCAGGACGAATTCGCACATAATTCACAAGTTAAATATGATGCAGCTCATAAAGCGGGAAAATTCCAGAATGAAATTATTCCGGTAAATGTGCTGCAAAGAAAAGCAGATGACATTATTTTTGATAAAGATGAGCATCCCAGACTATCTTCCTTAGATAAATTAGCTACTTTAAGCGCAGCTTTTAGAAAAGGAGGATCTGTAACGGCTGGTAATTCGAGTGGAGTAAATGATGGAGCAGCAGCTAGTTTAATTGTATCTGAAGAAATTCTCAAAAAATATAATTTAAAGCCTATGGCCAGAGTAGTTTCTATGGCTATTGCAGGTGTTTCACCCGACTGTATGGGAGTGGGGCCAGTTCCAGCCACTCAAAAAGCCCTAAAAAGAGCAGGTTTAAAGGTGTCAGATCTTGATTTAATCGAATTGAATGAAGCATTTGCTTCTCAGTCTATCGCTTGCATGCAGGATTTAGAACTAAACCCCGAACTTGTGAACTTTAATGGAGGCTCCATAGCACTTGGTCACCCATTA
>JBBSPJ010000499.1:0-2680 GCA_038258905.1 Cytophagales bacterium
ACTTGCTTCGGGCATCTTTCTCAGATTGATATTTTCGCACGTGAACGAGAATAAGAGAACCGGCATTTTTAAGAGCTACTTCAACCGCATGTTCGATTCCGGTTTTGCTCGCCTCCGTAAAATCGATGGGTACTAAAATCCTTTTCATAGCCTTGTGTTTTTGTGTATTTCAAATATCGTAAAGGAACTCAAATCATTTTATGACTCAAGTCATGAAAAAACATGATTTATGCGTTTAAATGATTTTGAGAGCACTTTTTATAATGAAATTTGCAAACGTTTACAATATCTTCCGTTATTAAAACTAAGCAAAGAGCAATCGATGCTTGATGATCTTTAAATAATAGGAATCATGGAACTCAAGAAAAACCCAGCAGTAGATGTTTATCGATTGAAAAATGTATTTTTCAATCTGGGCTTAGTCATATCCATTTCAATCGTTTTCGCCGTTTTTCAATTTAGGGTGTATGATGATGGGAATGTGGTTGATCTAGGCAAAGTGCACGAAAAGTTGGATGAGATCATGGAAATTCCTCCGACTACCCAGCCACCTCCGCCCCCACCATTGGTACAATTGCCTGAAATAGTTGAGATTTCTAATGAGGAGATAGTTTTGGATGAAATTGAATTGAATCTTGATTTAGAAATGAATGAGAATACAATAATTCAGACTAGCTCGTATCAAGAGCCCATATTTGAAGAGCCTGAGGAAGAGAAAGCAGATGAAATATTTAGTGTTGTAGAAGTGCAAGCTGAGCCTGTAGGTGGTGTTGAAGCTTTTTATCGATATGTTGGTTCGCAACTCAAAGATAATTACCCACCAACAGCAGAACGCATGAATATTCAAGGCATTGTTTACATACAGTTTGTAGTTGAAAAAGATGGTTCAATCACTGATGTGCAAGCAGTGAAAGGAATTGGAGGTGGTTGCGATGAATTAGCTGTTATGGTGCTCCAAAATTCCCCTAAATGGAATCCCGGCAGGCAGAGAGGTAAAGCTGTACGTAGCAGAAAAGTGGTACCTATTAGGTTTAAATTAATAATGTAATACATGAAGAAAGTCTCTACTATCTAAAGTTTTGAGACTTCTTTTGAAATCTAGTTTTCATGTATAAAAAAGGATGACCATCGGCCATCCTTTTAACATAATTACTAATTTACTTCCTGAAAGCGCTCGTCACCACACATTCTAACAACTTTCGGCGTGAATTGACCAACCACTTCCACCAGATCTTGTTGTTGCGCCATTACTTGGTGAACATCTTTTACACCATTGGCGCCTCATCAATACCTGAACCATTGAGCGAAATACCAGCTTCTCGCAAATGCTTGTGCACTTTGCGTTAAGAAAGCGATTCCTTGGCTTTGCTTCTGTCCAGAAAGAAAAATGTAAGCTTATTATTTTACTGACCTCAAAAATTGTTGATAGGAATATTCTACTAATATCAATTAAATTTCCCCCTTCTTGTATCACTTTTATTCAATATGACGTTATACTAAACTTATGAAAAAAATTTTAGTATTAAGCCTTTTTGCGCTGTTCTTTAGTTCTTGTAAGAAAGGTAGAAAAGTAATTAAAACAGAGACTATCACGCTAACCGATAGTAAACAAATTATTAATCTACACGATTCCCTAGTCAAGCCTGTTGTTTATCAGAATATACCCTCTTTTAAAGATCTTACTAACGAGGAGGCAAAGGAAAAATTTATTGCTACTATTTTACCGGGGATTTTAATAGCTAAATATAATTTGGCTGAGGATCAAAAAATTATTTATTCTTTAACAGAAAAGAAAAAATGGTCTGACCAGGATTCTACATTTTATAAGCAGCAAATAGAAAAATTTAAAGCTAAGAACATTGATAACTTAATTGACAAAATGGAAACTCACCCTAATAGCATCTCACTGGCTCAAGCGGCAATTGAGAGTGGCTGGGGCTCCTCTAGGTTTTTCAGAGAAGCCAACAATCTATTTGGAATATGGGCCTACAAGGAAGATGAACCAAAAATCGCTGCCAATCAAAATGGTGTATTTTTACGAAAATATGAAGATGTTTCGAAATCCATCGAAGATTACTTTGTCACTCTAGGTCGTGCAAAACCCTACCGTGCATTTAGAGAAGCTAAAAAGGAAACTGATAATATTGATGAATTACTGCCGCATTTGAAGTATTATTCCGAGAGAGGAATGGCTTATGTACAACAGCTAGAAACCGTTATAAGACAGAATAGCTTAACTAAATATGATAATTATCAACTGGATCCCTGGTTTATTGAGTAAGAATATATTAAAAAAAATAACATACAATATTCTTTTAATCGCACTATTTCTATCAATTGCCTGTAAAGGAGGCACTGTTGAGGAGGGAAAATCAGTGGTCTCGAATAATGAAAAAGAAATAGTCTCTTTCGTCTACCACCGCTTTGGTGATAGCAGATATCCGTCCACCAATGTATCATTGAAAGATTTCAAAGCACATCTAGAATACCTTAAAAATAATAATTTCCAAGTATTATCTTTTTCGGATGCCATTGACTACCTTAAATCTGATGCACCCAATCAAAAAACAGCTGTCATCACCATAGATGATGGGTATAAAAGCTTTTATGAGAATGGATTGCCTTTATTAAAAAAATATGATTATCCCGCGACCTTATTTATAAATACTGAAACTGTTGG
>JBBSPJ010000500.1:0-2660 GCA_038258905.1 Cytophagales bacterium
CATGTTGGCTGAGTTTGAAAACCCAACATTTATAAGAGGTGAATCAGTAGAGCATATTGAAAGGTACAGGCAGTATTATTTGAGTATGGATGTAGATTTGAGAAAGATTAAAACAGATAATAAATTTTTAAAAGGGGTTTTTGAAGTGCTGAATATTATTAAAATTCCTGCTCCGGCAATTGAGTTTAATAGAGTGAATGGGGTGGAGTTTAGGTATTTGCGGTGAGATAAATTTACCATTTGTATTCTTTGCAATTCTAACTTTAGATTTATTCTCCTGCAAGCTCAATAACGGATTCATATACTTTTTCGCTAAACCTGAAATTGGTTGCTTTTATTTTATCAAGAATTGGCTTTACAGTTTTGATGATGCCTATTTCTTTTGCTCTTAAAATTAAACCAAAAGTACCCGAATATCTCAAATTTAGTTGAGAAGCAATTTTCCGCCCTTTGAGATCATCAAGAATTAGAATGGTATTATCTATTTCCAAAGATAAAGCTATTGCGCTCGCCTCACCTTTATCCAGATCTAATTCTAAGAGTTTTTGATATTGTATATTTTGTGGATTGGAAATTTCAATCCACTCAGGAAGAATTTTGCTAAATTCCTCTTGTATAATAGAAGTGATATAAACTTTTTTGCCAATCTTTTTTAATAATTCTAGCTCTTCTATTTTATTAAGGATGATTAATCAGCTTGTATCAGAAATAATAATATCAGAATTGTGAGGCATCTTTAGCTATTTCGGAAGTAGGATAATTTATTAGAGATACATCGTAATCAGCCAGTATTTCAGAAAAAGCAATTTTTGATAACCCTGCTAAATCAGCCGCTTGTCCTAAAGATAGTTTTCCTATCTCATACATTTTAGCTGCTAAAAATCTTTTTGCCTCCTTTTCATCAAGTCTTAAATTGTCAGGTATATTCAATGTGAGATGCTTCATATCTTAAATTTATGAATTTATTGCTAATAATAATTGATTTTGGTTTAATCTTATGCTCTAGCTTTTACAATTATCATTTATAGAAACGGCGGGTAAGTAGATCTGTTATAACACGGTGCCGGAGTCATAGCTAATGTCCCGCGCTAAAATGGAAGCCACCAAGAACACTGAGATTTTTCTTCGTGTCCTTGGTGGCTCCGTGGGATTATTTGCTAAGCTTAGTAATATTGCAGCATTAAAGCTACACTCTTACTTACTAATACATAAAATAGAAAGCTACCATTAAACCTACCATTACCACTAAAATAGGGATAATAACAGGCCAGTTAGGTTCTTCAGTTTCTTCTAAAGGATCTACTCCTTTTTTATTTTGGATTACAGTTTTCATTTCTAATGATTTATTTTTTTAATACTATTTTAAAAAGATCCCTTTTGTAATCTTTGTATGGCTACATTATTTTGGAATTGATTGTAGCACAACACATCAAATAGCCTTAGCTATGATGTTGCAAAAGGATAAAAAGAAAAGAAGTGAAAATTAAGGAGCGTTAATACTGATTTTAGGCCAATCAATAAAATTATAACCTGAAGTATTTGAATAGGTGTCCTCAGGTGTCTCACTGATTAAAACTGCCTTTTGGAAATTAAAATTGTTAACTACCTCAGTAAATAATAAAGGTAGATTGTTTTTAACTTCTAAACTCCCGGTATTTTGAATGATAGGGGCTGTATAAACTTTAGCAACTTGTTGATTTAAGCTAAAGGAAAGCTGTGAAAAAGTTTTTTCAGATTTTTCACTTGCTAAAAATACAGGCCTGCAAAACAGGAAGCCTGCATATAATACAAGTAAAAGATGTGAAATTATTTTCATAATAAAATTATCGAAATAGTTCGATTGAGGCTCTCAACGCTAATGTTTCAAATAAAGTTTTCAAATGTACAAAAATAAATAATTTATTTTATACGACATTTGTCGTAATAATATTTGTTTGTTACGACAAATGTCGTTTACTTGTATTTATAATTTAAAAAGGATGACAAAAAAAGCGTTAAAACCCTCTGACGGGGAACTCGAAATACTGCAAATTTTATGGAAGCAACCTGCTCTTTCTGTGAGGGAAGTACATGAGGTATTGGAGTCGAAAAGAGACACCGGCTATACTACTACCCTTAAGCAAATGCAAAGAATGCTTGATAAGGGAATGTTGAAAAGAGAAATAGTAGATAAAGCACACCGATACTCAGCACTTTTAGATGAAACGAAAACTAAAGGAGCCATTTTTTCCGGTATAAGCAATACCTTATTTCAGGGGTCTGCCATGCAAATGATAATGCATGCACTTAACCATGGCAAAACCTCAGCGGAAGAATTAAATCAGTTAAAAGAGTGGATTAAAAAGCAAGAAGAAAATGGATGAAATTATATTAAAAAATAGCTTCCTGATGATGGGGAATTGGGTTTTACTGAGCCTATTGACTGGATTAATAGTCGGTTTATTATTGATGATCTATCGATTAATTTATCCCGATTCAACAGCAAAAATAAGATATCAAACTGCCTTAATTAGCCTTGTAGCTATGCTGATATTTACTATGTTATTAGCTTATCTGCTGCCCAATATATCCGATATATTTATGGAACAGTCTAAAGTGGCAGAAAGTGAAGAATTTTTGATTGTTCCTCCACTAAATGAGGGTATAGTTGCCAACGAATC
>JBBSPJ010000501.1:0-2658 GCA_038258905.1 Cytophagales bacterium
CCTTATTTAGTGAGGAGCTTTCGGATTCTTTTCTAGAGTGGTTGTTAGCATTGTCGTATCCCATCGGATTCATTTTTGTGATTATTGGTAGATCAGAATTATTTACAGAACACACCAATTTGGCATTTACCCCGGTACTTAATGGTTTGGTGGGTATTAAAAGTTTACTAAGAGTGTGGGGTTTGGTATATGTCGGAAATCTTTTTGGGGGTTATCTTATTTCATTTATTCTTACAATCCTGGGCCCTAGCATGGAAATTATTTCCAACGAGACCTTTTATAAATTAGCTCACAAGCTTGTAGATCATCCGTTTCATATTATTTTAATTAGTGCTATTGTGGCTGGGTGGCTTATGGGACTGCTATCCTGGTTAGTGAGTTCTTCACAAGAAACGATAAGTAGAATTTTCATGATATTTATGGTTACTGCGCTCATAGGAATAGGAGGGTTGCATCACTCTATTGTTGGATCCATAGAAGTTTTTGCGGGACTTTTAATATCAGATATAACTCTTGGTCAATATGGTCATTTTCAATTATGGTCTACAATAGGGAATATTTTGGGTGGGGTGATCTTTGTTTCAGTACTTAAATTTAGTGCAATTAAAAAAAATAAGTGATTTTGAAGAACCCTTACTTATTTTAATTATAGAATTAATGTACTGGCATTAAATTGCAGATAGAGACTAAATTTTGGCTTGCCGTAATTAAACAGTGAAGGTAAATGTTATGTTAAAGTCAGAGTTATAATAAACTCAGCACCATCATCTACTTCACTTATAACTTCAATAGTACCCCCTAATGCTTCCACCTGCGTTTTTACCAGGTAGAGTCCCAGACCTTTTCCCTCTACATGGAAATAAAATCTTTTGTATAATCCGAATAAGTTTTGTTGATCTCTCTTTAAATTAATACCCATGCCATTATCCTTAAACCGTAAGGTAATTTGTTCATTCACTTGGGTGGCACGAACCTTAATTTTTGGCGCTTCATTAATTTTGCGATATTTAATAGAGTTGCTGACTAAGTTTAGGAAAATACTTTCAATATATGGAGATAAAGAGTTGATGATTTTAACTTGTGAAAAATCAGATTGAAACTGAGTATGTGTTTCATCAATTTCCTTACTAAGTATGCGTCTAACTTTATCTAGCATTTCCTGTAGGTTAACTTTTTCCAGCATTTTATTTCCAGCTTTCTGGATAAGCAGTACCTCTCCAATATCTGAGATCACCTGATTTAATTCTTTGGAAGCCATTCGCATCAATTGAATGATTTTTTCTTTTTCTGCTGGATCAGATTCTCTTTCCTCTAAATCTCCTAACCCTAATAGCCGCGCAATAGGGGCTCTTAAATTATGAGAGATAATATAAGCGAATTGCTGCAGCTTGCTATTTTGAGCAATCATCTCTGAATTGGTGTTTTTCAACTCTTCATTCTGACGTGTAATGGCTTCATCTAATTCATCAACTCTTAATAATAGCAGAGCTTGTTGGTGCTCAATAGTGGCTTTTGCCTCTTTTAATGCCTCATTCTGAGATTCCAATTCTACGTTTTTTTCCTTTATTATTTGTTGCTGATCTGTTAATTGTACATTCCTAGACATGATCTCATCATTCTGGGAACTGATCTCTTCATTTTGAGCCCTGATTTCTTCATTAGAAGCTAGAATCTCATCTGTTCTTTCTCTTACTAATAACTCTAATTTGGTATTTTGATTTTTTAACAAATCAGATTTTTCTCTTTCGGCTTGCCGTAATTGCTCTGAATATCGTAGTGACTTCACACTATAAATGGCTGCATAAATTAAAGTAGGCATGGTAATAAAAAACAAAAGAATCTGAAGCCAATAGGTATTATTTACGGCCTCTTTAAAAGAAGACTCGGCTTTTGATGCTATGTTATCTTCGAAGGCCATAATATCGGCCTGAAATTGATAAGTGTTCATAGCTACAATATATCCTCTATCTTCAGCTATCATCATTTTTGCTAGTTCCATTTCCCCTTCCTCTATAGCAAGCGCAACCTCCTTCGTAATAAAGCGGTAATATTGATTAACGGAATTTTTAATGAGCTCAAATTTTTCCATTGGATAGCCTTGATTTCCCAATGCATTTTCTAAATAATTCAAATGTATATTGACATAGCGTAGGGATGAGTCTCTTGGGCTAATGTACATTTCTTCTTTTGAGAGCAGTGCATAAGCCCTTATTGCCAAGTCCATCAAATGTAAACTCTGAATAATACCTTGGGCATTTATTTTTACCTGTTCTGTCTGTTCTAGTAAGCGCTGGTTTCTATGAATTCGCTCAGTATTCTGGTATATTAATAAAGCATTGGTAATCATAAGTAAACCTATAATTACAACGAAAAAATATATTTTTCTACCTGCCTTAAAATTCATTTGCTATGAGAGATATTATAATAGAAAAATAGGAAGAATTAATTGTATTAAAAAAATTTTAGTCGAATATGTGAAATGTAAAGAAATATCAAGAATCTCTCCAAATTATGAAAGTAGAGGTTTTTATGCTGATAACAGTAAACCTAATTGAATAAGGCCACTCATTATTAAAATTAAAAGAATGGTGAGGCGGTAATCGTTGTTTTTTATTCCATAGAAATAAAAAAAAGTACCTAAGAATACTAGTGGAATAA
>JBBSPJ010000502.1:0-2651 GCA_038258905.1 Cytophagales bacterium
GCAGCCAAGCAACTGGCCAGCTTAGAAGCAGTAGCTATAGATATGCCTGCTGGGCCTTCTGAAGTATTAGTTTATGCAGATGCTGGTGCTAACCCTGCTTTTATTGCAGCTGATTTACTTTCTCAAGCGGAGCACGGAGTAGATAGCCAGGTAGTTTTTGTGACTACAACTGATACTATTTTAAATGATTTACAGAAGGAAATTTATGACCAATTAAGAGCATTGCCTCGTTGGGAAATTGCTGATAGATGTTTGCAAAATAGCTTGGTGATTATTCTAAAAGAGGAGCAGGAAGCTATAGACCTGATCAATGAATATGCTCCCGAGCACTTGATTTTTCTATGTAAAAATGCCAGGGAAATGGCTGATCAGATCGATAATGCGGGCTCCATATTTTTAGGGTATTTTACGCCTGAATCTGTCGGGGATTACGCATCTGGTACTAACCATACATTGCCTACCAATGGAGCAGCCAGAGCGTACAGTGGTGTTTCTTTGGATAGTTTCATTAAGAATATTACTTACCAGGAGATAACAGAACAGGGGCTTAAAAATTTAGGCCCACATGTGGAAGTAATGGCAGAGGCTGAGTCCTTACAGGCACACAAAAATGCTATAACAGTAAGGCTAAATAGCTTAAAATAAGATCTTAATTTTTTAATTTAATGGGACAATTAAACAACTGGATGTCTTGGGTGCGCCCACACATTTTAAAATTGAAACCTTATGCTTCTGCCAGAGATGAATTCTCAGGAGATGCAAAGGTGTTTTTAGATGCTAATGAAAACCCTTACGATCAGCAGAACAAGGGGTGGAACCGATACCCTGATCCGCATCAAAAGCTAATTAAACAAAAGTTAGCTGATATTAAGCTAACCGATCCAAACAATATATTTTTGGGGAATGGAAGTGATGAAGCCATTGATCTATTATTTAGGTTATTTTGTGAGCCAGGAAAGGAAGCCGTGATTACCTGCCCGCCTACCTATGGCATGTATGGAGTTTCAGCTGCCATTCACAATGTAGAAAACAGAGAAGTTCCACTCACATTAGACTATCAATTGAATGTAAATGCTATTTTGGAGGCAGCAGATGAAAAGGTAAAAATGCTTTTTATCTGCTCTCCTAATAACCCAACAGGTAATAGCCTAAGAGAAGATGATATTCTAACGCTACTCAATCAATTTCAAGGTATTGTAATTGTGGACGAAGCATATATTGATTTCTCTGCACAGGAATCTCGTTTGAAATTAATAGAAAAACATCCTAATCTGGTGGTATTGCAAACATTGAGTAAAGCATGGGGATTGGCATCAGTGCGCTTAGGAATGGCTTTTTCCAATGAGGAATTAATTAAATTGCTTAATAAAGTAAAGCCTCCCTACAATATTAGTGGCCCTAATCAGGAGGTTGTACTTAAAGCACTCGAAAAGCATGAAGAAATGCAGCAACAAGTAAGGCAAATATTAATAGAAAGAGATCATTTAGTACAGAAATTGACAGATCTACCAGGGGTCAAAAAGGTTCATGCCTCAGATGCTAATTTTTTATTGGTGCAATTGAGTTCGGCAACGAAAATTTACCACGATTTAATTGAAAAAGGAGTAGTAGTGAGAGATAGGTCAAAAGTAATACTTTGCGATGACAGTTTAAGAATTACGGTGGGCACTCATGAAGAAAATGAAGAATTGGTTGAGCGATTAAGGGATTTGCTATAATTATAGCTTCTCATGTTTTAAAAGCATGAGAAGCATTATTATTACTGTTTCACTATCACTTCATAAGTAGCTTTAATATTTAAAGTGCCGGAAACGGAGCAATATTTTCCTGCTGCTAATTCAACCAATTTTTCTAGTTCTTCCTCTTTCAAGTCAGGCGAGATAGCCGTAAAAATCATATGTATGCTATCAAAAGCTCTAGGATGATCTTCTTTTCTTTCGCCTATAGTCTCTACCTTTAAATCGGTAAGTGTTTTTCTTCTTTTTTTAATCATTTCCACTAAATCAACTGACGCACAGGATGCCAACGCACCTAATAAGCTTTCCATTGGAGAGAAATAATCTTTGTTTTTAGCTTCATACATATCAATATTCAGCAAATTGCCAGATTCGTTTTTGCTCTCATACTCTTTTGGAGCTAACATATGGGTTATAATTTTCATACTTTCTATAATAATTAATTTTTCAATGTTCTTTAAAGCTATTCTATGAATCGAAGGTTGAATGCTTTTGATAAAGTTCAACAAATTTAACCTCTATTGCTATTGGGAAATAGTTTTCAAGCATTAATTTTTAAAGAATTGAATTAAAAATTCAATCATTCATATTTAATCATCATTTTATTGATTTGTTCCATTAAGTTTTACTAAATTATCAGTGAAAACTAAACCTATAAAAATGCTGCAGTTACTTCAAGATGATCCATGGTTAGCTCCTTATGAAAATGATCTCAATACACGCTATTCTTATTTTTCTGATGAGCTTAATCGTATAAAAAAATCCTATGGATCACTAAAAGACTATGCAGGCAGGCATTTAGAATTAGGTTTTCAGTATGATAGTTCCCAAAAAGGCTGGTGGTATAGAGAATGGGCTCCTGCAGCTCACTCATTAGCCTTAATTGGCGATTTCAATAATTGGGACGATCAGGCC
>JBBSPJ010000503.1:0-2635 GCA_038258905.1 Cytophagales bacterium
ATTTACATTCTTAATGGTGGCTTGTGGACCTTCAGAAATGCGCATCTCTAAATCAATAGAATCACCTTCAACTCTTACCTCTACCGGAACCACATTAAAGAAAAGATATCCATTATCCATATAAATAGAACTTATGTCTTCTCCCGTTGGCTCATAATTCAGTTTTCTATTTATTTTCTCTAGGTTGTAGACATCCCCTTTCTCAACTGCCAAAATAGCATCTAAAAGCTCATCCTGATAAGTGAAATTACCTTCCCAATTGATATTTCTGAAATAATATTTTTGTCCTTCCGAGATACCCATTTCAATAGCAATGTTATTGCCGTCTTTAAAAATGGTATCATAGGTAAATTCCATGTCGCGGAAACCCTTGCTATTATAAAAATCTAAAATTAATTGCTTATCGTTTTTAAATTCGGATTGTACGAGTTTTGAAGTTTTAAAGAAATTAACATTCACATGTTCTCCTAAGTAATCCAAAACGCTTTGGTTATTGACAGAATCTTGCTGAGTGAAAAACTGAGCCCAATTCTTAGGAGATGAGCGGACAGCACGACCAAAAATATCCTGAAAAAGAGTAAACCTTAGTTTCTCACTCGTTTTTTTCATTTTAGATTTTAGTCTTCTATCTCCAAACTCTTCATTGCCCACGAAGTAGATGTCTTCAATTTTAACTTTATTATTTTTGTCTACATCAAAAATCAATTCAACTCCATTGCCAATTAAGGTATCAGGCCTTTGGCTTGAGCTAACTTCTACATTTAAAAATCCTTTGCCTTTAAAAAATCTAGAAATAGTCAATTCAGCATTTTTAACTGAAGCATCCGTTAAAATTCTGCCTTTCACTAAAGTTAATTCATCAGAAATTTCAGTTTCTTTCGATTTTTTAACTCCTTTGAAGGTAAATTTCGTAAGCCTTGGTCTTTCCAGAAGATCTAATGTAATTTTTATTTTACCCTCTTCAATAATTTCATAAAGTACTTTTACATCCGCAAAAAGACCTTGACGCCACAATTTTTTGATTGCGAAAGAAATGTCGTCCCCAGGGATATCAATTCTATCACCCACGCTTATTCCTGTTATAGAAACCACAGCGTTTTCGTCAAGGTATTCTAAACCTTTGGTAACAATTTCTGCTACCTCATATTTTCTAGGGCTATCGTAATTGAGCGATTTATTAATCTGTGCCGATAGCGAACCGGTAAGAAAGATTGATGCAATTATTATTAAAATTCTCTTCATTCACTTAATACTTTACCGAATCTTCGTTCTCTTTTTTGATAATTTTTTAAAGCTTCCACCAGATCAATTTTTCTAAAATCTGGCCATAGAACTTCTGTTATATAAATTTCAGTGTAGGCCATTTGCCATAACATAAAATTACTGATCCTTAGTTCTCCGCTTGTGCGGATTAATAATTCAGGGTCAGGTACATTTGCTGTAGATAAAAATGACTCAAATATAGTATGGTCAATTTTATCTGGCGATATATTATTTTCAATGGCATATTCTGTAGTTCTTTTAGTTGCCTGCATAATATCCCATTTACCGCTATAATTTAATGCTAAAATCAGGTTGAGGCCTTCATTTTTTGCAGTATCATCAATAGCAGAGTTTAACTCTTTATAACATTTGGCAGGAAGTTTATTGATATCGCCAATGGCAGTCAACCTCACATTGTTTTCCTGCAATGTTTTCATTTCATTTTTAATAGTACTCACCAACAATTGCATGAGCGCATCAACCTCCATTTTAGGTCTGGCCCAATTTTCAGTTGAAAAAGCATATAGACTTAAATGTTTTATACCTAATTCGGCAGAACCTTCAACTACATCTCGCACAGCTTTAATGGCATTTTTATGGCCAAAAACTCTTGCAGCTCCCTGCTTTTTCGCCCATCTACCATTTCCGTCCATAATAACGGCCACATGTTGTGGTAAATTGCTTTTATCTAATTCTTTATCCATTGATTAATAGAGCTCCAAAATTGGGCTGCAAGGTACAAAAATGATTCTTATTAATAAACCTATGTTTGCTTTGATTTATTTTATTTACGGAGAGGTACCGGACAATTGACATTCCAAAAAGTATAGCTTATTGATAAACCAGCAAAATAATACCAATCATTGTCCTCCCAATTCCCAAATTGGTAATTAGAATTTTGTTTGTTTTGTATCTCTTCTTCAGATATATTATCTAAATAATCATAAAATAATTTACGAGCTGAAAATTCAAAATTCAAGGTCCATAGTGGATTAATGCTATATTTAATACCCCCACCAAATGGAATCATGAGTTGCACATCGCTATATTCTGCATTTTTTTCTACTCTGTTAATTAAAAAGAAACCTGCTCCTACGCTTAAATAGGGACTAAATTTCACCAGATCCTTGCTGGTTCTAAAATCAAGAAAGTCGTAGTTCATTTGCGCGGACACTTCAGTTATGAAATCTCTGAAAGAGGCATTTCTTACTTCCCCCAGGGGGTCGATTGGGTTTTTATCGCTACCTTTAATAGTTCCTGCAGCCAAAGCTAATTTTCCGCTCCACCCATTTTGGTAGTTTCTGATATAGTAAAATTGTAAACCTGGTGTTTGTTGCGTTATATCATAAGTGCGGGTTAAATCACCTGTGTA
>JBBSPJ010000504.1:0-2633 GCA_038258905.1 Cytophagales bacterium
ACAAAGGATGAAAATGGCAAACCCATTTGTATTTCAGGCTCCCATACTGATGTAACAGAGAAAAAGAAATCAGCAGAATTACTGCTTGCCAGCGAAAAAAAATATAAATACCTATTCGAAAAATCACTGATAGGTATAATGAGAATAAAAGCCTCGGATTTAAGTATTTCTGATATTAATCAAAGAGGTTTAAGCATTTTGGCACTCCCTTCGAAAAAGCGTTTTATGAAATTGCAGGATATCTTCGTTAATACAGAAGAAATCAGGCAGATTAAAAAGCTTTTAAGAAAGCAAAACATTCTGGAAGAATATGAAATAAAAGTTACTCGCTGGGATGAGTCAGAAACCTGGATTTCTATGTCTGCTGTTGCCTATGAAGATGAGAAAGATAGCTTTTTTGATATTATTTTTAGAGACATAACCGATTTTAAAGAGAATCTAATCGAATTACAAAGGCTTAATTTTGAGTTAGATAATTTCGTTTACCACGCTTCTCATGACATTAGGTCTCCTTTGAGATCTATGATGGGCTTGATTGAAATACTTAAAACAGAGAAAAACCCGGGTGAAGTACGGAAAATAATTGATATGATTTCCGGTAGCGTAAACCGACTGGATAAATTCGTAGTGGACTTACTGGCGATGTCGAGAAATAATAGGGTAACAGAAGCCTCCGTACCTATTCATTTTATGGTAGAAATTAATAACAGTGTTACTAATTTTCATCATGTTTACACCACTAAAAACTTAGAAATTAGAACTAAAATATTGGAAAGTGTACCTTTTTATTCTGATTTAACTAAGATTCGGATTATTTTGAATAACCTTATTTCTAATGCTATTAAATATCGCAAGAATAGGCATAATTTGGTATCCCACATCAATATTTATGTCGATACCAATCCGGAAGAGGCTATTATTAAAATTGAGGATAATGGCGAAGGAATTCCACCTGATAAATTAGAGAAAATTTTTGATATGTTTTATAGAGCCTCAGAAAATAGTGAGGGTAGTGGTTTAGGAATGTACATTGTAAAAAATGTGATCAAAAAATTAAACGCCACCATTGATGTAAATTCAGTTGATAGGGAAGGGACTACTTTTGTAATTAAAATCCCTAATAACCCTCCAATTCAATAATTCTAATAAAAGTTGTCTATTCAAACAACAAGTAGCTACCTAGTTAAGGATAGCATAAATCCTCTTTTTAGTTTTCCTCTAATGTTTCTTCATACTTCCTCTTTAATTTCTTTTATCCCTTTAAGAGCTACAGCACCTATCCATCTTAATTCCTTATTATTTCTCCTTAATGCTTTAGCATTTTTCCTTCTTAATAAACCAAATTCCTCAATATTTTCTGTTAGTTCAGCAACCCTGTATCTAAATACCTTAATTCCATAATGTTCCTTCGGATGCTTCAGCATCTTTCTTAATTCTCTTAATCCCTTAATGTTTCTCCGTTGCTTTAGCAACCTCCCTTCTTAATTCCTTTTCAAAATAAATATCGCCCATACCCTTTATTCTATCCAATATTTTATAATTTTAGATTTATAATAATAACAGAATAGATGTCAGTACATAAAAAGCCGGTGAAGAAAATAACCACCCATCAATTACAGGAAATGAAAACGCGAGGAGAGAAAATCTCTATGCTCACTGCCTATGATTATTCCATGGCAAAATTAGTAGATGCGGCAGGGGTAGATGTTATTTTAGTAGGAGATTCAGCTTCTAATGTAATGGCCGGACATGAAACTACATTACCTATTACCTTGGATCAGATGATTTATCATGCGTCTTCTGTAGTACGTGCCGTTCAACGGGCATTGGTGGTGGTGGATATCCCATTCGGTTCTTACCAGGGTAACTCATCAGAGGCGCTGAGGTCATCTATTCGAATTATGAAGGAATCAGGCGGCCATGCAGTGAAAATGGAAGGTGGTGCAGAGATAAAAGAATCTATAGTGAGAATTTTATCGGCCGGCATTCCGGTAATGGGTCATTTAGGCTTGACTCCTCAATCTATCTATAAATTTGGAACCTATACCGTAAGAGCAAGGGAAGAGGACGAAGCACAAAAATTGATTGATGATGCTAAAATATTAGAAGAATGTGGTTGCTTTAGCATTGTATTGGAGAAGATACCGGCAAAATTAGCCAAAAAAGTCGCTGAATCAGTGAATATTCCCATTATTGGCATAGGAGCAGGGTCAGAAGTAGATGGGCAGGTGCTTGTATTACATGATTTATTAGGTATCACCACCGAGTTTAAACCACGATTTTTAAGACATTACGCCAAATTAGATGGTATAATTACAGAAGCTATCGGCAAATATGTAGAAGATGTGAAAAGTGTGGATTTCCCTAATGAGGACGAGAGTTACTAATGAGCCTCAAGTGAGATAGCAAGACTTTTGCTAAAGTAGAAAATAGTGGTAAAGGGAATAGTTTTCTATTGATTTAAATCTGCGCAGGTGTCCTCTCGAGGGGATTATAGGGGTGTTTTTTGAGAAATATAATAATGGCATCAGCTAAGGAAATTTAATCTTATTATATAGTAGTAGAAAACTAGAAAATGAGATAACCTGCCAAACCTACAACAGCCTTTTCCTATTGGCTTTTTTCTCGGCATG
>JBBSPJ010000505.1:0-2631 GCA_038258905.1 Cytophagales bacterium
AGATAAAAATGAACTCTGGATTGCGAGAGGTGCCGCTGTATTGGCGGTTATAGTTGCAGGGTATTTCGGCATTCATCCTCCCGGCTTTGTGGCAGCTGTGGTAGCATTGGCTTTCGGTTTGGCTGCCGCTTCATTTTTCCCTGCTATCATTTTAGGAATTTTTTATAAAAGAATGAATAAAGAAGGCGCCATTGCAGGTATGATATCTGGATTATTGATAACGCTACTCTACATGATGCGTTATAAATTGGGATGGATTGGTGAGCCAACCACACCTGATGATTGGTGGTTTGGTATATCACCGGAAGGCTTTGGTACCGTGGGCATGCTTGTTAATTTTATCGTATCCTTGTCTATAAGCTATTTTACGCCTCCTCCTTCTGAAGAAGTTCAGGAAATTGTAGAAAGCATTAGGTTTCCAAGAGCTTAATGGAAAGATTAAAAAGTTATTATGAAATAGCCATATACTACCGCATACCAACCGAGCATAGCTTGCCTGCCTTTGGCAGGAATATTAGAATCAAAAGTGCTGGATTTAAGGTTTTCGGATGGCTGTGCTATTCCATGTGATAACTAAAAAACAAATTATATACACATGAATTACAGAACATTAGGAAAAACAGGATTAAAAATATCAGAAATAAGTTTAGGTACATGGCAAGTCGGAGGTAAATGGGGGAGTGGCTTTGATAATAAAGTCGCAGAAGAAATTATTAATACTGCTATAGATAAAGGGGTCAATTTTATAGATACAGCGGATGTCTATGAAGCTGGTTTAAGCGAAAAGGCAGTGGGTAAAGTGGTGAATTCTCGTTCAGAGGAAGTTTATATTGCTTCTAAATGTGGCAGACAATTGCAGCCACATACCATCGAAGCCTATCAGCCTAAAGCGCTGAGGAAATTTGCGGAAGATAGCTTAAAAAATATTGGTGTAGAGCGCATCGATCTTATGCAGCTTCATTGTCCGCCCACTGAAGTGTACTACCGACCTGAAATTTTTGCTTTAATGGATGATTTGGTGCAGGAAGGAAAAATCAGAAATTACGGAGTTAGTGTAGAAAAAGTGGAGGAGGCTTTGAAGGCTATAGAATTCCCCGGAGTAAGTACAGTCCAAATCATTTTTAACATGTTCAGGCAAAGACCTGCTGACTTATTCTTTAGAGAAGCCAAGGCTAAAAATGTAGGTATCATTGCTAGGGTGCCATTAGCCAGCGGTTTGCTGACCGGAAAATTCGATGAAAATTCCACTTTCGATAAAGAAGACCACAGAAATTTCAATATTAATGGCGATGCTTTTGATAAAGGGGAAACCTTTGCAGGCATCAATTACCAAAAAGGACTCAAAGCGGTGGATGCGCTAAAAGATGTTTTTAAAGATCAGAGTTTAGTACATAAAGCCTTGCAATGGATTTTAGCTTATGAAGAAGTGAGTTGCGTTATTCCGGGGGCCTCTAAAGTGGAGCAACTTGAATCAAATTTGCAAGTATTAAATGCTAATCCATTAACCTCTGAAGAAATAAAGCAAGTAAATGCCATTTATGAGCAAGAAATCAAAGAGGGCGTACATCATTTGTGGTGATAGAGTTGAGTTCTAAAGAATTTATCTCCATCCAAAAGTTTGTAGGCTTATGCTAGTAACCTTACTTTTCTACTATAAGTAGATTTAGATATTCTAAATCATTTTCATTATAGATTTTGTCATCATTTTTGATTCCCACGCCTTGCGTGGCTCAAAAATGTCGCCAAAATCAAAAAGACATTTTTGGTCTTTTCTACCAAAAGGTCGCCCACGCTGGGGCTTTTTTAGGGATCGTAATGCTCTAGGTATATTGTAGAAAAAGAATTTGAAAATTATTTATAGTCTGGATTTTATCGCCATTTTACTTTTCCCTCCCCACTATTCTTACTCTACATTTCCTTACCTTTGACTAAATTTAGTTTTAAATGAGTAATTTTCAAGATTTAAACCTCTCCAAGCCACTTCAAAATGCATTGTCCGACCTCGGTTTTGAGCAAGTGACACCTATACAGGAGCAAGCTTTTCCGGTGGTGCTTTCCGGTTCCGATGTGGTGGGGATTGCCCAAACAGGAACGGGTAAAACATTAGCCTATTCTTTGCCATTATTACAACAGCTAAAATTCTCCAAGCAATTAACCCCTCGCATATTAATTGTTGTACCTACTCGCGAACTAGTAATGCAAGTGGTAGAAAATATGATCTCCTACACCAAATATATGAATGTGCGTGTATTAGGTATTTATGGAGAAGCCAATATTAAATTACAAATAAAAGCCATTGCTGAGGGGATAGATGTTTTAGTAGCTACCCCAGGAAGATTATATGATTTAGTGATTAAGAGAGCTTTGTTACTAAAAGATGTCAATAAATTGGTGATAGATGAAGTAGATGTGATGCTGGATTTGGGCTTTAGGCCACAACTCATCAATATCTTTGATCTGTTGCCCGCTCGTAGACAAAACATAGTATTCTCAGCCACTATGACGGATGAAGTAGACGCTTTGTTGGATGATTTTTTTGTATCCCCAATTAGGATTTCAGTCGCCCCCAGCGGAACACCACTTGAAAACATTGCACAGCAAGCCTATCCGGTAAAAAACTTTTTCACCAAA
>JBBSPJ010000506.1:0-2627 GCA_038258905.1 Cytophagales bacterium
ACCTCCAATGGGTAATACTTTACCTCTTAAGGTTATTTCTCCTGTCATTGCCAACTTATCTTTAACCTTTCTCTGGGTGTAGATAGATGCCAGCGAAGTAATCATGGCAATACCTGCTGAAGGTCCGTCTTTAGGAACCGCACCGGCGGGCACGTGGACATGCAGGTCGTAATTGTCAAAAGTTTTGTAATGAATACCCAGTTCGTCTGCATGCGATTTCAAATAAGAAAGGGCAGTAACGGCCGACTCTTTCATAACATCTCCCAGCTGACCCGAAAGTGTTAGCTTGCCTTTTCCACGGCTTAAGCTGGATTCTATAAATAGTATTTCACCACCTACCTGGGTCCAGGCCAAACCTGTTACTACACCGGCTGTTTTATTATCCTGGTAGAACTCCTTTTCATAAGATTCAGCACCTAGCACACGAATAACATCTTCTTCATCAATTTTGCTGTTATATTCCTCTTCCATAGCAATGGATTTGGCAATATTTCTAATCAGTTTACCGATTTTTCGTTCTAAGCCACGTACTCCTGACTCCCTTGTATAGTCTTCAATCACTTTAGCAATAGCTTTTTTGGTAAAAACTACGTCTTTCGATTTTAAACCATGTTCTTTTTTCTGCTTGGGGACTAAGTGCTTTTTAGCAATCTCTACTTTCTCTTCCAATGTATAGCCGGTCACTTCAATAATCTCCATTCTATCCCTAAGAGCAGGGTGGATGGTATCTAATGAATTGGCTGTGGCGATGAATAATACTTTAGAAAGATCATATTCCACTTCTAAATAATTATCTTGGAAAGCATCATTTTGCTCAGGGTCTAATACTTCCAGCAAGGCTGAAGATGGGTCACCTCTATAATCGGAACTTACCTTATCAATTTCGTCTAATATATAAACTGGGTTTCCACTGCCCGATTTTTTCATATTCTGAATTACCTTGCCGGGCAGAGCACCCACGTAGGTTTTTCGGTGTCCACGTATTTCGGCTTCATCATGCACACCACCTAATGACATACGCACATACTTTCTACCCAAAGCTTCCGCTACGGATTTACCTAAAGAAGTTTTCCCCACTCCTGGAGGTCCGTATAAGCATAAAATAGGCGCCTTCATATCCTTTTTGAGCTTTAAAACAGCTAAATACTCAACTATTCTCTCTTTTACCTTTTCTAAGCCGAAATGATCTTTATCAAGAATCTTTTTCGCTCTTTTCAGGTCGAAATTGTCCTCGGTGTAGTCTGCCCAGGGTAAATCCACCATAAACTCGGCAAAATTCATAGAAACAGGGTATTCAGCCGCTTGTGGGTTGATTCTACTTAATTTATCCAGTTCTTTTTCAAAATGCTTTTTAACAGCCGCAGGCCATTTTTTCTCCTCGCCACGCATTCTCAGGTTATCTATTTCCTGGTCTGGGCTATCCTGTCCCAGCTCATCTTGCAAAACTCTAATTTGCTGACGAAGAAAGTAATCTCTCTGCTGCTGATCAATATCAGTATGCACTTTTTTGTGGATTTCACGCTTTAACTCAAGCATTTGAATATCCTTGAGCATAAACTCCAATAATAAAGTCGCGCGCTCTTTCGCATCTGTTTTTTCTAGTAGTTTTTGCTTTTCCTTCACTTCCGCATTAATGTTGGAAGAAAGAAAATGCGTTAAAAAGTTTGGGTTTTCAATATTGTCCAAAGCTACTTGGGCTTCCTGAGGAATTTCAGGGTTGAGCTTCAATATTTTGCTGGCGGCATCTTTTAAAGAATGAATAACCGCCTTATTAGATTTTAATGAAGGGGTTAATTCTTCATCACTTAGTTCACTATAGGAAGCAATTAAGAAGGGATCCTCCTGTATTACCTCATTTACCTGAAATTTTTGCTTACCCTGAATGATGATAGTCGTATTACCATCGGGCAAAACAATCATTTTTAAAATGCGGGCAACAGTACCAATTTTGTAAATATCATCTTTCCCCGGGTCTTCCACTTTATTGTTGGACTGCGCCACTACCCCAATAATTCGATCCCCTTTATATGCTTTTTTTACTAAACGGATAGATTTCTGACGCCCCACAGTAATTGGAATCACCACCCCTGGAAACAGAACAGTATTTCTGATAGGTAAAATGGGTAGGCTGTCTGGTAAATCATCTTCTTTCATGCTATTTTCTTCATCGGTAGAAATCAGTTGAATTAATTCACCTGTTTCATCATCATTTACCTCAGGAAAAAAATGTGCATCTTTAAATATAGAATCCATATATTAATTTTATGTAGTGCGCCAAAGTGGCGATTTATAGTATCTTTTCAAATAAATTATTGCTGCTGGCATAATTCAATTGTTATGCCAATTAATAATTTCTTAATAATGTTGCGTTATATCCAAAATTTTACCTCATTTTTAGTTAATTAGTGTTTAAAATACTGACATAATTACCGTAAAACTATCAAATTGTCTTGAAGTATCTATTAACTATATTATTTCTATGCCTATTTAGCTTTTTAGGCTCAATATCTCATGCTCAATATAATGAGCAGATAAATTTAAATAAGAAAGAGGCCTTGAAATTGTTTCCTTTTTATTTTCCAAATATTAACCAAATCAATTATTTTAAGGATGCCGATGCGAAAGCG
>JBBSPJ010000507.1:0-2616 GCA_038258905.1 Cytophagales bacterium
GCGGTTCCTAAAGACGGACCTTCAGCAGGTATTGCCATGATTACTTCGCTGGCATCTATCTACACCCAGAGAAAGGTTAAAGATAAGTTGGCAATGACAGGAGAAATAACCTTAAGAGGTAAAGTATTACCCATTGGAGGTTTGAAAGAAAAGATCTTAGCTGCCCGAAGAGCGGGTATTAAAGATGTTATACTTTGCGATAGAAACAGAAAGGATATTGACGAAATTGATGCGAGATACGTGAAAGATTTGAATATTCATTTCGTTGATACAATTAGTGAAGTCTTAGACATAGCCTTATTGAAAGAGAAAATTAAAAATCCGATTAAATTCATCACAAAAGAGGAAAACAGAACCGCAGAAGCCGCTTTATGACAGCAAAAAAATTCATAGGGCTGCTGTTGATAGTAATGATGAGCCAACAAGTTTGTTCACAGATTGGCGGCTTACGGTCTTTTGAATTTTTAGAAGTACCCAATCATGCACGTGTGGCGGGTTTGGGTACTGTTAATGTGAGCAACCCCGGAGTAGATGTAAATATGGTATGGCAAAACCCTGCCCTGTTACGTTCCGATATGGATGGTCAGGTTTCATTTACCTTCTCTCCCTATTTAGCTGGAATTTATAATTCTAACGCGACTTATGCCAAGGAATTTGAAAATGCCGGAATGTTTAGCCTGGGAGTATTTTACGCTAATTATGGCGAATTCGATGGTTTTGATAATACCGGAGCACCCACGCAAAGTTTTACGGCTAATGACTTTAATATTCAATTAAGCCATAGCAGGGAGCAAGGCATATTTCGATATGGTGCAACAATGAAATTTGCAGGCTCACAAATTAGCGGTTTCAATCAGTCTGCTTTGCTAATGGATTTAGGCGCAGCCTTTTTACATCCTGAAAAAGACTTAAGTGTGGGGATGGTGATTAAAAATGTTGGTTTTTATACTAAAAGATTAGTTGGAGAAGATCGAAATCTACCTTTTGACTTACAAATAGGAACTACTTATAAGCCGGAATTTATGCCCTTCCGATTTTCTATTACCGCCAACAGACTTTATCAGTATGATTTAAGTTATTTTGATAATAGCCAGATCAATGATAATGGAAATAATATTTTTGACAATACTAGCTCGGGTGCTCCTAATACTTTTGATAAAATATTTCAGCATATTACTATTGGAACAGAAATTATTTTAGGTAAAAACATCAACCTAAGGGCAGGCTATAATCATTTAATCAGGCAATCGTTACGCGGTGAACAAGTTGCAGGGGGTGGTGGTTTTACCTTTGGATTTTTATTCCAGACTAAAAAATTAAACCTCGCATACAGTAATGCGATATATCAAACGGGTGGTAATGCACATTTTATTACCCTCGGAACGAATTTTAACGAAATTATTAAATAGAGCCTATTCGGCATTATTTGAGAAGCAGTACTAATTACTTGATATTAAATAGCAAATGACAATCATTTGTGTAATCAAATTTTAGAATCAATATAAAGAAATTATAATGGATAATAAGAGTTTTCTTACACCACAACAGATAGTAGCAGAGTTAGATAAGTATATTATTGGACAGAATGATGCCAAGCGAAATGTAGCCATTGCGCTGCGTAACCGATGGAGGCGAATGAATACCCCAGAGGATATTCAGGACGAAATTGTACCTAATAATATTTTGATGATAGGTGCTACTGGGGTGGGTAAAACAGAAATAGCACGTAGGTTGGCTAAAATAGCAGATGCCCCTTTTACCAAAGTGGAAGCTTCAAAATTTACCGAGGTAGGTTATGTAGGCCGTGATGTGGAAAGCATGGTGCGCGACCTGGTAGAGCAGTCGGTAAACCTGGTAAAAGCTTCTAAAAAAGAGGAAGTGAAGGAAAAAGCTTCACAGGCAGTGGAAGATATCATTTTAGACGCACTCATTCCGCCTATGCGAGGCACAAGCCAAAAGCCGGTTAATACCACGGCTGATGCTAATGCCGGTTCTGTACCACAAAATGATTATGAATTAAACGAAAAAACCAGAGAGCGTTTCAGAGAGAAATTGAAGAATGGCGAACTGGAAGACCGAAAAATAGATATTAATGTAAAATCAGCTGCGGGTAATGGCATGGGTGTAGTAGGTGGTGGAATGATGGACGAAGCCTCTATGATTAACATACAAGATATGTTGAGTAATATGATGCCTAAGAAAAATAAACGCAGAAAAGTAACTATTGCTGAAGCAAGAAAAATCTTAATTGAAGAAGAGGTTTCTAAGCTGATTGACATGGATGAGGTAAAGGAAGAAGCCATTGCCAAAGCCCAAAATACAGGAATGATCTTTATTGATGAGATTGATAAAATTGCCAAAGGCAGTGGCAACACAAGCGGTGGAGATGTAAGCCGGGAAGGTGTACAAAGAGACTTACTTCCGATAGTGGAAGGTAGTGCTGTGAATACAAAATATGGTATAATCCACACAGATCATGTACTTTTTATTGCTGCAGGTGCATTCCATGTAAGCAAGCCCTCGGATTTAATTCCAGAGTTGCAAGGTAGGTTCCCGATCAGAGTAGAGCTAGATAGCTTAACAAAAGACGACTTCCTACGCATATTGAAAGAGCCA
>JBBSPJ010000508.1:0-2614 GCA_038258905.1 Cytophagales bacterium
TATGTATGTTATCTTTAAATACATCCAACTCTTCAAAAGTGTTTTTCCTGAAAGCTATATTAGCTCCATTAGCCATTCCAGCTTTTCCTAAAAGAATACTAACTCCTCCTACACCTATTAAAGGAGCAAATTCCATTTGAAAGAGTTTATCAATAAATCTTCTATTTTTAAAAACCACATTGCCACTTACCAAATGGATGGAATTTGAATGAAAAGGAACTTGCATTAACCTTAACCAACTGGAAGGCACTTCACAATCGGCATCGGTAGCAATAATTATAGTTGATTTAGCTTTGCCTACTGCATAAATAATTCCCTGCTTTTTACCTACTAAGTGCATTGGTAAAGATAAAATTTGAAAAGCAAAAGGAAAATTAATCAAAAATTGCTGCAATTTATATTCTGATTGGTCAGTAGAATGATCGTTAACAAAAATAAATTCTGCCATATCCACTGGATAATCTATTTGATTAAAAGAATTTATCAAAGAGCTTAGATTTTCCTCTTCATCTCTAAAAGGAACTATAACGGTCACTTTTAGTAATGATTTTTGAGATCTTGCTGATTTATTTCTACTCCATAAAAAGGTGAAGTAAAATAAGAGCAAGCTATAAACAGATATGATGGCTATATAAAACCACATTATACAGGATCAATTTTAAATTGTTGTACAAAAAACAAGCCTATTAAAGCAGGTAAAGCTATATTAATTAACCAAAGAATTAATCCTGCTAAAATTACAGGTCCAGATGGAATACTCATAGCCTCGAAATATAATGCAGCGCTAAATTCTCGCACGCCTAAATCATTAAAGAAATTGAAAGTGGGTAAAACAGACTTAGCCAAAAACATAAAGGATACCCCTAAAAACTTGTTCCAAATACTTAAATCAATAGTAAAAATAGACAGAAGGATTAAAAACTGAATAGAAAAAATCATGTATCGCAGAAAAGAATAAAGAAATAATGATACAATAATTTTTAATTTCATGGTTTTAACCAATTCAAAATAATAGGCTAACCTAAGTCGCTTTTTTCCAAATTTAAAGAATAAATAGATTAATAAAATCAGAAAAACAGAGCCTGTAATTAATAGTATTAAATTGTTGGCATTAAAATTAAAGCTTAATGGTAATTGAAACTGACTCATAAATATTTTTACAGATATTACTCCAAATACTAAAGTTGGGAACATTTGAGAGGCTCTTGCCACCAAAATTGGGCCTAAGGCTTTCTTTCTGTCAATATGATTAAGCGACCAGACTTTAGCGAAATAATCACCAACTGCATGGGGGGTTACAAATCCTAGTGCCACACCTGACAACACTCCTTTTGCGGCTTGCCAATAACCAATTTGAACTAAATCTTTTATACTTAATTTCCATTTAAACACCTCCATTAACCAATTGAGAGGCATTAATAATACAACTAATAGAATAACTTCATAATTCTTAGAGTAGGTTGTGAGTGCCATAGAAAAGGAATCACTATCATTATACACTCTATAGCATAGAAATATAAATATTAGAACAGAAAAAAATATTTTCAGAAATAATAAAGCCTTTTTCAATTTTGAGTACTTAATCGGATTCGAATATTTAACTTTGCAATAATGGTGGATAGTAAGCAGACTTCAAAGAAGGAGAAAATTATTTTAGGATTGGATCCCGGCACATCTGTGATGGGGTACGGTGTTATTAAAATTACAGGTAATAAAATGACCATGTTGCAATATGGGGTTATCCATTTATCCAAATATGCTAACCATGAAATAAAATTGAGGAAAATATTTGATAGGGTAACCAGTTTAATTGAGGATTATCTACCCGATGAAGTAGCTCTTGAAGCCCCTTTTTATGGTAAAAATATTCAATCTATGCTTAAGTTGGGTCGTGCACAGGGGGTAGCCATGGCTGCAGCTCTTCAAAAAGACTTACCTATTACTGAATATGCTCCGAAAAAGGTGAAAATGTCGGTTACTGGCAACGGAAATGCATCAAAAGAGCAAGTAGCTGAAATGTTAAAGACTTTACTTGGCATAAAGGAAATCCCTAAATTATTAGATGCCACAGATGCTTTGGGGGTAGCTATTTGTCATCATTTTCAAGGAAATACTGGTAAATCAGGTCCTAAAAGTTGGAAATCATTTATCAGTGATAACCCAGGGAGAGTTAAATAGTTTATTTATCTTTTTTAAACCACCCTTTCACTTTTTTAACAAGTTTTGAATCTTTTTTATCCTCATCATCTCCCGTTATTTTTGTGCCAATCAATAATGCTACGGGCTTTAAATCATCAAATTCTTCACAAAACACTTTTAACATAGCGGCAAAAGGCAGAAACAATACCATCCCTGCTACTCCCCAAACAGAAGCTCCAATTAACAAACTTAAAATTGCTGCAAGGGCGTTTACATTTAAACTACTTCCCACAATTTTAGGGCTCAGGAAATTACTCTCTATGGTTTGAATAAACCAAAATAATAATACAACAGCTAATGGAGTGAATAAGGAGTCACTTGACATAAAAGCATATAATACAGGTATTGTAGCGCCTATTGTTGTACCTACATAAGGAATAATAGATAAAAGGGCTGCTAAAAAGCCGAATAAAAA
>JBBSPJ010000509.1:0-2612 GCA_038258905.1 Cytophagales bacterium
ACTAAGGACATAGCACTCACCTTTCCTGCCTGGCCGTCAATGCCTAGACTAACGGCTTGGCCATCAGTAAAAGCTTTACTTTGCTGGTGGCAGGTACCGCAGGACATAGAATTATCACCCGACAATTTTTTCTCGTAAAAAAGCATTCTTCCTAGCTCAAAACCTTTTTGAGTAATTGGATTGTCCGCTGGAATTCTCTGTTGAAACTCTCCAAAATATACTGGAGGCTTTAACTCAAAAGATTCCACTGGGATTATTTCCTTAGGCTCTTCGTTACAAGAAAAACTGATCAAAATGAGTATAAAAAAGATGTATATATTGATCCTCATTCAATTTATCTGTTTTTACACACATTATTTGATTTTTATGAAAGCAAATAATGTGTGACAAGATTAAAAATTCATCGTTAAAAAAAGATTGAAAATTGTAATCCTATGAATAATAAACTCTAAACGCTAATGACCTAGCAAAAAGTTTGCGGAGGATGATCAGTTGTTGATAAATTAACTGATTTGTAGAAATTTACATACTGAATTAAAAAATTAGATTCCATTTCGAAGAAATCTGGCATGATCTGGAAAGAATAACCGTCTTCTAAGATTTGAATGATTTCAGTAGTTTGGAGATTAGAATCATCTGAATCCTGCTTTGCATCTTCTAATTTATCTTTTAGATAACATTTCCCATAACACATCGTCATGGGCTTTTCTTTATTGATACAAAACAGCTCAGTAATTAACTCTTTATTCACCTCATAATTAAAGCGTATAATTGTGAACATAAAAGTGTTACACAAAAAGACGATTAAGAGTGATATAGTAATAAATTGCTTCAACAATACAAATGTAAAATTAAGCTAATTATATTGCAAGGCAATTGCATTAATTATTTCAAAGGTAAAAAAGTCCATGCAACAATGCGGCTTACTTTATTACCGTGGCTCATAGGTATGGTTTCCATATCCAATGCACCAGCCTGCTTAATGAGTTCGTACACCACCTTAAGGTTGGCACTTTTAGAAATTAAACTTGAAAACCAACGTACTGAATGTGAATGATGCTTGCTTTCTACAATCATATTTTTCACGAACTCAATTTCACCTCCTTTGCACCATAGCTCATTACTATGACCCCCAAAATTTAATTGTGGCTCTGTTATTTTCTGTCGGCTTAAATTCCTGGTTTTCCTGATATTGCCTGCCTGGGCTTCAGTTGCAGAAGCATGAAAAGGCGGATTACAGATGCTCAAATCATAAAACTCATGCTTTTTGATTATACCATCAAAAATATTCTTTTTACTGTTTTGTAAGCGGAAAGTAATTTTCTCCTTTAATTCAGGGTTTTTATCCACTATTTTCTGAGCGGAACGAATCGCTTTCGTATCTATATCAGTTCCTAAAAACGACCAACCTAATTCTTTTACACCAATGATGGGATAAATACAGCTGGCACCCATACCGATATCCAAACACCTGAAAAGTGCGCCTTTGATCAGTTTTCCTCTCTTTTTCTCTATAAATTCCGCAATATGATGCAAATAATCGGCTCTTCCGGGGATTGGTGGGGTGAGATAGCCTGCTGGTATGTCCCAGTATTCTAATCCGTAATGCAATACCAAAAGCGCTTTATTAAGCATCTTCACCGCATCAGGATTAGAAAATTCAATGGTTTGATCTCCGTATTTGTTGGTAATGACAAAAGGTGCCAATTCAGGGCATGCTTCTATTAATTTAGGGAAATCGTAACGATGACGAAATCTATTATTTGGGTGTAAACCGGGTTTTTCGGTGGGTTGAGTTTTTTTCTTTTCGGGCATGGATATTATGTATTCTAAAACTAAATGCAAAGATACCTAATTCATTTTACTTTTGGAGAGAGGATTTTAGGAATTGGGAGTAGGCTTTTCTGTAGTGCCTTGATTAAACAGTGCAAAGTTTCCCACAAAGGCACAAAGAAAAAAAATAGTGATCTCTGTGGCTTCTTGAAAAAAAAGGTAAGGTAGTAATAAGCGCAGTGCTTTGGTTGAATAGTGCAATGATTCCCACTAAATAGTCCCGTATCGCAGGATCGGGAGCCTCTAAGGTCACACTGAAAAATCTAGGAATTCATTATACCCCGAATTGAATTGCGAAATATGTTTTAAGGTTAGTTTAGAGCCTTCTAAAAATAAATGTCAACACAGGCAAAAAATACAACTATTACTTTGTCAATTTATAATCATTGATAAGTATTTGAACTGACAAGTTTAATCTGGTGGCCAAATTTCGAACCATGGCAATAGTTAATTTTTTCTTACGATTAAGGATTTCCGATACGCTACTTTTTCCTCCAATAATACCCACTAAATCCTTTTGCTTTAGATCCATTTCTTCCATTCTAATTTTAATAGCTTCGATGGGGTCTGGTGCATCTATTGGATAATGTTTATTTTCGTATTAAATAGTGGTTCCACTAGCAGCTTTATGCCATAGGCCTGCCAAAGGCTGGCAAGCATCCCAATGGGACAAAAGCTGTTCTCAGACCTCTTCCCAGCCAAAGGCTGGGTTACTCCAGTCAGCTAAATCATAAAGGAGATCACGTCATAAATTACATTTTTGATAATATGATTTTAAA
>JBBSPJ010000510.1:0-2610 GCA_038258905.1 Cytophagales bacterium
AGTGAAATTATTCCCTATTTAGAAGAGCAGTGGGAAAATAGTTTTGATCCTGATATACAGCGCAAGCTTGAGGACATGATTCATGTGCTTCAATTTACTTTACTTAAGGAGCGTTTAACAAAATGGAAGGATGAAGGTGGTAAAGACTTATTAGAAGGAATGTGGATTATTTCCACTTACCAGTTCCCTGATACTGAACTTTCAGATTTAAAAAAACAAATAGAACAAATATACTATGACATCTGGGTTGATTTTAAACCGGAAATGCATCCATATGATCAAATTAAGATTGTTAATAGTGCACTTTTTACTAAGTTAAAATTCAGAGCTAACACTAAAAATTTCCACTCTCCAAACAACTCCCTATTAAAAGCTGTTTTGGAAAGCAAAAAAGGCAATCCTATCTCATTATCAGTTGTTTATATGTTGGTAGCTGAAAGATTAGGACTACCAATTTATGGAGTTAATTTGCCTAATTTATTTATAGTTACCTACAAAACTGAGGAACTACAATTCTATATCAATTCCTTTAATCGGGGACTTATCTTTTCCAGAAAAGACATAGATAATTACGTAGCAAATCTTAATTTAACACCTAAAGAAGCCTTTTATCAGCCATGTACAAATGAAGATATCATCAAAAGGGTACTAAGAAACCTGATTATGGCTTATGATAAGTTAACTGAACATCAAAAATCCGAAGAAATTAAAGAACTACTTGTTTTACTTTCCGGAGGAATTGATTTTGAGGCCCTCGGCTTATAGTCTCATTATAAATTAAGGATCATAAAATTTTTTATTTATATTTAGGGCCTGCTTAAAAAGTCTCAGGTGCCTCATCCCATTTTGCCTGGGACAGGCATACAACTAGGCAAAGTGTCCCGATAGCTATACGGGAGTATGCCTATACTTCGAGCTGAAGACCGGGAGGTACCTGCCTACGGCAGGCAGGGTTGAGGTGTCTGAGGCTAACACACTAAAAATCAATTTTTTATTTTTAGTGTGAATATTGTGAAGGATTTTATTAAAAACTTGCATATGCCTAATAACTATTAAAGATTAGTTATTAACTATAAATGTATCAGAGTTCCTTTTCAAAATTTAGCTGTTTTTAAGCAAGCCCTATTTAATTTTGATCTAACAAATATGAATAATTCAAATTCAAATATTTTTTTTATAATGGGTGTATCCGGTGTTGGCAAAACAACGGTAGGAAAACTCTTAGCCCAAGAACTTACCCTTCCCTTTTTTGATGGAGACGATTTTCACTCAAAACAAAATATAGAAAAAATGACTGGGGGCCAGTCGTTGAATGATAGCGACAGAGCAGATTGGTTAAAAAGTTTAAATAAACTAGCTAAAGATCATACACTTAAATCAGGCTGTGTTATCGCTTGCTCAGCACTAAAAGAAAAGTACAGAAGCCTGCTTGAAAAGAACATAAATCAACATGTTCAATGGATTTTTCTGGAGGGTACTTTCGAGCTTATTTCCAATCGACTTGAAAATAGAAAAGCTCATTATATGCCGGCAAAGCTCCTGCAGACACAGTTTGATACATTGGAAACTCCATCTAATGCGCTTACTTTTAGCATAGAAAATTCTCCTGAGCATATAGTGAATAAAATTCAACAGCATTTAACCCGAAAAGCTGAATTTGGATTAATAGGCTTAGGGGTAATGGGGAAAAGTTTGTGCAGAAACCTTGCTTCTAAAGGTGTTAAAATTTCCATGTTTAACAGACACGTAGAGGGTACGGAAGAAAATATAGCTATTGATTTTAAAAATGAGTTTGAAGAACTACAAAATGCATTAAGCTTTGATCAGCTAGATAAATTTATAAATTCACTGGAAAAGCCTAGGAAAATTTTCCTCATGGTAAATGCCGGCCCTTCAATAGATGCTGTAATTAAAAAACTCACCCCCCTCCTTTCAAAAAATGATGTCATTATTGATGGCGGTAACTCTCACTATGAAGATACCGCTAAAAGAGAAAAATTATTAGCTACTAAAGACATCTACTTTGTTGGTTGCGGAGTTTCTGGTGGTGAAGAAGGTGCATTAAAGGGCCCTTCCATAATGCCTGGTGGTAATTTAGAAGCTTATAAATTGATTGCTCCTTATTTAAAAAAAATTGCCGCTAAAGATAAAAATGGTGAAGCTTGTTGTACCTATATAGGGAAATCAGGTAGTGGCCATTTTACAAAAATGCTTCATAATGGAATTGAATACGCTGAAATGCAATTATTGGCAGAAGTCTATCAAATCTTTAATGCCATGGGTAAAAATCCCGATGAAATAGCTGAAATACTATCTCATTTAAGTAAAGAAGCACAAAGCTACCTTTGGGAAATTACAATTGATATATTGAAAAAAAAAGAAGGTGATGATTGGTTGATAAATAAAATTTTGGATAAAGCTGGAAACAAAGGAACAGGCAACTGGACTACAATTGCATCAGCTCAATTAGGAGTGCCATCTACCCTTATTACAGGTTCTTTATTTGCAAGATACTTATCAGCCTTTAAGGATGATAGGGTTAGTTTGCAGAAGATTTTATCATTTGAATTAAGCACAATAGACCTCGCTGAAGATGATATTTTTGAAGCC
>JBBSPJ010000511.1:0-2601 GCA_038258905.1 Cytophagales bacterium
TTAAAATATGAAATAAAAGAACGCTTTATTATACAAACAGCGTTGAAAGTGCACGCAGCAAAAGCAGAACAGGCCGAATTAGGTTTTGGGTGGAGATTTTAAGGATGAGAAGTAAGTGGATAAATATCGCTATCATTTTACTCCTAACTTCAGGATGCGACTCTGAAGATGCTTTTGATTGCATCAAAACCTCAGGTAAAATGCAAATTAAAGTAATAACAGAATTCGCTGAGTTTGGAGAATTATTGCTTCATGATAACATTGAGTTAGAGATTATTGAAGATGAAACAGAATATTTCGAATTAATTTATGGAGAAAATTTACTTCCCAAATTGATTATGGAATCTGAAAATGATTCCATTTCATTTTTTAACGAAAATTTCTGTAACTGGACGAGAGATTTTAAAAAGCCCTTGATTAGATGGCATACCAATAAAGATAAAATTGTGATAAGATCTTTGAGTTCAGGAAAGATTTATAATTCCGATACACTTAGAATGGATATTCACATCGAAGCCAAAGATTACTCCAATGAAGTTGAATTACTAGTTAACAGTAACAATGTAATATTAACTTCAAACTCCATTTCAAACTTTACATGTTCCGGCCAGTCGAATGGACTTATAGTAAGGTCATATTTTAGTGATAGTCGCATTGATTTAGGTAATTTAAAAGTATCCAGAGCTGATGTTTTACAAAGAGGGTATAACGATATCATTGTAAATCCAACAGACAGCTTGATAGGTAGTATAGAGAATGCCGGCAGAATTCTTTATTACGGTAATCCTGGGCTAAAAGTAGCAGTTAGAAATGGTGGAGAATTAATCCGTTTAAATGATTAAAAATTTACAAATTATACAACCTACCTTATTGCTGGATGAGGCAAAATGCAAAGCCAACATTCGAAAGATGCTTGAAAAAGCCAAAAGAAGCGGATGTAGCCTACGTCCACATTTTAAAACGCATCAGTCGGCTCAAGTAGGAGAATGGTTTAAGGAAGCGGGCATTCAGCAATGCACCGTTTCTTCCTTAAGTATGGCAGAATATTTTGCAACAGCTGGATGGACTGATATTACCGTTGCCTTTCCCTTGAATGTGCTTGAAAAAGACAAGGTGAATCAATTGGCTCAGGATATTAGCCTCAATTTATGCATTGAATCATCAGAAACCGCTACTATTTTATCCGATTTTATAACTCACAAAGTAGGGACATTTGTTAAGGTAGATGCAGGCTACCACAGAACAGGTATTGGAGCAGAAGATTATGATGGAATTGAAGCCATTTTACAGGTGCTTTCTAAAAATCCACTCTTGATTTTTAAAGGCTTTTTGCAACATGCGGGACATACTTATCAGGCAAAAGGCAAATCTGAAGTAGATGAAATACATGCTTATACCAGCCAAAAGATGCAAAACCTGAAAGCACAGTTTATACATCGGTATCCTGATTTAATCATCTCCAACGGGGACACTCCTACTTGCAGCGTGAGTGATAGTTTTGATGGAGTGGAGGAAATGCGTCCTGGTAACTTCGTGTTTTATGATGTGATGCAGGCAGCAATTGGCTCATGCACCTACGATGAAATTGCAGTTGCGATGGCCTGCCCAGTTGTAGCCAAGCATTCAGATAGGAATGAGATCATTATATATGGTGGTGCTGTTCATTTCTCTAAAGATCGCATCACTAACGCATCAGGCACTACCATTTATGGATTAGTAGCGCAAAAAGAAGTCTCAGGTTGGAGCATGCCAATTCCTGATTTATATGTTAAAAAACTCTCACAGGAACACGGTACCATCCACGCTACAGATAAATTTATTAACAAAACTCAAATAGGAGATATTCTTTATATATTACCGATTCATTCCTGCCTGACAGCCAATTTGATGGGGAAATATACTACTTTAACTGGTAAGGAATTGGGGATGTATAGGTTTGGGTTTTGAGGTATAAGCAATAGCGATGTACAGCTTGGAAACAATCTTTATAATATTAGAGTAACTATAACTTAAAAAGGCAAGGTCAAATTTATTAGCACGCAATAAAAAGGATTGGAAATCCTTAGACCTTAGACAATACTTCAGGCTTACAAATCCTGAAGATCTAGGTAAAGTATTAACATTAATTAGTCGCTGTATCAATAAAAAATAATGGTTTTGATAATGAGCTTTTAATACTTTATTTTTGTTGTAAATCATAACTCAAAGCTTGTTGATAAAAGAATGCTTGTAAATTTCAAAAGTTATAATTACATCATGAAACAAATTACATTAAATATTGCGGATGGAAAATTCAAAGCTTTTATGGAGTTTATTAAAACCTTGGATTATGTTAAAGTGGAAACTGAAGAAAAAAAGGCTATTGATGAATTGCAGAGCAGTTTGCGTCAAGTGAAACTAATGCAGGAGGGTATAATACCGAAACAAAGCGCAAAGGACTTTCTTAATGAATTATAGTGTCTCTCCAGCCCCCTAAATGATTGGACTACGATTAAAGTTAGAAAAACTTTAATTTTAGACCCCATGAAGAATAAGAAAAGGAAAAGCCCACAGGAAAAACTTGCCATCATAAAAGAGGGCATAGAAACCGGTTGGGTAGAA
>JBBSPJ010000512.1:0-2590 GCA_038258905.1 Cytophagales bacterium
CAATTCCTCTGCAGTAAAGCAGAATACCAAATTTATAAGGAAAATAATAGGTGATAAAGTGATTTTATCTGCCGTTGTAAAAGGTAATGCCTATGGCCATGGAATTGAACAAATGGTGCAGGTATTTGAAGATTGCGGAATCAATCATTTATCAGTATTTTCAGCCCATGAGGCTTACAGAGTATGCCAAGTGAAAAAAGATAGTACTAAAATTATGATTTTAGGCTGGCTCAATGATGAGCAGGTTTCCTGGGCAGTAGAAAACGAGGTGGACTTTTATGTGTTTGAGTTAGAAAGATTAATTGCTGCAATTGAAAGCGCCAAAAAAATTAACAAAAAGGCTAAAATTCATATTGAGGTAGAAACAGGCATGAACAGGACTGGTTTTGAAGAAAAACTTCTGCCAGAAGTGATCAACATACTATCGGGAAATAAAGACTATTTAACTTTTGAAGGACTTTGCACTCATTACGCTGGAGCTGAAAGTATAACCAATCACTTTAGAGTTACAGATCAGATAAAATTATTTGAAAAATTCTACCAATTATTCAAAGATAACAACCTCACTCCTAATTTAAGACACACCGCATGTTCCGCGGCAGCTGTCGCCTACCCTGAAACACATATGGACATGGTAAGGGTGGGGATTCTTCTATATGGATTTTGGCCAAGTAGGGAAACTTTTATTTTCCATAAAAGGAGCAATGGTTATAAGGGCTTAGAAAAAGAGCGATCAGTGGATCCCTTAAAAAGGGTTATTACATGGAAGTCTAAAATCATGTCGGTAAAGGAAGTGCCTATGGGAGAGTTTATAGGTTATGGCACCACATATCAAGCGCCAAAAAGAATGAAGGTGGCCACTGTTCCGGTAGGTTATGCCTATGGATTTGCCCGTTCATTGAGTAATCAAGGGCGTGTAATAGTAAATGGGAAACGGGTAGCAGTAATTGGTACTGTAAATATGAATTTAATGATCATCAATGTAAATGATTGTAAAAAGGTAAATAAGGGCGATGATGTAATTCTGATAGGCCAACAAGGCAAATCAAAATTAACAGTTTCAAGCTTTGGTGAAATGAGTGAGTTGGTAAACTATGAATTACTGAGCAGGCTTCCAATGGATATTCCGAGGGAGGTGATTAAATAGCTAATCATAACTATTTAAACATACTAAATTTGTTTTTTAATTAATATATATTGTTATATTTAGATCATATATAACTTAAAAACAATCTTAGCCCTTATGAAAACGCTTAATTATTTAAAAAAAATATTAGCTCCAAAGCTATTACTGATTATCATACTAAGCTCCTGTGCGTCTCAAAAATTTGACCACAGTTCTGCCTACAAGTTTAGTCATCACGATTATAATAAAAAAGTGATAAAGGAAGATAGTCAAACCACTTTAGCAAAAAACAATTATGAATTTGATAAAAACAAGTCAAAAAATCTATATCAAAATGAACCAGTTTTTATAGGGAATGAAATAAATAATGCCGCATCCGAACCAAAAACTATTCAACAAAATATCCTTTCGGATAATAATGAACTAGTAAATGAAAGTTATCCTGTGGAGGAAATAAATACGGATAAAAAA
Organism: Cytophagales bacterium; assembly: GCA_038258905.1. Taxonomy (GTDB): domain Bacteria; phylum Bacteroidota; class Bacteroidia; order Cytophagales; family Cyclobacteriaceae; genus Marivirga. The sequence continues at coordinate 1,598 of JBBSPJ010000512.1, forward strand.
GTTAGTTCAATAAATAAGAAGAGGACTTATAGTGATCAAAATAACAAAAAAGTTCTTAAATTAAACAAGAGATTTAAATCAGAAGGCGATGAACCTGATCCATCTAAAAATTGGGCTGCCATAGCTTCTTTACCGGTTGGAATCGTAAGTCTACTTGTTGCGGGGGTACTGTTGGGTCCTACCGCTATCGTTTTTGGTGCCCTTGGATTCAAAAGTGAGAAAAAGGGACTTGCAATTGCCGGCTTTGTAATTGGAATTATAGGTTTTATTGGAGCATTAATATTTATAAGTGCTATTTAAGAATAGCAAAAAAGAGTGTAGATATTATAAAAAATATAATAACTACACTCTTTTTATTAATAATATTAAAAAATTAAAATTATCAATAATATTATGATAATTAATGCTCCAACAGAGATAGAAATTCTGTTATCCAAACCAGAAGTTTCTTTTATTTCTTTTAATTCTCTCTTAATTGCTTTTCTTTCCTCTTTAGACATGTTTTTGAAATCCATTGCCTGAATTTTTTCTAAACGCTCTAAAATTTCCTCTTCTTTTTTCTCTAATCTCTCAACTGGTTCCGTCTTAGTCTTAGTACTCAAAAAATCGTTATTAGCACTCAATCCAAGAGGAAACAATAAAAAAATAGTACAAATGGTAAATAATAATTTCTTCATGATTTTACTTTATTAGTTTTTATAAAAATAAAGTTTTTTAAACGAAAAATAAAAGTATTAATTACACTTTTAGTGATTCTAATATTTTACCATTTTAATTTGTAACATCTGTTACCAACATTCCTCTACTCAAAATCGTATCTTTGTATAATCAAGTTAAATTAAAATAACGCAATATGAATCATAAAAACATTAAACCTGAAGAGTTCGACAAGTTATCTAAAGAAGCTAAAACTGAAATCATAGATGTACGCTCTCCGGAAGAAGAAGTGGAAGGCTTTATAGAAGGTGCTAAAGTAATTAATATTATGGGGCC
>JBBSPJ010000513.1:0-2587 GCA_038258905.1 Cytophagales bacterium
CATTCCCCTAAAGGGGACGTCCACCCTTCCGTTGAGAATTTTACAAATAATTTAGGATTAAAATCGTGTTATTATAGTAATGCCAGCGCATACCTCTTCAGAGGGTTAGGGGACTGGAGAGCCTCTAAAAGATATAAGGAAATTAGAGTGAATAAAAACCAATTTTTGTAATTCCAGCCCTGTTTTGTGCTACGAGTGACCCAAAATATAATATTTGGAATCATTAATTATTGGTATCCCATCGACTAACTACATATTTGATACAAAATGGAATGTGCATAGTTTTGGAGTTTTAAAACTTTCAATTATGCTTATATTACATGACTCTCTTAAATTTGAGCTATATCTTGAACCTACAGACATGCGGAAGAGCTTTGATAGCCTTTCTGGCATTGTTCAGTCAGAACTCAAATGTAACGCAACAAGCGGCACAGCTTATTTATTTATCAACAAATTACGGAATAGGATCAAAATCTTACATTGGCGTACAGGTGGCTTCATTTTGTATTACAAACGGCTTGAAAAAGGAACTTTTGAGCTACCAAAGTATGATAAATCTGTTCGGAGTGTCGTCTTAGATTATGCCCAATTGGTTTTGCTTTTTGATGGTATAACCATTGGAAATTTAGCACAAAAAACTCAACAAAAATCTTTATAGATCCTTTGATTTTATTGATGTTTTGCGTATATTTATGCTGTTATGATGCTTCAGGAATTACAGCAAATAAACGAAAAACAAGCACTTCTAATTAAAAAGCAAAGTGCCGAAATTGAATCACTGCAAATTCAGTTAAGTCAATTAGTAAAGCTTATTAACGGCTTTAAATCAGAACGTTTCATACCCAGTCAAATAGGTAGTGAACAACTCAATATGTTTGTTGAACCATCTAGTGTTGCAATAGAATCAACGCAAGAGCAAAGCCAAACTATTACTGACAGTCGTAAAAAAAATAAACACCAAGGGCGTAATAAACTTCCAGAAAATCTTCCTGTAAAGGAAGTGATCATAGAGCCGCAAGAAGACACTAAAGACATGGTGAAAATAGGTGAAGAGGTTAGCGAAACCTTAGAATACATCCCTGCTAGTTTATTTAAAAGGCGCACTATTCGACCTAAGTATGCCAGTAAAAGTAAGGACAAAGTAATCATTGCTGAATTACCCTCTCGCCCTTTACCAAAATCAATAGCCGAAGCTTCGCTATTAGCATTTATTTTAGTTGCCAAATTTGTTGATCATCTACCCTTATATAGACAAATTCAACGGTTTAAACGAGAATTTGATTGGGAGGTTGCTCAAAGTACTATGTGTGATTGGGTAAATAGCTGTTGCGAACTATTAGAACCTTTATACAATACCTTAAAACAAAAAATTCTCGAATCAGATTATATCCAAGCCGATGAATCACCGATTAAAGTACTAGACAAGGATATAAAAGGAGGTACACACCAAGGCTACCAATGGGTATATCGTAACCCTATACAAGGTCTTGTATTATTCAATTATAGAAAAGGAAGGGGACAACATGGCCCTAAAGAGATATTAGCGGATTATAGCGGCTTTTTGCAGTGTGATGGCTACCAGGTTTATGATAATATTGGAAAGCAAGAAAGCATTGTCTTGGTAGGGTGTTTGGCACATGCTAGAAGAAAATTCTTTGACGCAATAGATAATGATCCTGCTAGGGCAAATAAAGCCATGGAACTCATCCAAGAAATTTATATTTTAGAAAGAGAAATAAAAGAAGTTGCGAAAGAGAACTTAAAAATTAAGCAACAACTTCGAGAAGAAAAAATAGCCCCAAGACTCGAGCAAATTAAAAATTGGATAGAGGAAGAAAGCATAAAGGTATTACCTAAAAGCGCCATCGGGAAGGCTATGTCTTATTATCTTAATCAATATCCAAAAATCAAAGCGATTACATTAGACCCGAGACTAGAACTAGACAATAACCTAATTGAGAATGCTATCCGTCCACTTGCTTTAGGAAGAAAAAACTACCTTTTTGCAGGTTCGCATAAAGCCGCTCAAAACATTGCCATAATGTACTCTTTATTTGCCAGCTGTAAAATTAATCAGGTGAACCCACAAGAATGGTTACAAGATGTACTTGAAAAAATACCAGACTATAATATCCAAGATCTTGACGAACTGCTACCTAATAAATGGATGCAAAATTCTAAGATGTAGTTGCTCGGACGGATACATCCAATGAGAACATTTTATATAAAGTTTCACAAGATGACAATTATGTTTACTTAAATATAAGTACTACAGACACAAAGACCTCTATGTCAATAATTAGAACAGGCCTTACCGTTTATTACGACATCAAGGGAAAGAAAAAAAAGGATGTGTATGTAAAGTATCCATATAGTAACGAACCAAGACAGTCTCGACAAGGTTCACAAGAAAATAATGACGCAAACCCTATTGACTTGAATAGTATGATTGAAAAATTACCTGCAGAAGCAGAATATGGTTCTTTTGAAGAAAAGCAAGCGTTTAATAAAGACTTAAATACGTTAGATATTGCAATTGCAAACCACTATACAGCTTCGAATCAATTATTTGAGTTTTCAATTAAAA
>JBBSPJ010000514.1:0-2579 GCA_038258905.1 Cytophagales bacterium
GAATAAAAGTTTCGTTTTTCTTCCATAGCCTGGCTCTTTGCGCTACTCCATAACGGTGTTGTTCATCAACTATGGCTAAGCCTAAATTTTTAAACTGAACCACGTCTTCCAGCAAGGCATGGGTGCCTACTAAAATATGTAAATCTCCTGAGAGTAAATCCTCATGGATCTTTCGGCGTGCCTTGGTTTTGGAGGACCCGGTTAAGAGCGCAATATTTACCCCTATTTTATCTGCAAACTCTTTTAGGCCATCGTAATGCTGCCCGGCTAAAATCTGCGTAGGCGCCATTAATGCTACTTGCGCACCGCTATCAATGGCAATTAGTGAAGCAATAAACGCTACAATGGTTTTTCCACTTCCTACATCACCTTGTAATAGGCGATTCATTTGTTTTCCACTTTTAAAATCTAGAAAAATTTCTCTGGTAACTTTTTTCTGTGCCTCAGTTAGCTCAAAAGGCAAATGCGATTTATAGAATTCTGTCAGTAAATCAGTTTTTGCTAGTACTTGTCCTCGAAATTTTTCCAGCCGGATTTTCTTCTGCATTAAAAGCTTAAGCTGCATAAAGAAAAACTCTTCAAATTTCATCCTAAATCTGGCCTTTTGTAATACCTGTTGATCTTTTGGCACATGAATTTGTACCACAGCATCTTTTTTGGACAGGAAGGCATATTGCTGTAAAAGCGATGGAGGTAAAGTTTCAGGTATTCTGTTATAAGCTTCTTTCAACAAGGTTTTTTGCAGATTGAATATAGCTTTACTATCCAGAAATTTCCTTCTTAAGGTTTCTGTAGTAGAATATACAGGAGCTAAAAAATGGTTGTTTTCAGTGGCAGGTGTAAGGGGCTCAATTTCCGGGTGCGCCATGCTAAACCTGCTACCAAAACGGTTGGGCTGCCCGAAAACCACATAATTTACTCCGGTTTTTAATTTAGGACTAATCCACTTTATGCCCTGAAACCATATTAAGTCAAGTGTGCCTGTACCATCAAAAAAATGGACTACTAATCTCTGTTTTCTTCCTTCTCCTATTAATTCTCGGCCACTAATTTGGCCTTTTACCTGTATATTGGGTAACTGCTCATGAATTTCTTTAATGCTGTAAAATTTTGTTCGATCTTCGTAGCGGTAAGGATAATGCTGTAGTAAATCTGCATAAGTAAAAACATTAAGTTCTTTATTGAGTAAGGCTCCCTTTTGCGGACCTACACCTTTTAAAAATTCTATGGGTGTTGCAAAGAATGATGGCATATCAATTCCACTCCAACGTATTAAGCGCGTGAATAATATCTTTTTTTACATAATCTATAACCGGAGCCAAAGAATCATTTTCAGTAGACGTTCTGAAGTAAAGTGCCCCTCTTAAGAAATGAGTTATGGAATCTGTGGTATAAAACTGAAACTGACTTGGTACATCACCTTCTAATTCTGCTACTGAAACCATCTTTCCTCTTGATGTTTGAATAATGGTTTCCTCAATCGAGGATGCCTTTATTTGGTGTCTGGAGGTAAGTTTATAGGCATCATCAATGTTCGTTCTTAAGGAGTCGCGGTTATTGTAAAGCGGTTTATAGGTAATGTGGACTTCTGCTACCAAATCAGGATAAAATAGTGCGAACCAATAGCGCTCATGAGTGAAGGAGGAGTCGGGCAATATTATGGCATGCTGAGAATACTCAAATGTATAGGGAAATGAATCCGGCAGCTGATTATAAGCTGGGTTAGGCAAATCTATTCTGTTAAAACCTTTAGGTTTAGGATAATATTCCTGTTCACAGGCTATTGCCAATAGTAATATAGAAATTAATGTAAACGTGAAAAAGAAAGATCTCATTCCACAAATATATCAGCTTTTGACGGAAAATACCTTTTGATTGCGTAGAGATTTGTTGTCAATTAAAGTAAATGGCTACATCATAAGAGTTTGTCACCATTTTTGCTTTCCTTCGGAGCAAAAATGTCGCCAAAATCGGTCTAATATTTTACTTTTTAACCCAGAGCTAAAGCACTGGGCTACCAAAAGGTCGCCCACTCTGGGGCTTGGATTCAGCTTAACCTAATTTAATATTGAAATGGCAATATGATTCTTTGAGGTATAGCAATTATAAATCAGACGATTTATATTACCTTTCCATTTTTGCACTATACTCCTTCACTTCATTAATAAATACTTTCACTTTATCAGGATGGATATCTGGATAAACGCCATGCCCTAAATTGGCTATATGTTTTTGGCTGCCAAAATCATCCAGCATTTTGCGGGTTAATTCTCTAATGGTTTCATCATCTGCATAAAGAGCACAAGGGTCTAAATTGCCTTGTAAAGTTTTATTAGCGCCCGCTAGATGCCTTGCATGCACCGGATCCATAGTCCAATCCAGACCGATGGTATGATAAGGTAATTTGCTCAGTGAAGGCAATGCATAATGTGCATCTTTGGCAAAAATGGTTTTAGGAACAGTATCAATAGCATCGGCAATCTGTTTTAAATAAGGTATGGAAAACGCTTCATATTGTACGGGTGATAAAATACCTGCCCAACTATCGAAAACCTGAATCAAATCTGCCCCGGCAGCTA
>JBBSPJ010000515.1:0-2575 GCA_038258905.1 Cytophagales bacterium
AGAGTCAGGGGCACCACGGAAAGTTTCATTTCTGTGGATTAAAGTAATTTTCTTAGCGATTTTTGATAATTCTATCGTCCAATCAAGGGCTGAATCGCCTCCACCGGCTAAAATTACGTTTTTATCTCTAAAGGTTTCAGGGTCTTTCACCATATAGTGAACGCCTTTGCCTTCAAATTTAGCTATATCAATAATAGGTGGTTTGCGGGGCTCAAAACAACCTAAGCCGCCCGCTATTACAACTACTTTACAATCAATTTCAGTACCATCAGAGGTTCTTAATTGAAAACCTGTAGCTGTTTTTTCCAATGAATCTAATCTCTCACCCAAAGAAAAAGTAGGATTAAAAGGTTTAATTTGCTCCATTAGGTTATCCACTAATTCCTGTGCTTTTACTTCAGGGAATCCTGGGATATCGTAAATGGGTTTCTTAGGATAAATTTCAGAAAGCTGCCCTCCTACTTGTGGTAGAGCATCCACTAAATGACATCTTAGCTTAAGTAATCCGGCTTCGAACACTGAAAAAAGGCCCACAGGACCTGCTCCGATAATGCAAATATCTGTTTGTATCATGTTATTTAAAGTTGTCAGTTGCTATAACTACTTTCAGCAGACAAAGTTCGTATAAATATAGTTGTTTTACTAACTATATTTGAGAAAATGTCTGAGCTGGATTTATTTGATTTTGGTATAGGCAGGATTTTGGAGTTATAATGTTTTGAATTTAGTTTTTTGTGATTTCAAAAAAATTATTTTGAATTCCTACACATTGTATTCTATAAACTCAAATTATCATAAATGCTATCCAAAATCCGTTTGAATTCTTTGAAATCACTCTCTGAGAGGTTTTCCCAGGCTTTCATTCTGATTGATTGCACTTCAGGTAGGCAGTCTTTCACTAATTCTTCTCCTTTATTAGTAAGGGCAATAATGAAGCTTCTTCGGTCTTCGGGATGTGGTTTTCTGAGAATTAATTCTTTGGTAGAAAGCAAATCAATAATCCTGGTCATAGTGGGGTGATCCTTAAAGGTAAGCTCAGCCAATTCACGTTGGTTTAACTCGCCCTTATCGTATAGTTGTTTGATGACTGCCCACTGGTCTACTGTAATGGTCCAGCCTAATTCCCGGAATCGTTGCTTGGCATACTGCTTTACTCTTCTGGCCGTACGATCTAACAAAAACGAATAACGGCTGTATTTCAGTGCTTCTTGCATTTATAATTATTAGTGTAGCAACAAATGTAAGAGAAATTAATGAGAATGAGTGGATTATTGATTGAAAAGCAATATCACTAATTTAGGAGATCATAAAGTATAGACCTTAATCTAAAAATTAAATAAAATTACTTTCTTTTGTTTTCTGGTGGTGAAATTCAGGATCAAGATCTCAAAAAGTCATGAATTGGTAAGTATTGAAGTTTATATTTCAATCTAATTTCAAAAAAAAGCTTATTTTCTTCTCCTTTCTTTTGTTTTGATACAAAAGAAACAAAAAATCAAGACAAAAAGATGCCAGCCAAAGGCTGGTCAGCCTTTGGCTGGCTTCTAAGCTGCAATTCATCCCACTCCCCGCCTTTTTGTCGGCCCGCCCACCCTCTTCGATCAAAACTTGACCAAGTATATCAAGATAATAATTGACTTTCTATCATATTAGTATTTGACCTGAGATACTAAGGTTACTTTATTAATTTAAGTGAATTAAAAAGCACCAATTTACTCGTTATTCAAGGCTTAGTGTACCCACCTGATAATCCAGTATAATTTGTTGAAACAGCAGAGTAAATCGAGCTTGCTCTTTATTGCTTGCTGCAGTTACATATTCCTGATTGGCCAAGGAAAAATCGGCTAGGTTGGCAATTCCTGCATTATAGCGCTCTTCTTGGACTTTATAGGCTTCCTCAGCGGCTTCAAAAGCTGTGCTACTTACTTCAAACCGCTTAATAGCAGCATTGTAATTGAGGTAAGCATTTTGTACGTCCTGAAAGATTACACGTTCCAGATTTTCAATATCAAGTGCTGTATTATCCAATTCCACCTTTGCCCTGGCCACCCTAGATTTGTTGATATAATTGTTGAAAATGGGTATACTTAAATTCAATCCCACGGTATTATTAGGATATAAATCTAGCAATTGCTCCCTGAAACCCAATGTATTAAGAGAGCTATATTGGGTGCCATAACTATAAAAAGCTCTTAGACTAGGTAAATAAGTAGATTTTAAACTGGCAATATTTTGATCTGCCGACTCTGTTCTGTAATTTAGTTGCTGTAAATCGGGTCTGTTTTCAATGGCCAATTGAAATAATTCTGCCAAATCAGTAATTTCGTTTTGTGGAGACTCTAGTCCTTCAGCAGTTATGCTAAAATCATCTAAAGGGTTGAGTTGTAATATTTGGGTAAGAGCAGCTTTATCTAATAGCAATGTATTTTCAGCCTCAATAAATTCCAGCTCCAGTTGTTTCACTGCGGCATTTTGGGTGAAGAAATCAGCCTGGGGTCTAAGACCGGCCTTTGCGAATCCTTCTATTCTTTCCAGCTGTTTCTGTTGATTTTCCACATTCTTTTGAGCAATTTCC
>JBBSPJ010000516.1:0-2543 GCA_038258905.1 Cytophagales bacterium
CCTTAGAAAATGTAAACGAAGAGGAAATAGATGAATTACGGCTAAAAACCAATGATTTTGGATCCGTAAGCGGTAGTTTTAAACTGCCTGAAACTGGCCTTAACGGGGAATACACCCTTATTGCCGATGAGGATTATGAAGAAAATAGCGAATTCTATGATACTACATTAGATGAATTTGCATATAGCAGCACCATAATTTCGGTGGAAGAATACAAAAGGCCAACTTTTGAGGTGGAATTCAATCCAGTTACTGCTACCTACAGTTTAAACGACAGTATTAAAACTACAGGCTCGGCCAACGCATTTAGTGGTGCCAACTTAAGTAATGCTAAAGTGACTTATTCTGTTACTCGTCAAACACAGTACAAGCCATGGTATTACGGAGGATATTCAAGGCCCTATTTTAGCGAAGATGATCAGGAAATAACTTCAGGAGAAACTAAAACTGACTCAGAAGGAAATTTTGAAATCACTTTTAAAGCCATCCCTGATACTGATACCAATAAAAATGCGCAGCCTGTTTTTATTTATGAAATAACTGCAAATGTTACAGATATTAACGGAGAAACCAGAACAGGGACTAAGGAAATTAAACTAGCCTACCACAGACTGGAGGCCAATATCAATCTGCCAAATAGAATAAATAGAAATGATAAGAACTTCCAGGCAGTCATTAACATTAAGAATTTAAATGATCAAAATGCTGATGCAAAAGGAGAAATAAAGCTTTATAAATTGCAGGGGCCGGAAAAAATTGCAATAGAAAGAAAATGGCAACAACCTGATTTACCCATTTTAAGTGAGAAAGAATACCAACAATATTTCCCCTATGAAGGCAATCAAACTCAATCAGGCTATCAGCAATGGCCTTTAGGTAAAATGATTTCTTCAGTTCAATTTGACACTGAAGTAGCAAGAGAAGTAGAATTCTCACCCTCTAAAAAATGGCCTGCGGGAAAATACCTGGCGCAACTAGAATCTACAGATTCACTGGGGAATATAATAGAAGCCAAAACCTATTTTGAGGTTTTCGACCCAAAAATGAAACAGCAAGCAGAGCCTCAGTTATTTTCAATTGAAAAAGACAAGTCGGTTTACCAGCCTGGAGAAAAAGTATTATTAACCATTGGGAGCTCCTCCACTAACATAAGTATAACTTTAGATATAGAAAGGGGAAATACAATCACCGAAAGTAGGGTTGTACAACTTTCCAACGAAATTAAAACTATTGAAATTCCTGCAATCAGTGATGAAAATGGAGGTTTTGCCATTTTATACCATTTTGCAAACCTAAATCGATATGAAAATGGCAGAATTATTATTCCGGTAAAAAAGGAACTGAAGCAACTAGAGATTTCTACTACTACCTTTAGAGATAAACTTTTACCCGGATCTGAAGAAACCTGGAGCTTTAAGATATTAGGTAAGAATAAAGAAGAAACGGAAGCCGAGCTTTTGGCATCAATGTATGACGCCTCATTAGATCAATTTAAAGGACACAAATGGCAATTTAACCCTATAAGAATACCTACTTATTACAGCTACAACCTTTCTAATACCTCTGGTTTTGGCACAAGCCATTTTATATTTAATGACTACCGTAGAAATTATTATAGAACGCCTACCAATACGTATGATAATTTCAATTGGTTTGGGTTCAGTTTATCAGGGAATTATTATGTAGAAAGACAATACTTAAACAAGCTTAGATCAGTTTTCTTTACTACAGAAATGCCTACTATAAGCGAGGAAAATGATAACTCTCTCAAGAAAGGTTATATATCCGGAACCATTACAGATAGCAATGGAGAACTCTTGCCCGATGTAAATGTATTTATTAAGGGTACTGATAAAAGAGAAGCTACCAACAAACAAGGTAAATACAATATTCAGGCAGATAAGGGCGATACCCTTATCATTAGTTATATAGGCTTACAAAATGTAATAATTACCATTAAAGATAATAATCTCATCAATGTTAAAATGGCCGCAGACATTCAAGGGCTTTCTGAAGTGGTTGTGGTTGGTTATGGAGTGCAGAGGGAGCAAAAGAGCTTAAGTTATTCAGTTGGTGCAGTTGCAGATGAAGAGGAAGTTTTTATGGAGGTAGCTGCATCAGAACAACCTGGTTTTTCACCATCCAACTCAGCTGATAATGCTGAGATGTTAGATTTCCAAATACGCGGCACAAGCTCAATAAATGGCGAAAATATACCTCTGTATATCGTAGATGGAGTCCCAGTAACAGAAATGGATCTATCTCAAGATGATATAATGTCACTTGAAGTACTGAAGGGTGAAGCTGCCACTTCCATCTATGGCGCTAAAGCAATAAATGGTGCAGTGATAATTACCACAAAAAAAGGCCAGGCAAAGCTGGATAAAATGCTGATGCAAGTACAAGCAAGAACAGATTTTAGAGAAACAGCTTTTTTCTATCCGCAACTCAAAACAGATAAAAACGGTCAGGTTAGCTTCAATTTCACCACTCCAGAAGCACTCACACGCTGGAAATTGCAATTACTAGCACATAATAAATCC
>JBBSPJ010000517.1:0-2535 GCA_038258905.1 Cytophagales bacterium
ATCTCTTCTAGATATTTGCTTCCAAACCTTGAGGAGCCATAGTATTCAAAACTTAATATCCTGACATAACTCCTGTTTTCTTTGTAGATAGCATTTATGGTATTAGTAAGTTCCAGATTGCTTAATACTCCGGTTGGTATCCGTTTATCGTTATATTGTAAATTATTTTCACTCAATTGGTATCTGTCAAAATCTTCTGCCTGATCGGATATCAGCATAATAGGATATTGAGTGCCGGAAAACTCCAGAGTAGTGAGTGCGTTGTTGGCTGGAGCATGCATTTTTATCGCATTGGAGAAGACATTTAGGGTGATGTTATTTTGTGAAAGTTTAGCTAAATCTGGCTGTATAATATATTCTTCACTTTTTTGATCGTTATAACTGAGCCGTTCATTGGTATTTACTTCCTGAATTCTGGGATGCGCCAAAAGCATTTTGGCTAATTGGTCGGCTTGCCTTTCCAGCTCAAAATAATTATAACCCTTAAGCGAAACCCTGAAGGAGGGTATTCTATCTCCGGATCCAGTACTAAAACCTTGACCAACACCATAAACACTCCATTGTGCACCACTCCAATTATTACTTCTGGCGCTTAATCGTGCTTTTAATTGATAGGGGAAGCCACTTTTTTCATAGGCTTCTTTAAAAATGATTTCAATTCTGGCATATTGACCTGAATATATCTGTGTAGTGAAAATGTCAATGCCCGGCTGGTCCAGTAGAAAGGATTCAAAATCTTGCATAATGGTATTCATTTGCTCCAGGGTATTACCATAGGGCAGTCTGCCTGTAACGTAAAGCCTTGTTTTTTCATTTTGTCTATAGCTCGATCGCTCATATACATTTCTGATAAAGAGTCTTAAACTGCCACCCAACCATTTATCTGAAATGGGCCTAATGTCCTCCTGGTAAATATCCGAGCCAATGGTTTTATTGTACCACTCATGGCCGTCCCATTTGGAGGGTAGCATAAAAATTGGGAGGCCGAAAATGAGCAATAAGACTAAGAAAAAGGATTTTCTGTACCTTCCCGACCAGTAAATGAGTTTTTCGTAACGCTGAAACCATCTCACTTTTTTTCTTAAGTGCTTTGTTTTTTGGGTAGTATTTCTGCTTTTAACACTATTAAATAATACCTGGTAGAGGGCAGGTGTGAAAAATAGAGCTATTATTAAGGAAACGCTTAAAAGTAAAGCGACAATTTTAGCAAAATCTACTAAATTCAATTTTTGTTCTTCTGGCAATAAAAACATCAACAATAAGGCAGCAATTGTGGTGAGTGATGCAGCCAGTAGAGCTAAAAATAGATGTCTGTTTTTATATTTGTGCAGATGATCTATCATAACTATTGCATTATCTACTATAAGTCCGAAGGAAATAGTAAGTCCGGCCAGCGAGTATAAATGGATCTCAATATCCAATGCCCATACGCCTATAATCGCCAAAGAAACATTCGCGAAAATCCCAGCAAAAAGCGTCAATAAGTATTTCCAATTTCTGTTAATAAGGAAAATAAAGCAGATAAGTATACTGATAGAAAGTATAGATCTTTCATATAATTTGTCTAGTTCTTTTTCGAGGTACTCTGTATCGTCATAAACTAAGCGCAAGGATAATCCCTGGGGTAATTGATTTTCTATAGAGGATATTTTAGTTTTTACTTTTCGAGCTAAATCAATTCTATTAACACCTTTACGTGCTTCTACTATGAGGTTCACAAAGTTTTCTCCATTAATTCTATAATAGCCTGAAGGTTTTTGCTCCTCCATAATAATCTTGGCTAAATCTTTAAGCGGGTAATACTCTCCAGACTGCTTACTTTTAATGTTTAAATCACCTAATCCTCTATAGCTCTGAAAGCGTTCGTCAATCATCAGCACATATTTTTCGCCTTGAGCGGTGGTAGCCAAGCCAGGGAAACGTACCTTGCCCGCTTGTTGCAATGCCGACTGAACATCTTCTATTATTATATTGTAGCTTGAGAGTTTAGCAGCATCAAAATAAATACTTACCTGTAAATTATTAGCACCATAAAGGGGTAAGGCTTCAATTCCGGGTATGCTTTGCAGGGGTTTTACAATATTTTCCTGTGCTAGCTCTTTAATACGGTAAGCAGCCAAAGGTCCTCTTACTGTGTATTTTAAAATAGCTTTATTTTCATTTTCCGTATTACCACCACTACTTTTAAGGGTAGGATAACTCACTTTTTCATCTAATTGAGGGTAAACTTGCCTGATTAAAGTGGCTACTTCAAACCTTTTGTAAGCTAAGTCAGCATTTTTAGAAAACCTTAGTGTGATGTTGCCTGAGTTATAGCGTGATTGTGAATTTACCTCATCCAAGTCACGTAGCTGAGATAAGATGTTTTCTAAGGGGGCAGTGGCCAATTTCTCTACCTGAGTGGGATCAGCATCTCTTACAGAATATTGAAGGTAGATTTCCGGAGTCTGATAACTTGGGTTAAGGTTGACTGTCAGTTTAGGAATTAAGGCAAGACCCATTAAACTGACTACTATAAATGTAATAATTACACGA
>JBBSPJ010000518.1:0-2532 GCA_038258905.1 Cytophagales bacterium
GATAGTCCATACATGCAGAACTATTTAAATGAATTCTGTTATAAGTTTAATAGAAGATATTTTAAGGATAAAATATTTGATAGACTAGTAATTGCATCGATTTCCAACACTTGGTATGGGTATCAATGCGGATAATCATTTACTTTTAAATCCCAGTAAGCAATAAATAAAGATTACAGTTAATAATTTTTATACCCTACTGGTATTGTTGATTTGGGAGCAGCTTATTGTACTGGTGCCTCTTTGTTGGTGTAAAATAATGATTAATCACCTGATGCATTATTAACTAATAGCAATAAAAAAGTTCTTGGTGGTCAAATTGCTAATGCATTTATCGTTTTCTTAAACTAGGTTGTTCATTATGTCTGCTAGTGCCAGATTGCAACTCATACCCATTTTGCAATCTACACCAATAGATTTTGTCATCATTTTTGATTTCCTTTGGATCAAAAATATCGCCAAAATTAGCCGTCTTACTACATTTAAACTACCATAATATCTTCACTCTGTGACTTTGCTACCTTGGTCTAAGGACCTGCGCTGGTGCGAGCTTGTAGCTCGTACCAATGTCGTAATTATCCGAGGTAGAAAAACCTAATAAACCTAAAATACTTAAAACCCCAAACTCATCTTCTTAAATTTCGAAGGCGCCATACCTACCTCTTTTTTAAAAGTATGAGTAAAATGCGAAAGGTTTTCAAAACCTGAATTAAAACAAGCTTGCGTAATGCTACATTCTTTCTTGTTAAGCCATTTTTTAGCTAATTGTAATCTTTCATTTAACACATATTGGGCAGGTGTAAAGCCGAAATTTTCTTTAAACTTCTTAAAAAATGTTGCTCTACTCATGCAGGCGGCACTTGCCAGCTTATCAAAATCTATTTTCTGGTCAATTTTATTCTTTATAATCTGAATGGCATAGGCCAATGGGTTGTTATTAGATAATTTGTGATAGGAATGAGTGAAAATATCTCTCGCTTGTGTTTGCATCAGTCGAATAATCATTTCCTTCAATGCCAGATCTACAAATAAATCTTTTGTGGTGCTGTCTTCAGTTTTAGATATCCGGATAATTCTGTTGACCGTATTGATAAGTTCCTGATTATTGATAATATGGTGTGTATCAGGGTCTATTTCCCAACTATCACCTGCAATTACCTTAGGCTGTTTTTCATTCATTAAATCTAAGGTGTAATCAATTAATTGCTGAGAAATGGCTAAGGCAATGCATTGGGTAGGTTGTCCTTTTCGGGCTTCTGGAAAATCAATCTGCATGGTTTCATTGGGGCCCACTATAACAGATTCTCCCGGTAAATAATCAAATGCCTCTTTGCCTTCCAAATGCATCACTTTTTTGCCTTGAAGCATGGAGGTAAAAACAAAGTCATTAAAAACTAAGCTTACATTATGTGCTTGCTCATGGGTTTCAAAGACATTCAGTTCGCAGGTATCATAAGTATAGGCAGTTCTGTTTTCCACTAGTGTCATTAATGACCGCTCCGGGTGGGTGGAAATCTCTAATGGTCTGATAGGTTGGCTCATATTTTTGCAAACGTTTGTAATAGCAATATAGTTAAAATTAAGCTGTTTTGAAAATCATCTGGATAACAAAATTTTCCATACGCTCACCAAAGTATTTCAGTAATATAAATGGGAAATTACCACTTGTTAAAAATTAAAAAAAAATATAGATATTATGGAAACTTTAGAAAAAAATCACAAAACAGTAGAGCGCCCTACCTTTAAGGCACAATACGATAATTTTATTGGAGGCAAGTTTGTAAAGCCTTCTAAGGGTGAATATTTTGACAATATAAGCCCTATAGATGGAAAAGCATTTACTAAAGCGGCCAGAGGTACGAAAGCTGACATAGAATTAGCCTTAGATGCGGCACACAAAGCATTTGAAACCTGGTCTAAAACTTCTGCAGCAGCTCGTGCAAACGTTTTACTAAAAATAGCTGATATTATTGAAGAGAACCTGGAAATGCTTGCAAGAGTAGAAACGATCGACAATGGTAAAGCACTTAGAGAATGCAGGGCAGCTGATTTACCTTTATGCGTTGATCACTTTCGCTATTTTGCTGGAGCCATCAGGGCCGATGAAAGTTCTATCTCAGAGCATGATGAGCACACAGTAAGCATCAATTTACAAGAGCCTTTAGGTGTGGTAGGACAAATCATTCCATGGAACTTCCCATTATTAATGGCTACCTGGAAAATTGCTCCTGCATTGGCTGCAGGTTGTTGTACGGTGGTAAAACCAGCTGAGCAAACACCCACATCGCTCATCATATTAATGGAATTGATAAAAGATGTGGTGCCTGCCGGTGTTATCAATGTGGTTACAGGTTTTGGTCCTGAGGCAGGGAAGCCTTTAGCACAATCTTCCAGAGTGGCAAAAGTGGCCTTTACAGGTGAAACTACCACTGGTCGATTGATTATGCAATATGCTTCTGAAAATTTAATTCCCGTAACCATGGAATTAGGAGGTAAATCCCCTAATATTTTCATGAAGTCTGTAATGGATAA
>JBBSPJ010000519.1:0-2511 GCA_038258905.1 Cytophagales bacterium
CATAAACACCTTTTTGCCTTGTGCAATAGCTTCTTTTTCAGATAAGCCCACTCTTCCTAAAGGAGGATCTGTAAATAATGCATAAACCGGAATTCTATCCGATATTTTTCTTTCTCCTTTACCAAATAAGTGGTCTAAAACCACCTCTGCATCATTTACTGAGGTATGGGTAAAAGCACCTTTGCCATTGACATCACCTAGAGCAAAAACCCTTTCGCTGGAGGTGGCTCCTACGTCATCCGTTTTTATAAAACCCTTTTCATTTACTTCAATCTGAGTGTTTTCCAATGCCAGTTTTTCAATATTTGGCTTTCTGCCAGCTGCTATTAATAAATGAGATCCTTCAATAGTTTTTTCCTGTCCATTATGGTCAATTGTTACAGTTATCTTACCTTGTTTATCAGCTACCTCATTTGCCTTAGCATTGCACATGATATTAACACCTTCATCTTTTAAAAAATCTCCTATAGCGCTCGCAACATCTTCATCTTCTTGCGGCATAAGTTGCTCCGCACCTTCAATCAAAGTCACTTTTGCTCCCATTCTATTATATATTTGGGCAAATTCCACCCCAATATACCCGCCACCAATAATCATCAAATGCTCAGGTAAGGCAGTTAAATCCAATATTCCTGCGCTGTCTAAAGCATTTACTTTTTCAATACCCTTAATAGGTGGAAAAGCAGATCGAGTTCCTGTATTAATAAAAATCACATCACCAGTAATTTCAGAACTTCCTACTTTAAGTTTTTTATCGGTTATAAATGAAGCATAGCCGTCATATACTTCTACATTATCAGCGGATTTCATCCATTCTTCCAAACCATTACTTGCAGAATTTCTTATTTCATCCATTCTTTCCTTCACTCTACTAAAATTCAAACTCACCTCGCCTGTATGAAATCCAAAAAAATCTCCTCTTTTTGCAGTATGAAAAGCTTTAGCAGCTGCCACCATTGTTTTTGTGGGTGTGCATCCGTAATTCACACAGCTACCCCCTATTTTATTCCCTTCTAGTACTGCTATCTTCTTTTTCTCTGGAATTAATTTACCTAATAAAACTCCGGTGGCTTGTCCGGTACCTACAATAATATAATCGTAATGCTTCATGTCTCTAAGTTTTAAGATTTGAGTGCTATCTCCTAAAAGTGCTAACGGAAATTGATCTGATTGTTTTGTTTTAAATAGTGCCAATTAGATAAATTTAGAATTATTAGTGATTTTCTAATAATGATGATCAACTGAGAGCCTTTTGTACGATTTAATATTAGCATCTATAAAATAGCCCTTGAAAATATTTAACATCCTCCTTCTCACATTTTTAAATTTATCATAAGGCTGGTGTATCTCAACCGATTTTCAGAACCTGTAAAAAAAGATTCTTATTTTTATTAAGATTTATTCTAAATAATTTTTTTTATTTTAATCATTATATCATATTTGTCATGTTATTTTTAATCAATCTAAATAGAAATAGATGCGAATAGTTTTAATCTCTATAATTATACTGTTTTATTTTTCACCTGCTTCCGGGCAAGTCACTATTAAAACATTAGATAAATCTGGAACAGGGATATCGGAGGTTTTAGTAAAATTAGTGAGTAGGTATTCCACCAAAGAGGAAATGCTTTGGACTAATGATGAAGGAAAGATCAGTAGTAAATTGTTATTGCCGATTGTTATTGAAATCACGCACTTAGATTACGAAGCTTTAACTGACACTATCACTGTCATTGGCAGTCACGAGTATGCGCTTTCTTCAAAAAATCTGAATTTAAATGAGGTAGTCGTCACCGGTCAATATGAGCCAGGATCGGCAAACAATTCAGTTTATAAGGTAAGAAGTATAGGAAAAGAACGATTCGAGCAACAAGCCGCCAATGACATCCAAACAGTCCTTTCTCAGGAATTGAATATTCGTTTCAGCAGAGACAATGCCACGGGAAATGCTAATTTCCAAATGCAAGGTTTAAGCGGACAATATGTAAAAGTGCTAGTAGATGGAATTCCAATCACTGGTAAAAGTGGGACGAATAATGCTATTGATCTGAATCAAATCGATATAAATAACATCGAAAGAATTGAATTAGTGGAGGGTCCAATGGCTGTTAATTATGGTGCAGATGCTTTAGCTGGCGTCATCAATATCATAACCAAAAAAACCAATAAAGAGCAACTGGCCTTGGGAATTACCATACATGAGGAAAGTGTCGGAAACGACTATTCACTGTTTTCTGAAGGCATCCATTCTCCTTCTCTTCAGCTAAGCGGGAAAATATCAGATAAAATTAGCGCAATGGCGAGCTCTAGAAGATATGTTTTTGGAGGCTGGGTAGGACAAGGAACTGAAAGGAACAGAGAGTGGCACCCCAAAAATCAATGGCTGCATAATGCTAAAATCAGTTATATATCGGAAAAGTTTGACTTAACCTACTCTACCCAATGGATGAAGGAAGAAATACTAAATAGAGGAGAGGTCAATGATAATAATCAATTGCTTGATCCCGTTGC
>JBBSPJ010000520.1:0-2507 GCA_038258905.1 Cytophagales bacterium
GTTGTGGCTGCGTCTGAATTAAAGGATAATTGAAGGGCATCAACAGTGCCATTAATTACTCCACTATCGAATCCAAATAGAAAACCACCGATGGCAGCTACAAAAGCTAAAAAAATTACCTTTGGTAAATTGTATTCTTCTTTGTTGATTTCTGATGTATTTTCTTTTGTACTCATATAGTTTTAGTTCAATTTTTTTGGGCAATTTAATAGTTTTTATTTGATAAACTAAGACCGTTCTACAAATAATGCACCATTTATTCTAAAGGTTTATCTTTATACACTCTCACATAATCAATTTCTAGTGTTTGAGGGAAAATGGATTCATCTATCCCATATTTACCTCCCCAATCTCCACCTATAGCCAAATTAAGAATTAGGTGGAATTTATCATTAAAAGGCCAACCAGCAGCCCCATCGTTATTCTTTTTAATGGTGTTATAGACAACACCATCCAGCAACCAATCTATTTTATCTTCTGTCCAATGCAAAGCATAGATATGAAACTTTTCATGAGCATCCTCTACTTTAATACTGTCAGATTTTTGCGTACCAATTCTGTGATTGTAAGCTTCGGTATGAATGGTTCCATAAACCATTCCTTGGTTGTAGCCCACGTGCTCCATGATATCGATCTCACCATCTGCAGGCCAATTAAGTCCCCTATCAAGTGTCGGCAACATCCAAATAGCGGGCCATGTTCCTCTACCTTCAGGTAGTTTAGCCCTGATTTCCAAGTAGCCAGTATGCCAATCGCCTTTCCCCTCAGTCGTTAGCTTAGCTGAGGTATAATTTCTAGAATCATCTACCTGATGTGCTTCAATAATTAGCTTCCCATCCTCTATTCGCACGTTCTGTGTATCATCCGAATAATGCTGCAATTCATTATTTCCAAAACCACACACTTCAGGGCAACCATTGCCGACAATGGTATTCCATTTATCTTTGTTTAATTGTTCAGAAACATCAAACTCATCGCTCCAAACTAAATTAGGGTCTGTGGTAGCATTCTCGCAAGATGCTATTAAAATTAATAATAGGCTTAAATTTAAAAAATTTTTCATTGTAGTGTTATTTCTGTGAAGGTGTTAACATCTGAGTTAGCACCTATAAAAATATTGAATTTACCCGGCTCAGTTCCGAAGGTGTTGTCCTTCCGATAAAAGGACAATTCTTTTTTAGTGATCTGAAAATTTACTTTAATTGATTCTCCTGCACTTAGTTGTACTTTTTGAAAGCCTTTTAATTCTTTCACAGGTCTTGTCACACTGCCCACTATATCCTGAATATATAGCTGAACAATCTCTTCCCCTTTAATTTTTCCGGTATTTGTAATGACTGCACTTGCTTCAATGATCTTCTCATCAGACATGCTAGCAGCTGATACCGTTAATTCAGAATATTTAAATTGGGTATAGCTTAATCCGTATCCAAAAGGATACAAAGGACTATTTTCAATATCGTTATGATGCGTATAGAATACCATATTTGGGCCTGAGGTTGACCTACCTGTGGTTTTATGATTATAGTACATAGGTAATTGCCCTACCGACCTGGGAAATGACATGGTTAACTTACCTGAAGGATTATATTTCCCTGTTAATACTTCTGCAATAGCATTACCAGCTTCAGCGCCCAAATGCCATGCTTCTACAATTGCGGGGATATTTTCATCTTCCCAAGTTAAAGTAAGCGGTCTGCCATTCATGAGTACCATCACTATATTTTTATTTACCTTGTAGATTTCCTTTAAGAGCTCCAACTGCAAGCCTGTTAAACCAATATCTGACCTGCTTCTTCCTTCACCTGACATATAAGCTGTTTCACCTAAAGCCATAATAACAACATCAGCATTTTTAGCTATGGAAATAGCCTCAGCAAAACCTGTTCGGTCATTCTCTTCTATTTTCAACTTTTGATCAAAAGTATTAGGGCCAATGGATAATTTAACTCCTTCTGCGTATTGAATATTAGCATTCCTACCCATAATATTTTGTATGCCTTCAAATAAAGATATGGCAGAATTAGATTGAACCTGTGCCCTCCAATTGCCTAATGGAGAATCTTTATCCTTAGCCAAGGGACCAATAACTGCAATATTTTTACCTGGCTTTAAGGGCAGCAAATCATTTTCATTTTTTAAGAGAACAATGGACTCCCTTGCCATTTGCCTGGCAGTTTTAATAAAATCGGGATGCATAATAGTTTCCGTTTCCCTTTTGGTATCACTATACCTATAAGGATCATCAAATAAGCCTAACTGAAACTTCAATTTCAAAACCCTTTTTACGGCATTATTAATAGTTTCCACGCTTATTTTATCCTCTTCAACCAAAGATTTTAAGTGAGCGATATAAGCAGAGGCTTCCATATCAATATCAGTACCGGCATTGATAGCACGCATCGAGGCTTCATTCAAGCCAGATACTGTACCGTGGTTAACCATTTCTCCAATAGAATTCCAGTCTGAAACCACCACACCATCAAAATTCCAGTCGCCCTTCAATA
>JBBSPJ010000521.1:0-2503 GCA_038258905.1 Cytophagales bacterium
CGAGCACCCTTAATTTTTTGTTTGTAATAAGTAGCGGACTGACCGAAGCTTTTAGCTAGAAAATAGCTTAATGAATCAATATTTTCGCGAAATATATCATCATCTACAATAGTTGGATCTAAAGAAACCCTATAAAACGGCAAGGAAGTTGCCAATAAGCTTCCGTTATCAGAATAAATATTCCCTCTGGTAGCTTTCACTTCCTGGTAACTTAATCTCACCTCTTCAGATTTTTCTCTCCACATGTCTCCCTCTATCCATTGGATATGGAAAATCTGGTAAAGAATGGCTACTGAAAACAGCAATACCGCCAAAAAGGCCAGACGCACACGGAGCAATATGGATTTTTTAATATTCACCTTTTTCCACTATAATTTTAAAGGGTGGCACTTCAGTTTCTTTTAAGCCTAATTTCTTTACTTTCTTAGCTACTTCCGATTGCTTGGAAGCAAACATATACTCAGATTTCAGGGTGGTATAATCTGCTCTTAAATCTTCAACTTCCTGATGTAGTTTATCAATTTTTCGGGTTGTTTTATCGGTATAATGACTGTTGCCTATATAGAATATGCCCATCACTACAAAAAACATTACATAAGGTAAATATTTTACAGGCAGGCCATTTTCTGAAGATCCGCCACCAATAGACTGATCAAATTTTGAAAATATACTTCCTGCACCGGTCTTCTGACCTTTATTTTCCTTCTTTTCTTTTACTCTGAATGTATTTTGCTTCATGATTTTTGTCGTTCAGCAATTCTTAATTTCGCACTTCTTGATCTGTTATTTCTAACCAATTCTTCCTCGCTTGCCGTGATCGGTTTTCTATTTATAGCATCAAAAGATTTATACACATTACCGTATAAATCTTTATCTTCCACACCTTCTACGTTTCCTTTATTAATGAAATTTTTCACCAATCTATCTTCCAGGCTATGGTAACTCATTACTACCAATCTACCTCCCGGCTTTATTAACGATTCCATTTGAGCCAGCACTTCTTCCAAAGCTTTTAGCTCTTCATTTACTTCAATGCGTAAGGCCTGAAAAACCTGCGCATAATATTTATTCTCGCGTCCTCTTTTGGCATATTTATCCAATATGCTCTTAAGATCGGCCACTGTTTTAATTTCTTTATTAGCTCTTGCTGCCACAATCGCAGCGGCTAAAGTTTTAGCGTTTCTTACTTCACCATATAAGCCTAAAATTCTTTGTAATTCAGCCTCCTCATAGGTATTTACTACAG
This sequence comes from Cytophagales bacterium, assembly GCA_038258905.1. Classification (GTDB taxonomy): domain Bacteria; phylum Bacteroidota; class Bacteroidia; order Cytophagales; family Cyclobacteriaceae; genus Marivirga. Next base: position 1,247 of record JBBSPJ010000521.1, read on the forward strand.
TTTTAGCTGATAACTCAGCCTGCTGATCCATGCGCATGTCTAATTCAGCATCAAATCGAGTGGAAAACCCTCTTTCAGCCTTATTAAACTGATGAGAAGACACTCCCAGGTCGGCCAGTACGCCATCCACCTCTTTAACACCAAATAATTTTAAGTATTTTCTGCAGTGGCGGAAATTAGCCTGTATAAATTCAAAACAATCATTGTTTATAGCTTCAGCATTTACTACCGCATCCTGATCCTGATCAAAAGCCAGTAATCTGCCATCTTCTAAATGTTGCAAAATAGCCTGAGAATGCCCACCTCCACCAAAAGTTAAGTCCACGTAAACACCGGAAGGATTGATGGATAAACCTTCAATGCATTCCTGCAACATGACCGGTTCGTGGTATTCACTCATAAGTTCTACTATTCAAAAAGATGTTTTTCAGCTAAATCAGAAAATTCTTTCTGGTCTTTTATAAGGAAGTCATCATATTTCGATGCATCCCAAATTTCAACCCGATTGCCCATTCCTACCACAATGGATTCCTTCTCAAGTCCTGCAAACGCAAGCATGTTTTTAGGAAGCAAAATACGGCCGGCATTATCGAGTTCCACGATTGCATTACCTCTGAAGAAATTACGCTGTAAATTTCTATATTCAGCATTGAACTCGTTTAGGGAGGATATTTTTGAAAATATCTTTTTATATTCCAGCATAGGATATAAGACTAAACAAGGCTCAAAACCTCTTCTGATCACCAGCTCATTGCTTGAACTCTCGGGCAGGTTGTTTTTGATCTTGGCAGGCAAGACCAAACGCCCTTTCGCGTCCAATTTACAATCATATTCACCAGTGAGGAATGCCATTTATAGTTTTTACAGAATTTCTTAAAGACAAAACTAATACAATATATGACATATCATACCACTTTCCCCCACTTTTTTACACTTTTCTTCAAAAGATTACATTGAAGACTTTAAAAAATCAAAAAATATAGAAAATAAAGAGATGAAGGACTTAAATTGAAGAATATTAAATACTTACCTAAACTGATTTTATAAAAGAATTGATCAATTTATGAGCTAATTTTAACTTAACTGATCAATTTCATATTCTGAATAATGTAATATCCTGCTTAAAACAAAGCGAAAATCCTGATTGTAAGTTGGCGGTGGGGAAATGTGGGAAGTTTCCTCAAAAATATCGGATTTCGCAACAAAATTTCGCAAGCCTACGGTTTGCAAATTTGATTTAAGTAACAGATGATTTGC
>JBBSPJ010000522.1:0-2498 GCA_038258905.1 Cytophagales bacterium
CAAAATGCCGTTAAGAAATGAATACAGCCTTGAATTTTTGTTTCTTTTTTTTCAAGAAAAAAGAAAAGAAAGGGTCTAGGAGAGTATCAGTTAGAGAAGTGAAAATGGATAGAGCATTCCTGCTAAATTATTTTCTTTAGATATCCTAAATGTAGTTTTCCATTAAAATCGCAGTAGAACCAGATTTATAAATGAGTTCAAAACCAGAGAATATGGAATTAAAATTGTTTCCGGCTTAATTTACCAAGCAACCGCTCGTATTCATCTTGGATTGGAGTTATTGCCAACCTTCTCAAGAAGTGTAATGGAGCGGTCGTCAGCCAATGCATTAAATACAAATCCAACGGACTTTATTAACTATTCATCTAAAAGCCTGGGGTTTAATTTAGATAATTCTTCACTAAGATTTAATGTAGGTTTTAATTTCTAACATGTATTCTATCTAAAAAGTGGGCTAATAATGATTATTTTATAATTTAATACTTAATAGTACATAGTTACATACTAAAATAAGTATGTAGGCCGTTATTTCTAGTAAAAAAAGAACTAGGTTAGGGGAGACTAAAGCTTATAATGTAAAAAATTACTTACTGCTCTTTTTAAGTTGTGAAATGAAAGATTAATGAATCATTTAGTTATCACTAGTTTGTGAAAATGTTTAACCGTTTAACTGTAATTTAATGAAAAATTTATTTCTGCTTATAATCCTTTTTTCACTTACAACAACTCTATTTGCCCAAAATGAAACCAAAGCACGCCAAGAGATCGATTTAGTTTTGCGTGATTTCACTAGTTTCGGATCGGCCTATAGAATAGGAAATGATGCCTCTTTATGGAGAATTGGCTTGAATTTTAGCACCAATACTCAAAAAAGTGAATCTATGGCAGATAGTCTTGAAAATATTGACGCTCGAACCTTTTTTGATATTAGCTTAGGTTGGGAAAAAAGATTTGAGGTAGTAGATAAATTGTTTTTAAGAATTGGAGGTGATGCATTTTACCAGAACACTAAAATTAAAGATGAAAATTATCAGAATATTTCATTTGGACAAACATCCACAAGTGATGTCAGAACCAATGGCCTTGGCATCCGCCTCGTCTTGGGAACCATGTATCAGATAAACCCAAATATTCACATAGGTTTTGAAGTGCTACCACAGTTTATTCGATCTAACAGTAGCACAGAAAGAACCTTTACTACAGCTAATAGTATGGGCACGAGCAATATGGAAGCATCTAGTACAGGTTTTAATTTAAACACCTCATCTTTAAGAATAAATTTTGGATTTAATTTTTGAAAAGTAAAATTTTAAGTTAGGCGAATTTGAATCTATCAGTTGCTATAATAGTATTTCAAAATCCAGCTTTTCGATGAGTTGTAGTGATTTCATTAGTTATCTGTAAATATCTTTTCTGTGTCCTAGGGATATTACTGTAATAGTCAATACATTTTCATTAATTTCATATATAACTCTATAATTTCCTTTCCGAATTCTGAAAGCTTCTCTGCCTTTAAGTTTTTTACAGCCATGTGGTCTGGGATTTTCGGCCAATGATAGAATGGTTTTTATAAGTGGGTCTGCAATTTGGTTGGGCAATTTGTTTAGTTTCTTTTGAGCAGTGCTGGATATAATAATGTGATATTTATCCATTCACTTTTTCTTTTCTAGTTTTTAGAAATTCATCAAAAGAAATATACTTTTCATTATTATCTTTTACTTGATCATAAAGTTTAATGTCTTCTAATTCTTCAAGATTTTCCATTAATTTTTCATATTCTGCAATAGGGAGTATTACGGCTTGTTTTTTACCATTATCATCTGTTATATATTGAGTTTTCATATTTAGAACTTTTATTTAATAACAATAATAAATATACAAAGATTTACCTTAATTGAAATCATTGTAAAATAAATATACTGATCTTTCGCAAAATTCTATTTTCATAGTTTTTAGAATTAGTATATTTAATGAATAAATATCAAACTAGATTGTAATTTTTAGCTTTTATTAAATGGAAATCTCCTTAACAACACCGGCCTTATTATTTCCGGCTATTTCCTTATTGCTTTTGGCTTATACCAACAGGTTTTTGGCTATTGCCGCTTTAATAAGAAATTTAAGTGCCAAATATGCTGAAAGCCATGATCAAAAAACTAAGGCGCAAATAGCGAATTTACGTAGACGACTCAGTCTGATCAAAAACATGCAGTTGATGGGCATTGCTTCTTTATTTCTCTGTGTATTAAGCATGTTCGTGATTTATCAGGAATATAATTTAGTAGGGAGTCTGATTTTTGGTGCTTCATTGGTGCTTTTAATGATTTCTTTGGCGCTCTCTATTATAGAAATACAAATCAGCGTCAAAGCTTTGAATATTCAGTTGAGTGATATGGAGAAGTAAATTGTTTTAGGTCACTAACTTAAGCTATTCAATTTAGATATTCTTTTCAAAGTCGGACTTTTCTGGCAGTCTGCTTTAATAGCAAGGGGGTTCC
>JBBSPJ010000523.1:0-2490 GCA_038258905.1 Cytophagales bacterium
CAGTTAAAAGCATTATTAGCTTTTCAGCACGATTATGACTCAGCGGATTTGCCTTTTAATGTAACGGTCTTATTTTTATCAGGTGAGGAAACAGGAGGTAGCAATGGAGCAACCTATGTAATAAATAATTTTAAAGAGGAATTAAATGCAGCTGTTGTTTTGGGAGAAGGCGGGGCTGGTTATCGCGATGTATTAAGGAATAAACCTAATAAAGCCGTATTTGGTGTTTCAATAGCCGAAAAGCAAAGTTTGTGGGTGAGGTTGAAAGTAACTAATGATGATGGGGGGCATGGAGCAGCACCTTCATCCAATTACGCTAATTTACAGCTCATAAAGAGCTTAGGGAGGTTAAACACACGTAAAGTTAATCTCTTATTTGACCGTAGCACAAGACAGATGTTTCGGAGATTGGGTAGAGCTGAAGGTGGTTTTCGAGGGTTTTTTATCCGGAATATTAATTGGTCAATTTTAGCTCCTTTTGTGCGAAAACAAATTGAAAACGATCCGTTTTTTTCCTCCTTAATTACAAACACCATAACAGTATCAAATATTTATAATCCACCTGGACCACCTAACCAGATAAGCAATTATGCTATTGCCATTTTAGATTGCCGATTGGTGCCTGGTACGTCTGCTAAAAATTTTTTAAATTATATAAAACGAAGACTGGATAACGACAACATAGAAATTTCAGTTATTTCCCAAAGTCCGGAAGCAAAGCCATCGCGGCTAAACAATTTTTATAAGAGTTTAGAAAGATCAATAGCAGAGGTTTATCCGGACGCTGAGACCATTCCTTTCTTATTTCCTGCCACGAGTGACAATAGCACTTTTAGGGCTGCAGAAATTCCTTCCTATGGATTAATTCCTGCCATAGTGCAAACCTCAGATATTAATAGTATACATAGCCATAATGAACGGATTAGTACAGAGGTTTTAGGCTCCGGTATTAGAATTTATTATAATTTTTTGAAGGAAGTACAACTAAAGGAGCCGTTTAATTTGTTTGGTTATAAGTTTAAAGATGAAGATGAAGAATAATGAAGAAATCTAAGGTGTTTTTAATTATTGCGGTGGTTTTTATAGCTATCGTTTTTTATATTGTTTATGATATGTCGAGCAGAACCACATTTCCCGGAGTAAAAAAGCCAAATAATCAAACAAAAACGGCAATAGACAGTATTAATCGTGACACATTTAAGATAGAAGTAAGACGCAATGAGCCAGACAGGAAAAAAGATTGATATAGAAAAAATTGATTTGGAAAAAATGAAAGAAGGGACAACGGATAAGCCCGGTACCATTTCTTTTCCACATCATTCCGGAAGTGCGCTAATAAAACCTGAAGATAAAGGCAAAATAAAGGGTAGGGCTGTGGCTGCCATGCAGCAGCAAACAGAAAACCAAATGAGTCAGCTCTATGAGCAGATGCAGTTATTGGCTAATCAGGCTAAATCCTTGCAGAAGAGAGTTGAAATATCAGAAAGAATTTACCTTTCAAAAATGAACTTTGAGCCATTAATCAATCATACTTACTATTTGTATGAATTTGAAGATGGTAAGGATATTCTCTCATTAATAGCTCCAAATGAATGGGGAAAGAGCAAATCTTATATTAAATATTTAGCCACTGTAAAGCTACTGGCAGATCATACCTGGGAGGTAATTGATAAACCGGAAGATGAAATAGATGTAGAGGATGGAGCAGAGTAGATTGTGTATTACTTATAAAACAACCCCTATAAATGATTTAGAATAAATATATCTACTTTTCGTTTCATTAAAGTTTAGTATAAAAACAAGAAAGTATATCTTTGCTGTATGATTAAAAATTATCTCTCGTTATTATTTCTTTTCTTAGCCTTATCGGCCTGTTTGCCAGATGATTCTACTTTCGAAAATTTCCGCAGAAATGAGTTAAGATACATGCTATCTAATAATTCAGAAAAAAAGTGGTTGGTAGATAGTAGAGTTGTAAATAATGAGCCAGTGGAGTTGCAAGCATGTGACTCTGCCCGTCAATTAATCTTTAGGTTTACAAGTGTCACTACAGACAGAGATAGTTTGTTTTACATTAACAGAGATCCTCAATGTGAAGATTCAGCCACGGTGCAGGCCGGTTATTGGTATATCCCAACCACAAATGTAACACCACCAGGAGTAACAGATTCTTTGTTTCTAGTCTGGGAGGGTGCTGATCCTATTGCTTATAGAATTACTGACATTTCTCCGGCTTCTTTTCAGATTGAAAGTTTTCTTCGTAGCACTCCTTTTCAAGAGACTTTTGTTCTGCCAGATAGCGTAGGTTTGTGATATAATGGTTATTTAAAGTCCAAAATCAAGATATGTTTCTCACCTCTTCTGTAAATATGTTATCTATGGTTGAAGAATAAGACATATAAATCGATTACTACCATAAAAAAATGTCGTCCATACTGGACTTTTATCTATATATATTAAATTTCCTACCAAAATGTTACCTCTAGTAGG
>JBBSPJ010000524.1:0-2488 GCA_038258905.1 Cytophagales bacterium
CCAAAAGAATGGAAAGTTTTATACATTGGCTTAGATGTTAACTACTACAGAGACCGTTTTCCTAAAGAACCAGATATATTAGATGTTCCACAAGAAGTAACAGCTTTGGGAATTGTAGAAAACAAAGCAGAAGTTATTCAATACTATAGATTAATGACAGTAAATGTATTGCCCTCTACTATGGATGGATTTGGACTGACTCTGGTAGAGAGCATGGCCATGGGAACTCCAGTAATAGCCACCAATTATGCAGGCATAAAAGACGTTGTAGACCACGAAGAAAATGGTCTATTATATGAGAATGAGGACTATAAAGGATTTGCTGAACAAATAAAAAGAGCAGTTGAAGACCCGGTGTTACGGCAAAAATTAATCAAAAATGGTAGAAAAGTTGCCTTAGAAAAGTTTTCTATTAAACATACTATTGATAATTATGAGGCTTTTTTTGAAAGGATACTTTTGGCTTAAAACTCATCAAATACTTTCAATGCTACTGTGGCAGAAGTATGAACAGCTAAAACATCTCTACCTAACTTTTTGAAGCGATAGTTATTAACGGTTAAATAGCTACCAACCTCTTTAAAATCATCTTCTGAAAGATGATCCGCTTCGAAAACAACTACATCAGGCTGATTTTTGCTTAAGTTAAAAAGCTTCACTACCTCAAAGTCGAAGCCTTCTGCATCAATTTGCAAAACATTTACCTGCTTCACTTGATACTTTTCTAATAAAAAATCGAAACTTTTAGCTTCAACTTTAAAATTTTCGATGTAATCTTCCTTTCTCGCAGGTGTAATTACGCCTTGTTTATTTGCTGTAAAATCGACACCACCGGCGTCTACTCTTTTTTGTAAAACTTCTCGTTCAAAAGTAGTTAATCCAGTTGCCCATCGTTCATTCGTAAAGGAAAGTCGATACATATCCATAAGGCAGTTTTCATTTGAAATGGCTATATTTTCCAAAGCAATATTTTGATTGCGACGATACAATGGATGCAATTTGTTCCGAAAAACAAATGGCTGCGGCTCAATTAAAATCCCTGACCATCTATCTCGCTTAATAAATTTGTGGATAGGGTCATGATTTATGCCATCATTTGCCCCTACTTGGATGACAAAAATTTGGGTCATTTTGCGAGAATAAATATTGTAAAAAGAGGATAAACTTCCTTTTTTGGGTTTATAGAAGTGCGAATAGAAAAACTTAAAAAGCGTACTGTTGTTAGCAGATAAATTAAACACAATATTCTTATACCACTCGCGAATTAATTTTTTAAAAGTCTTCATGAACTTATTTTATACTTAAGAGTGCAAAAGTGCCTGATAGAACGTTTCATATTCTTGTACTGTATTTCTTGTATTTAATGTGTTTTGAATTCTATTTTGAGCTGCTGAACCATATTTAGAAATCAATTCAGGATTATTTAAATACGTCTTTAAACCAGCAGCGATACTATTTGCACTTCCTGGGTCCACTACTAGGCCCGATTCGCCATTTACCACTAAGGGTTTATTACCTGGTATGTCAGTAATAAGGGGTGCTAACCCCAGAGACATTGATTCAATTACAGCCTTAGTGATTGCTTCTCCGTACAATGACGCTAAAACAAACACGTGGCAGGATTTCTCAACTTCCAAAATATCTTTCCTAAAACCTAGAATATGAATTCTATCCTTTACCGGGCTATCATTTATTAGCGTTAAAAATTCAGGGCGATCCATGTTATTACCTGCTAAAAACAAATGAAAAGGAGCGTCAGCTTCAAGTTGATGTGTTGCTTTTAGCAAGTAAACCAGTCCTTTCATTTTCCTGTCATTTGCTGTGCATATAAAACAAATATCGTTTTCTTTTACTCCATAGGTAGATAGATCTACCGCCTTATCTACTTGATACCATGAAATGTCATGACCTTTATGAATTGTCTGAAATTTAATACGATTTCCTAAATAGTTACGCTCAAAGATTTCTTCGATCGCTGCTACATTACAGATGACAGCATCTACTCTCCTATTAAAATATTTTAAATAAATAAATGGATCGTACCAATGAATGTTCCCTGTATAACCCCTATACAAGACTACTTTCACTGGTAAACCTTTAGCCGCTGGTATACCATTTAGGTAAGCCAAACTATTATACATTTGAAGGATATCGTATTGACCCTGAATGAGTTCTTCTCTTATAAATGCTATACTAGCTTTATCTCGTTTCCTTACAGGATGAAAGGGGATTACACGAATTCCAGAAGATTTAAAACGATGAATATACTCCGCGTCAGGATATGTCATAATAGTTATATCATGCCCTTTTTCCATCAGCCCTACAAAGATTTCCCCTTCAGGCCTAGTGGTTACTTTAGAATAATAATCGCTTATTACTAATATTTTCATAGGTATTTCTCTTCTTTACACTCTATTGGTTTGTGTATAAATTATGCGTTTCTGGAATTATTTCTCTCTAACTCTCTAAGCTTAATTACTTTAAGATA
>JBBSPJ010000525.1:0-2444 GCA_038258905.1 Cytophagales bacterium
ATGAGGATATACAGATGCAAATGTCATTTTCGCCATGCGTTCATTATGCTCTTTGCAGGTTTTCATTAAAAATATTTCAACTTAAAGCATTCAAATTCATTCCCTACAAAAATTCGAGTATGACTAGTATGAAATCATTATATCAATGCAATTAAATTCCCAATGTTATCAAATTTTTCACTTTGTGATACATTAATGAAGCCTTTATGCATTCTTTCAATTCTGTAATTGGTATTTTTTGGTTTAGCTGAAAAACTATAGCTCGATTTCCTTCAAATTGAAATTGATGTTCAAATACAATTTTAAATGTATGAACTAGTCGACTCGTACACTGAAAATAGATAGCATATTGATCGGGTGATTTCTCTTTCCAGTCCATTCGTAAGGTACTTCCATTTTTAGTTATGAAACTGGGTTCTCCCCATTTTATAGTTTCTACTAATTGTTCCACACCTTCCGTTTCTTCTGCCGTATCCCTCACCAACTGTCTTAAAAAACGCATTTTTTCCTTTACCTGATCAGGATAGCTAGCAAATATTTCATCCACTTTCGGATCTGTTTTTACCAATAGTTTTCGCACCATTATTTCTTAATTGCAATATAAAAATCTACTTCTACATTTGATGGATTATTGGCTTTTTCTCCAAACACTTCAAAATCTGCCGTGTAGGCTCTGTCCAAGTCTAAATTCCAAATTTTGGCCCAATGCTTTACTATTAAACCGTCCATTAAGTCTCCCTTGGCTGTGGATTTTAAATAATTCCCTCCATCAAATGACATACCTACCATATTATTAGGTACTTCAGCTAAATCTTTCACTTTACACCCTAAGATGGCAGTATATGGCTTAGTTTGGTCACTTTCATATTCAGTATAAAGTGAATAGATAGTATGATCTACTTTGTTCGGTATATTCTCTAAAATATTATTTTCTAGAAAATATCGCCATAATTCTGCAATTTCTGTGTTAGCCTGATGATTTTCGTTTGTGGTTCTTATCCTAATCCCTATTATCTTAAACGGTTCTATTCTTACTTTTTCCATAACTCCATTTTTATTATTTATGCCAAATATAGATTACCTCTGTGACAGAGGTATGTCAGGGGTGGTTGAGCATTTTTTCCTGCATTCTTCAAAGTATTGTTCTAAGGAGATTTTATGAGGTTCAAAGTGTTCTTGTTTGATTATTAAGTGCTGAATACAATCCAAACGGAAAGCCCTAAAATCATTTCGCTTTCTACAAAAAGCGATTAAAATCCAATTGTCATTTGTGGTAAATAAGGCAAAAGGTTCTATATCTCTTTCTGTCTGAAGCCCTGCTAAGGATGCATAGTTTATTACTACAACTTGAAAATTGGCTATATTAGATTGTAATTGAATTAAAAATTCACTGGTTTGGTCGTTATTCTGGTTATTCCTTATTTGAATTCGCTTTTCAAGAAATTCAGTTTTTGCTTTTTGATTGAATCCAAGAACAGATTTAATTTTAGTGATAGCATTTTGATAGTGGTTAACCAATGATTTATCTTTGTTTTTTAAAATCAAATATTCAGATACAATCAAAGCATTAGCTTCCTCTTCGGTAAACATTATTGGTGGAAGTTTATAACCCTCCATGATGGAGTAGCCTTTACCATCTTCGGTAAAAACAGGAATTCCCGACTGTTCTAATGTTCTTATATCTCTATAGATAGTTCTGATACTAACATTATGTTTGCTAGCAATATCCTTGGCAGTTACTACACGTTTGGACTGCAACTGTGTTATGATGGCTGTTAATCTCGCAAGTCTTGGTTTATCTTCTGCCATTTCAGGTCTATTTAATGGTACCCAACATTTTAACAACTTAAAACGAAAGATTAATTATCTACATTGATTTGCTATTATCTGCTAATAACACTTACTACTAATGTAGAAATTATCTGCATAATAAAAAAGGCTGTCATTTCTGACAGCCTTTGTACCCAGTAGGGGAATCCCAGCCAAAGGCTGGTAAGGCTGCCTACCTATGGGAGGCCTCTGGCTGAGAACCCTTACCTACTTTTTTTCAAAAATCCTGCCAAATAATTCCGCCTTTGCAGCACTATTCTTTTTTAAAAACCTTTCTCTTTTTATGGCTAAAGTCTTACCTCGATAAGCTTCGCAATACACTAAAACCATAGGTATCTTATGCTTAATGGATTTAGTCTTTCCAGCATTATGATCCTTAAGGCGTGTTTTAAGGTTATCGGTCGATCCAATATAGGTGGTTTTATCTAGTGTGCTTTCTAAAACATAAACATAATACCACATGATTGAAGAAATATTTTATTACTTAAGTATTTATTAATAGCCAAATTAAAAAGGCCACCATTGCTGGTGGCCTGTGTAGCCCGTAGGGGAATCGAACCCCTGTTTCCAGGATGAAAACCTGATATCCTAACCCCTAGATGAACGGGCCATGC
>JBBSPJ010000526.1:0-2444 GCA_038258905.1 Cytophagales bacterium
AAATTAGCGCCTTTGCAATCTGAAATAGCCACAGATTATTTGGATGAGGAGCGGATTTCTAAACTGGATAGCATAGTGCTTTATGAAGAGGGCAAAATTTATGAGAAAAGCACAGCGGCATTAAGGATAGCCAAAAAACTAAATGGAGCATGGTTTTTGTTATATGCTTTCATCATTATTCCTCCAGTTATTAGAAATTTCATTTATAATATCATAGCCAGAAACCGTTATAAATGGTTTGGTGAAAGAGAAACCTGCAGGATGCCATCTCAAGATATTCAGGATAGATTTCTTTAATATCTTATTTTTTTAATAAAATTTCTATATATTTAATATAAATACATCGTCATAAAATATAGTCTCATTGTTATTTGGCAAATCAGTCTAATAATTGATGACTTTTCTCATTTTATTATAATTAACACAAATATAATATAAGAGAAACTAATTTTTGGAATATTTTTTGTGTTCTTGGTATGATTAACTTAACGACTCAACCAATTAAAACAAACAGTGAAAAATCTTTTCTTTCTCTTGTTAATTAATATATGTGTAAGCACATTAGCATACTCTTCTCATATAAGGGCAGGTGAAATTACAGCTAAACGTTTAGGGTGTAATGGTTCTGTGTATGAATTCACCCTTACAGCGTACAGAGATTCTGGAGGTAATATTCAGTTTGGCAATGGAATTTTCAATTTTGGTGATGGAGAAAGTATTTCACTTAATCCCGAAGGCTTTTTCAGAAAAGAGATTATTGATGATGAGGTTGAATTAGTGCAGTTTAAATTACCACCACATACTTATCCTGGAAATGGTACCTATACTGTATCCTACGAAGAAGACTTTAGAAATGCAGGGATTGTGAATATGACTAATTCCGGGTTCGTATCTTTTTATGTTGAAACAACTATCCGTTTAGATCCTTTCTTTGGCTGCAACGATTCACCTGTTTTTTTAATACCACCTATTGATAAAGGCGCTGTTGGGTTACTTTTTTTTCATAATCCTGGTGCCTTTGATATTAACAACGGAGACAGTATCGCTTTTAGAATGACGATTCCAAAAAGCACTAGAAATACTGAAGTGCCAAATTATCGTTTTCCTAATATTGCAGGGGGAGGTGGAACTGAGCAGGTTCCTGAAATTCCGTCAACTTATACACTAGATGAAATTTTAGGAGATGTTGAATGGGATGCTCCGGGTATGCAGGGGGAGTATAATATAGCCTTTATAGCGGAAGAATGGAGAAAAATTAATGGTAAATGGGAGTTACTTGGTACTATCACCCGCGATATGCAAATTATAATTGCTGAAACCGACAATGACCCACCTGAACTGCAGATCCCGATGGACACTTGCATCGAGGCGGGTACAATATTGGAGGCTGAAATCATTGCCACAGACCCTAATCCGGAGTCATTGGTTAGAATAGAAGCTTTCGGAGGTCCTTTTACTTTAGATCCTGCAGCTACCTTAAATCCTGATCCGCCTGTATTTGGAGCAAGTCCCACTACAGCTATTTTTAGCTGGCAAACCACCTGTGATCATATCAGAGAAGATCCTTACCAGATAAGATTTAAAGCAACGGATAATGGCCCTGGAATAAGGTTAACCAAATTTGAAACATGGAACGTTACAGTAGTGCCACCTGCCCCCAAAAATGTAATAGCAGAAAGCCGACCTCAAAGATCCATAGAAATCAACTGGGATAGCTATGATTGTGGTTTAGCAGAGGTAATCCAAGTTTATCGCAGGGTAGATAGTTTTGATTTTACACCTGAAAACTGTGAAATTGGTATACCTGAAAATGGTGGCTATGAATTAATAGGAGCAGTTCCTGTTTCTCAAAATTCCTTTTTAGATAATAATGCAGGCAGAGGTTTGGCTTTTGGCGCTACCTATTGTTACAGATTAGTAGCTATATTTGAACTACCAACAGGTGGTGTTAGCTATGCCTCCGAAGAAGTTTGCCAGCAAATTGCTGCTACCGGCCCCATAATTACCAATACCAGTATTGAAGCAACGGATATTAATAATGGAGAAGTAACGGTAAGTTGGCTTCCTCCATTTGAAATAGATACAGCTATTTATCCACCACCTTATAAGTATCAATTATTAAGAGGAGTGAATGGCAGCTTTAATCCCATAGCAGTAATAGAAGATGATACTAATTATAGAGATTCAGGCCTTAATACAGAAGAAGAAATTATCAGTTACCGTTTAGAACTCTACCTTTTGAGCCAGGCAGTGGAGCAAGAAAATCTAATTGAGGTTTCTGCTACGGCTTCCACAGTCCGTTTAAGTTCTGTTTCATTATTCGAAGCTATACAGCTTAACTGGTCAGCAACTGTACCATGGTCAAATCTCAATCAGGATTTCCCGTACCATTATATTTACAGAAACAAAGTAAATCAGGGAGATCAAGATCAATTTGTTTTAAT
>JBBSPJ010000527.1:0-2441 GCA_038258905.1 Cytophagales bacterium
CAGTTGAAAGGGGAGTCGAGTGATGCAGCAAATGTGGCAGAAAAGCTCAAAGATTTAACAACTAATAAGGAGATAGTAGCTTTCTTGCAGGACTACGTATTCCATAATCCTGAATTTGTAATTGAAGCTATCAAAAACAAGTCAGGCTTTATTTTTAATGAAAACACCGATGATTTATCATTGGATTTATTGAATAAAATAGGCAAAAGTAAACTAGCGGGCATTGATCAAAAGCTCTTGAAATATTTCTACGATACCCTTGATTGGGGCTGGACGGATGATAAGGAATTGGAGTGGATGAAGGCGATTGATGGGGTGTTGAGTGCTGAAATTCCTCAAAAAGAAGAACTATCACCATTAGCTCAAAACCTACAAAAACAGATTAAAGACGGAGAAGATAAAGAATTAGAGGAAAGAATACTAGAATTATCCTCTTATGTGCGGGAACAGCTTGAAGTGTATCCTGCAATGGTGAAAGCCTTTAAAGAACAAAGCAATTATACAGCAGATGAAAAAGCAATGGTGTTAGGTGAAATAGCATTTGAAGCAGCTAAAATGGAATTTTTAATTGGGGCAGCTTTTTATAATGGAGCAGAGTGGGAAACTTCAAATAATAGTGGTGAATTTGTAGACATTTATACTACAAAGGCTAACTATACGAGTAAGAAAGGTGAAGAAGTAAAATCTACAGCACCATGGTGTGCTAAATTTGTAGGTTTTATTTACAATACTGTATTAGGCACGCATGCTATTAATAGTAATGATCCAGTGCGAGGATTTTGGGGAGGTTCTCAAATATCTGGTGGTTATGAGAATTTCTTTGACTATGAGGAGGAAGAGGGAGGTCGCTTTGTGGGGCAAAAAAATGTTGATGAAACTAGCCCGTGGAAAGATTTACGAATTGAATTGAAAGAAAAATCAACCAAGGCAGAAAAAAAGGAAGAAGTACTTGATTTTTTTGAAACTCATTTTACTCCGCAGAAAGGTGATATTATGATAACCTCACGTACCAAAAATAATAGCTTCCAAACTTCTAAACATGTAAATTTCGACACCAGTCATACCACTATGGTAGAAAAATTAGATACATCTGGAGAAGATGTTTTTCTTTATACTATTGAAGGGAATGCCGGTGATAAAGTAACAGGTAAGAAGTATGATTTATTAGAAACATCTGGGAATGAAAGCCTTGCAAGTATAGTTAATATTTCCAGGATGAGCTTAAATAATCATGGGGAATCAACAGAACTAAGAAACATAGAAGAGATTACTGCTGAGAAAGATGATTTGGGGAATCAAGCTACTTTTACAGACGTAGAAATGGTAAAACCTCTTTTGGAAATGAATAAAATGCTAATTGATTTATCATTCGAATTAAATGGCATAAGTAAGAAGGAGGGGACTATATATGATATTAAATTTTTAAAAGAAGAGAATAATAAAGTAGAATAGAAAAATGATGAAGCTTACAAATGTACTTACAATATTAATCTTAGGATTTTTCTTGATAAATTCTTGTGGCAATAAAAAGGATAATCAGGAAAAGAAATACAAACAGACAAAAGAAGCAGAAGCGTTGTATAAGTCTTTCATTAAAAAAGACTCCTTGCCTTTCGAATTTACAGAGGTGTTTTTATCCTACGTAAACTGGAGGAGAATAAACTATAATAGCATTAATAGGTTCATTGATCCTGATCTAAGAAAGCATAATAGAAAGATGGATAACATTATAGATTCTTTGAATAAAATCAATGCACAAAGAGAGATTTATGAACCTTTGGGAACTCCATATGATGAGAAATTTTGGCATATTGAAGAGTTAGATTACGTTTATAATGGTTTAGATTATATAGGAATGAGGTATTTATATGGTGCGCAAAATTTTGCAATTTTACTTTATATGAAAATTGATCGAGATGAATATTCTAGCACTCCGGAGTATATCGCAAGCCCTTTGATACTAGCCACGCACCAATTATCAAACGGAGAAAGAATAGATTCCATCCAAATAGATTATCTTCGATTAATCGAAAACTTAGGGGATGGAACAGGTCATCTCATCATTAAAGAGGAAGAGGTATCACTGAAGTATGGAGCAGTAGAAAAAGATTATAAATTTGATGCTGAGGGTAAATTTGTGCAAAAGTAAAAAATCTGAAGCTTTTTATTAGGTCTCCAGTCTAAACCTTGCGGGTTTACTTGATGGTAAAGACAAACCCGCAAGGTTTAAATAAATACGGCCATACCTACCTCTAACAACACAAACCCCTCACCAATAAACCCCTCCTTTAATCCCTCAATCCAATAGCCTTAATATGCAATACCATCACTAAATCTTACATCTTTATCGAAATAGCTTAATTTACTTTTTATAACTGCTATGAAAGATTAATTTTGAGTATTATAATGCATGATATGGAGAATTGGTTTGCCATTTATAC
>JBBSPJ010000528.1:0-2429 GCA_038258905.1 Cytophagales bacterium
ATGTTCTCAATATCAGGGTCTAAAAATTCCTTTATTTTAAGGCAATCGTTACAAACCAAATGATCGTGATGTTCATAAGTTAAGGCAGGCTCATATAGTGCGTTTTTATCTTTAAAGTTATGTTTAACCACCAATCCACAATCTACCAATAAGTCAATTGAGTTGTATACTGTGGCTCTTGAGATCGTGTACTCTTTATTCCGCATTTTTAAGAACAATGTCTCAACATCAATATGATCATCCTGAGGTAATTTGTACAACTCATCCAGTACGGCATACCTTTCAGTAGTTTTTCGTAAATTCTGATCGTTCAGATATTCATCTAAGATTTTTCGTGCCCTAATGAGTACTTCTTTCTTTACGGGTTCTGACATACCATCCTTAATTTTTTATATTTGTACTAAAATTAAATTACAAAACCTTGTCATTTTCACTCCTGATAGTTATCGGGGCTATCGTGGGTGATTTTCAGGTAGATACCAATGATTCTAGTAATTTCGACTAATTGGCGCTATTCAATTAAAATTCAATTTAGGCAAAATCCTGATTATTTTGCTAATCCGGGGTACCAACATGTGTCTAAAACGTGAATTTTATCTGGATTAAACCTCAAATATATAGTATCGCCTTTATGAAAAAGTATTTTTTCATGCGCATGGATAACGATATTACTCTCAGAACCGATAGTGGCATGAACCTGTTGATGGTCACCAAAATATTGCGCCAATAACACTTTGGCTTCAAAACAATCTTCTTTTTTATGGGTCAAAATCTCAACATTTTCAGGCCTTATGGCTATCAGTAATTGTCCGTCTTCCTGCGCAGTGGCTCCTTTGATTTCTCCTGATTTCAGCTTATAAACACCATCTTTTGCCATTGCGTTCATGGCATTAATCTTCCCAAAAAAATTAGCTACATATAAATTGGCAGGTCTGTCATAGAGTTCCCTTGGCGTACCCACTTGCTGAATTTTACCATCTTTCAGAATAGCAATCCTGTCTGCTGAGGAAAGGGCATCGCGCATGTCATGGGTGACAAAAAGGGCAGTAGCGCCTGCTTTTTTAATAATACTTCTTACTTCTTCACGCACCTGGTCTTTTAAAACGGCATCAAGGTTGCTAAAAGGCTCATCTAACAAAATAACGCCAGGTTTTGGGGCTAATGCACGGGCTAAGGCAACTCTTTGTTGTTGTCCACCGGATAAAATATGAGGGTACCTATTTTCAAATCCATTAAGGCCCACCATGTCTAAAATTTCTTTCACTCGTGCCTTCTTATCCGGGAAATTGTCTTTAGAAAGTCCGAATGCTATGTTTTCACCTACTGTTAAATGGGGGAACAAGGCATAATCCTGAAAAACCATTCCTATTTTACGCTTTTCAGGCTTCATGCTGAAGTTATCTTTCACTACCGTATCGCCATTGATGCAAATTTCACCTTTATCGGCCTCTTCAAAACCCGCTACTAGTCGCAAAAGTGTAGTTTTTCCACTGCCACTTTCACCTACCAATGCCATTAGCTCACCTTTTTCTACACTTAGGTCAGCATCATTTACGGCATATTTCAGTTTTTTGCCAAACTTTTTGCTCAGGTTTTTAATCGATAATACTTCCATTTGTTTTGCGTGATGTCATCAGCCTGTTTAAAATAATAATAGGAACAATCCCAATTAGAATAATGATTAAAGAGGGAGTTGCAGATTCAGCTACACGTTCATCACTGGCCAATTCGTATGCTTTAGTTGCTAAAGTATGAAAATTAAAAGGTCTCAGAATCAATGTTAATGGGAGCTCTTTCAAAATATCTACAAAAACTAATATCCCCCCGGAAAATAAGGCACTCCTGATGAGAGGTATATTTATTTTCCATAACGTTTTTCTACTGCCTGCCCCTAAGGAATAGGAAGCTTCATCGATACCTGTTCCGGTCTTTTTAAAAGCTGCCTCAATAGGGTTTAAAGCTACAGTTAAAAAACGTACAATATAGGCAAAAGTTAAAGCAAATAAGGTGCTGCTGAAGATAAGTCCTATGCTAAGATCAAAGTTATCCCGCCATATTTGAATGAGTTGCTTATCCAAACCCAGTAGTGGAATCATAATACCTATAGCAATTACAGCTCCCGGTATGGAATATCCTAAGGATGCAATTTTTGCTAATAGATTAAAGGCTTTATTCTGATGGATTTTTACAGCATATAAAATAATGACCGCAAACAACACGCATAATGCCGCAGCAAGGAGTGCTAATCCGAAGCTATTCAGCATTAGGAAGAAAAAATCTGAATTAAATATTTTACTTATAGTTTGTGCCGACCATAAAATGAGTTGAAAAACCGGAGCAATAAAACCTAATAATAGCGGGATGAAGCATGCTAAAAAAGCCAATGTTTTTTTCCACCCCTTGAGTTTGTATCTTTTTAAGGCTCTTCC
>JBBSPJ010000529.1:0-2426 GCA_038258905.1 Cytophagales bacterium
GGATTTTAGTACCCATCGATTTTACGGAGGCGAGCAAAACCGGAATCGAACATGCGGTTGAAGTAGCTCTTAAAAATGCCGGTTCTCTTATTCTCGTTCACGTGCGAAAATATCAATCTGAGAAAGATGCCCGAAGCAAGTTTGATGCATTTATTTCAGAATATGAAGCATTAAAAAAAATTCCGCATAAAATTGTTATCAGAGAAGGTGATATAATTCAGATGCTTTCAACAGTCGCAACTGCTGAAAGGGTAGATTTTGTGATTATTGCTACCAAAGGATCTTCAAGTGGTTTTGAGGAAGACAGCATTGCCTATCAAATGATATCAAGATTGAAAATACCTGTCTTATTAATTCCTCATAAGGTTGAATACCATGAGCTTAATAAAATCTTATTTACAGTGGATTATAAGGAAATCCAGAATGTAAATGTACTTAAGAGCCTTTATCGGTTAGCACAGTCTTATGATGCAAAAGTACATGTTTTATATGTTGGTGAGAAAGTAACTGTTGAAAAAGAGGATCGAGAGCAAATGGAGAATATCCTGGATTACTTTTTAGAAACTATTGATCATTCCTACGATTTTTTTAAACAAGAGGATATTGAGAAAGGAATTGCTGATTTTATTAAAGAAAAAGAAATTGATTTATTAGCTATGGTTGCAAGAAGGCACCATAGAAACCCGGGCGATTTAAAGCAAAGTTTAGTCAGAGTGATTGCTTTAAATACTTTAGTGCCATTACTCACTCTTCCTGAAATGTAAAAAAACTATAAATCTAAATACTATCAATTATGAAAAGATCTAATTTTATATCAATACTCAATAGCCTGGAAGAAATGGGAATTCACCATGCAAAAGGTGTAATGTGGAATTTGGAAACAGCAGAGCTAGTTGAAGAAGCTGTAAAAAATAACGAAGGTGTACTCACAGATACGGCAGCACTTATGTGTAATACCGGAAAGTTCACCGGTCGCTCGCCAAAGGATAGATATATTGTAGAAGATGATTATACCAAGGATAAAATTTGGTGGGGTGATATAAATATTGCTTTTCCTCCTGAAAAATTTGATCAGCTTTATAAAAAGATGGTGGAGTTTCTGAGTGGCAAAGAATTGTACGTAAGAGATGCTTATGCCGGGGCAGATGTAAATCATCGGATGGGTATTCGAGTAATTGATACACAAGCATGGCATAATCTTTTCTGCAAAAATATGTTTATTGATCTGCCTGAAGAGGATGCACAAGATTTTAAACCCGAGTTCACTATTCTTGCAGTGCCTGAGTTTAAAGCTGATCCTGTGGAAGACGGTACGCGACAAAGTAATTTTGCTATCATCAACTTTACCAAAAGAATTATATTAGTGGGTGGTACAGGCTATACGGGTGAAACTAAAAAAGGAGTTTTTAGCGTGCTCAATTTTCTACTACCTGAAAAGGAAAGTATTTTATCGATGCATTGTAGCGCTAATATTGGCCAAAAAGGTGATGCTGCTGTCTTCTTTGGACTTTCAGGAACAGGTAAAACTACACTTTCAGCTGACCCTAAGCGCAATCTCATAGGCGATGATGAGCATGGATGGACTGATGAAGGAGTTTTCAATTTTGAAGGAGGTTGCTATGCTAAAGTAATTGACTTAACACCCGAAAGCGAGCCAGAAATATTCAATGCCATTAAGTTTGGGGCAATACTGGAAAATACCAGGTTTATACCAGGCACCAGAAAAGTGGATTTCACTAATAAGGAGATTACTGAGAACACAAGAGTTTCCTATCCGCTTAGCCATATTAAAAATGCTGTTCAGCCTTCAGTAGGAGGTATTCCGAAAAATATATTTTATCTAACCTGTGACGCATACGGGATATTACCTCCCATCTCAAAATTAACAATTAGTCAGGCTATGTATCATTTTATTTCCGGCTATACAGCTAAAGTGGCAGGTACAGAGGCGGGTATTACGGAACCTAAACCAGTATTTCCCGCCTGTTTTGGTGCTCCATTCATGCCATTACACCCTACTAAATACGCTGAATTATTAGGAGCTAAAATGAATCAACACAAGGTTAATGTTTGGCTTATCAATACCGGATGGTCTGGTGGAGCTTATGGCGAAGGTAGTAGAATAAAGTTAAAATACACCAGAGCAATGATTTCAGCTGCACTTGATGGTAAGCTAGACAATGTGGAATACAAAGAAGATTCTGTATTTGGAGTAGCTGTGCCACAATCTTGTCCGGATGTACCTTCAGAAATTTTACATCCACGAGACACCTGGGTTGATAAAGAAAAATATGATAAAACAGCCGAAGATTTGGCAGGTATCTTTATCGAGAACTTTAAAAAGTACGAAGAGTATGCCAAACATGATATTATGAAAGGAGGACCAACATTAAGCCTGGTAAGCTAAATTGGGCACTATTCATAGA
>JBBSPJ010000530.1:0-2418 GCA_038258905.1 Cytophagales bacterium
GCTTCGTGCCCTGCCAGCGGCAGGTAAACTCGCAAAGACGTTTCAATTGAATTGGAAGGCTACGTTCCTGTTTTTAAATCGCGGTCTTAATATTTCATTAAAATAACAGTAGAACCGAATATTTTAAATCCATCAATAATCATTTCATCCAGAAATCATTAATTTGCAAAACTGAAAATAATTTGATCTGATCAGATGCAAAATAATATGGAAAAACATACCATCAGAATTCTCTACTTCTCAATATTATTAATTTTTAGCAACCACATCCTCTCTGCCCAAAATGATAAAACATTTACCAAAGCTGACAGCCTTAAAGGTGGACTAACCGAGGAAAGACTCTGGTGGAACCTTAATTATTACCATTTAGAAGTAGCTGTTGATATAAAAAGCAAATTCTTATCCGGTAAAAATGAAATCCATTATACTGTTTTAGAGGAAAAGCAAGTGATGCAAATCGATTTGCAAAAACCTATGCAAATAGATAGCATTTTATATAAAAATGAAAAACTTGATTTCACATCTGAAGGCAATGCTCATTTTATTGCCCTAAAAGAAAAGCAGGAACTAAAAAATAAAAACATTGTGACCATTTATTTCTCTGGAAAACCGAAAGAAGCTAAAAATCCACCTTGGGATGGTGGGGTTACATGGAAAACAGATGAAAATGGCAATCCTTTTGTAGCCAACAGCAACCAGGGAATAGGTGCCAGTGTTTGGTGGCCTTGCAAAGAGCATCCTTATGATGAGCCGGACAGTATGCTCATTAGTATAAATGTACCCAAACCACTTACCAATGTTTCCAATGGAAGGCTTCGTGACATCACCACTCATGACGATACCCGCACCTTTCATTGGTTTGTAAGCAATCCTATTAACAATTATGGAGTCAATTTCAATATTGGTGATTATGTGAATTTCTCTGAAGTGTATCAGGGAGAAAAGGGACCTTTAGAATGTAGCTATTGGGTATTGAGCTATAATCTGGAGAAAGCCAAGAAGCAATTTAAAGATGCACCGCGTATGCTGAAAGCTTTTGAACATTGGTTTGGCCCGTATCCTTTCTATGAAGACAGCTACAAAATTGTACAAGCTCCTTATTTAGGAATGGAGCATCAAAGCTCTGTAACCTATGGTAATAAATTTGAAAATGGCTACCTGGGGAGGGATTTAAGCAGTACAGGCTGGGGTATGAAGTTTGACTTTATTATTATTCATGAGTCGGGCCATGAGTGGTTTGCCAATAATATCACCTATAATGATGTAGCAGATATGTGGATCCATGAATCCTTCACGCACTACTCCGAAACTTTATTTTTGGACTACCACTATGGTAAAGAAGCCGGTAACGCCTACATCCAGGGTGTTAGATCATCGATTCAAAACGACAGCCCAATTATTGGCACATATGGGGTGAGTAATGAAGGTTCGGGTGATATGTACTATAAAGGTGGTAATATGCTCCATACTTTAAGGCAGCTTTTCGATAATGATGAAAAATGGCGGGCTACTTTGAGAGGCCTCAATAAAGATTTTTATCACCAAACAGTGAGTAGCTTACAAATAGAAAAGTATTTAGAAGAAACTTACGGAAAACCACTAGGAGCATTTTTTGATCAATATCTGCGAGATACTTCTATTCCTACATTTACCTATCGAGTTATAAATACCATCTTACTCTACAAATGGGAAAACACCAATAATAAATTTGAAATGCCCGTAAAGGTGTATATCAATGGAGAGCCAGAATGGTTACAGCCCTCACCTACTCAGTTTAAATCGCTCCAAAATTTACCGGAAAATGTAGAGATCACAGTAGACCCTAATTTTTATGTAGCTGGTTTTAAGTTGACTGATGGATAATTTTTTTTCCACTAGACTAATCAAATAAATCAGAGATTGCGTAAAAACAGTTGATTTTCAAAAAATATTCTTTACAAATTTTTAAGGGTGGACTTAGTCATGCATATTTTGAAATTAGCATAGAATGGTTATGCGAAGATAACGTATAAGACTTCATGCCGTTACTATTGTTAAATATTAAAAAAACTAACTTATGAGAAATTTAACCTTCAAAAATGGTGATATCTTACCTGCTTTAGGACTTGGCACCTGGAAATCGGAACCCGGGGAAGTATATGATGCCGTATTAGCTGCCATTAAAGCAGGATACCGACATATTGATTGTGCTTATATTTATGGAAATGAGAAAGAAGTAGGGGAAGCTCTTAAAAAAGCATTTACAGATGGCTTGGTGAAAAGAGAGGAAATATTCATTACTTCCAAGCTTTGGAACAATGCACACAAAAAAGGAGATGTAATACCCGCCTTAAAAAACACGCTTAAGGATCTACAGCTTTCCTATCTTGATTTATACCTCATCCATTGGCCTGTAGCCCAAAAACTTGATTCAGAATA
>JBBSPJ010000531.1:0-2415 GCA_038258905.1 Cytophagales bacterium
CGCACGTGGGCGTGGTACAAACGCGCTGGGGGCATACCAATAAAGACTATTCTTTGTTGACTAAACTTCAGGCTTTTGGTTTGGACGCGCATTTTACTATTGAACAAGTAGGCCGAAGTGAGGCAGGATCATTCATCAACTTTAACGGAACAGCCGGTGTATGGCGTAAAGAAACCATTATAGATGCCGGGGGCTGGTCGGCAGATACACTCACTGAAGATCTTGATTTAAGTTACCGAGCCCAATTGAAGGGATGGAAATTTCTGTATAGGGAAGATGTGGAATCTCCTGCAGAACTCCCAATCATTATGCCTGCTATTAAATCTCAGCAATTTCGCTGGAACAAAGGTGGAGCAGAAACTGCCAGAAAGAATTTCGGGAAAGTACTCCGCTCAAATATTGGTTTCTCCAATAAAATTCATGCCTTTTTCCATTTGTTTAACAGTTCCATTTTCATAGCCATTTTGATTACAGCGGTTTTGAGCATTCCTATGCTTTATATTAAAAGCATTCATCCTCAATTAGCTTTAATGTTTCAAATTGGGAGTGTCTTTCTATTAGGATTTTTCTCAATTGGCATATTTTACTGGGTAGCCAACAAACATTTGTTAAAGGGAAACTACAGAAAATATTTTTTTAGCACCTTCCCTATTTTCATTACAGTCTCTATGGGCTTATCACTCCATAATGCATTGGCAGTAGCAGAAGGATTGTTGGGCTTTAAATCAGCCTTTATCAGAACACCTAAGTTTAATTTATCTAAAAAGGGAGAAAGTTGGAAGGGAAATCAATATGTTAAATTGAAATTTAGTCCTCTAACGCTTTTGGAGGCGTTTTTAGCGATCTATTTTGCCTTTGGTATCTTTTTAGGCTTCTACCTGAAAGATTACGGACTTATTATTTTCCATTTAATGTTAATGTTAGGCTTTACTACTGTTTTCTATCATTCTATCAAACCCAGTTTCAAATAATAGCAGATGAATGGCTTACAAAAAATAGCTATTTTTATATTTGGTGCACTGCTAATAAGTATAAGCTATTTTACTCACAGGCATGAGTCAACACTTTTACTTGGTCAGTTCACAGCTCTGTTTAGTATTTATATTTTTCTATCCTATCACAAGGAAGTATTCAGCCTTAAGGCTATCATTTTCATAGGCATAAGCTACCGCTTAATATTCATGCTCTTAGAGCCCAATTTATCGGAAGATGTATTTCGATTTATCTGGGATGGTAAATTATGGTGGGCCGGATTGAACGCTTATGAATGGCTTCCAACAGAAATTATAGCGCTCGAGGATAATACGTCATTTCAGGTTTTATTTTCCCGACTTAACTCGCCCAATTATTATACAATCTACCCACCTATTAACCAGCTCATTTTTTATTTTGCAGCTTTCTTTGATTCAACGTTCACAAGCATTTCAGTAATAAGGCTATGCATCTTTGCAGCGGAAATAGGTACACTTACCCTACTACCCAAAGTGCTTCGTCAATATCAATTCTCTCAAAACAACCTAATATGGTATGCTTTTAATCCATTAATCCTCTTAGAACTAAGTGGTAATCTTCATTTTGAGGCATTTGTTATTTTCTTTATTGTGCTCTCCATTTATTATTTTAATCAATCCAAAGTATTTAAAAGCGCCATAACATTAGGTTTTGCTATTGCTTTTAAATTATTGCCTTTAATATTAATTGCTGCCTATTTTCGTAAAATTTCTTTAAAAAAATGGGTGCATTTTGGTCTGATTGCAGGTATGGTTTTAATACTGAGTATGATTCCAATTCTATTTTCAAATGCTTTAAATGGAATACTAAACAGTTCTGAACTGTATTTTAAAAGTTTTGAATTCAATGGAAGCATTTATTACCTCACAAGGGCCATTGGATATTCCATAAAAGACTACAATATAATTTCTTTTGCCGGCCCCTTAATGGGCTTTCTAAGTTTTATTAGTATAATTTTATTTAATCTGTTGGCTAAAAAATCAATGCCACTATCAGAAAGAATGATGTGGACCTGGCTAATTTATTGCCTATTTGCTACCACTTTACACCCCTGGTATTGCTTACCCTTATTGGCATTAGGAATATTATCCGGCTACAAATTCCCTGTTTTATGGACTTTTCTCATTTTCTTCACTTATATTGGATACACCGCTACAGGTTTTACTGAAAACTTATGGGTAACCTTTTTGGAATACATCTTGTTATTTAGTTGTATCGTAATTGAGGTAATTCAGAAAAGAAATCCCTCTTTTAAAAACACTTATAAATGAAGCTTTATTTGAAAATATTCATCATTTCATTTCTGCATTCTCTGGTAGCATGCGGACAGCAGAACTATGACCAAAAACTTGCCTCCCTTTATAAAAACACTGTGCCTACCATAAAACCTAATCAATTTGATTC
>JBBSPJ010000532.1:0-2358 GCA_038258905.1 Cytophagales bacterium
GAAGAACGGGATAATGAAATAGTACAAATGACTTTGTTTGGAAACCTAGAGGGGGGTGTTTTTAAGAAATCAAATAAATCACCTTAAATTTAATTTTAAAGCCGTTTATTCTTAATATTAAAAATTAGTCGGATGACAGTAATAAATAATAAAAATTTCTTATAAAATTAAACTATTTTACCAGGCTACCCATAATTCAAATGAAAGAATAAGAAATAAAAAAACCAAAGTGTTGTAAAACACTTTGGTTTTTTATTAAAGGTTATATTTTAGTTTTATTCAGTCTTTCTAATACTTCCGGCACTACTTGAGTTTTTTGATGCACTAGTACTCCCTTTGTACCTAATCTGTCCGGCACTGGAAGCATTTGCGTTTAATTTTCCCAATACATTTACTTCAGCTTTAGCTGCACTGGAAACATCCACATCTGCATTTTCTGCGGTCAATTCATAAGCTTCAAGTTGTGCGGTACTGCTTAATTCGGCTCGTAAATCATGCACATAACCTGCCAATATCGCTTTAGAGGCACTTGACATATCAATTCGAAGCCTTTCAAAATTACCTCTTGCGTAAAGCTTTGCAGCTGAGCTTAGCTCAATTCTCGCATTAGTTTCTTCAAAATCTACCAAATGTGCAGTAGCCGCGGCACTTAGTTCTAACATTTCTAGTTTTGGTAGAGTAACCACGCATTTTATTTCAGGGAAATTATTTCTGTTTTTACGGGTGAAAAAATCACCATCAAAAATATCTGTCCAATCTCTGCTGGTACTTTTTAAACTGAATTTTAGATTATTATTTCTTCTTGTTACTTCTAAATTCTCCATATCCTCAGGGTCACCATAAACCGCTACCTGATAAGCATTTCCTTGCCGAATTTCTATAAAAACTCCGGCAGAACCAGAAATCCTTGTAAAATTATCAAAATCATAATAGACAGGTTCATAATCATCGAATTGAGAAAATGGCGCTTTAAAAAATGAATCATTAGCATAGCTTATTTGATTAGAACTATCGTAATTGTTTGAATTTTTAAAGCCTTGGGAGTTAATATCCGAACTTCTTACTGTAGAATCTTCTACACAAGTTAAGCATTGTAAACCTTCTTCATTAAATACCCAGGTATTGTTAGCAACCTGATTTACACTATATCCATTTTTATAGATAGGGCTGCTCAGCAGGTAACGCATTTTTCTTTCCATTTCAAATGGTTGGTTATAAGGAATGAATAAAGTCATTTTTAAATTCTGAGCCCTATAGGCAGCATCTTGATTAAATCGAATATCTGAATCTATCCAAAATACTGAGTCGTTTTTCAGAACCACCTCATGGCTTACCATTTTAGCATTTTCTATGGCATTTTCTCTTGAGCTTCCTCTGGCTTCAAAATTCTTTTCTAGTCTGAATTCATTGCCTTCATGTCCCTTTAGTGTTATATAAGATATAGTCAAATCTTCTCTGCCTATATCATTTACTTGTAAGACTGCAGTTTTATCCTGTATAGTAAAAGTTTGCTCTTCTTTATAAGTAGCTTCAGTTCTGAAA
Organism: Cytophagales bacterium; assembly: GCA_038258905.1. Taxonomy (GTDB): domain Bacteria; phylum Bacteroidota; class Bacteroidia; order Cytophagales; family Cyclobacteriaceae; genus Marivirga. Next base: position 1,543 of record JBBSPJ010000532.1, read on the forward strand.
TTCACAATATTCAAAGGAATGTATACCGCTGATAATATTAGGCTTAAAAGCCAAACTCCTAACAATGTAAAACCTACAGGTCTGTTTAATACCCACCTTTTGGCTATTACACTAATACCGGCTATTGCTAAAAATATAGAAGGAATTAATGCTAACAACATGGTGAATATCACTAATTCTATTGAGATGGTATTTGAAAATATCTGATGTGGTATTTCCAAAAATTCTAAGTAATGATAGTCACCTCTGAGTCCTTCGGCAAAAAGAGCAGTAAAAATTATAGATAGACTACTAGATAAACCAAATAAAAATAAAGCTATACCAAAAATGATTCTGATTAGATCAACAATGAAATTCAATAAGGGGCCCAAAGCCTTAGCAATGCCATCTAAAATAGTAGCAATTAATCTGAATGGAAATAATAGTACCTTAACAAAAGTTGACTCTTCTCCATCCTTTACATTAAACCCTGTTTTAATATTTTTTTCAATGTTAGAAAGGGTGATAGGAGTACCTTCCATTTGCATCTTTTGGGTTACAGTTTTTGCATATGGGGTGATGAGCCATAATATTAAATAGAGAATAGTCCCTAAGCCAAATGGTATGGTCAAAAGAACAAATATAATTCTTACCAAAGCCACATCTATCCCAAAGTAAGAAGATAAACCTCTGGCTACACCACCAATCACTTTGTTTTCTGAGCTTCTGAAGAATTTCTTTATCGTGTCATCTTCTTTTAAGAATGGGTTCGCAGGAAGAATAATCCAGCATAATATATAACCTAAAATAACAATGAAGCCAACATGGGTATAAGCA
>JBBSPJ010000533.1:0-2351 GCA_038258905.1 Cytophagales bacterium
GATAACTGGCGAAAAATGAAGATTCATGAAATTGAAAAAGAGCTGGTTCGAGACCCCATTGAGTTAATAGGCAAAGAAGTGTATGTGCGCAAAAGCTCCTCTTTTGCTTCACGCTTAGCTAATTTATCAGATGAAATAGGGGGTAATATTGTGATTATTGAGGACAGTAGTAGAGTAGAAGTAGAAGAGCTAATAAAGCAAGTGGCTGAAGGTGAGATTAAATATACCGTGGCAGATGAAGATATTGCCATGTTAAGTGCTACCTACTACCCTATTTTAGATGTAAAAACACCCATCAGCTTTTCGCAACAAATAGCATGGGGAATTCGAAAAAACTCGGACTCTTTAGAGAGTGTAATCAATTCTTGGTTGGAAAAGAAACAAAAGCAAACAGATTACTATGTAGTTTATAATAAATACTTTAAAAACTTAAAAAGATCTGTAGATAGGTCGTACAGTGAATTTTCTTCTGTAAAAGGCGATAAGCTCTCCCCTTTTGATGTTCAAATTAAGCAAACTGCTGATAATATAGGTTGGGACTGGCGCTTGTTAGCCTCCCTAATTTTTCAAGAAAGCAAATTTGATCCTTTAGCTTCATCATGGGCCGGAGCGGTAGGGTTAATGCAATTGATGGAAGAAACCGCAGCTGAATTTGGGGTGGTGAACTTAACCAATCCTGATGAAAGCCTGAAAGCAGGTGGCTCCTATATTAAATGGCTGGAAAAAACCCTTGGCAAACATGTTAAAGAAAGTGTAGAAAGACAGAAGTTTATTTTGGCAGCTTACAATGTAGGAATAGGCCATCTGGAAGATGCCCGAAGACTTACTGAGAAATTTGGAGGCAATCCTGATATTTGGGAAGATAATGTAGAAAAATACCTCTTACTAAAATCAAAAGAGAAATATTATACAGATTCTGTAGTTAAATATGGATATTGCAGAGGTTCAGAACCTGTTAACTACGTAAGAGAAATTTTGAATAGATTTGATCAATATAAGCAATTGTTGAAAGAAGAGAAAAATGTTCAAAATTTACAAGCTGCTGCTTCATTTTAATAAATAGTAAAGTATATGTCGCCTATCAATCAATTATACGAGGAATATAGCAATAAACGCAATATCAAGCTCAACAAAGAACAATTTGTATACCTTGTTAACTTATTTCCGGCCTTAAGAGTGGCATTGAGTGATGGTATGGTTGACGATGATGAATGGGTGACAGTAAAAAGACTTGCGAAAATATTAGGAGATGAATTTGCCAGCGATGATTTAGGCCAGGAAAAAGAGGAAAATCTGATGCTAATTTACAAATCGGAATTTAGATATCTAATTAAAAATTTGGAGGAGTGGGAGGAAAAATTCTTACTAGCTTTAAAGGATTATTTTAAGGAGAATGAAGCGTCTAAAGAATTTGTAATTGAAACCATGTACTTGTTTGCCAATGCTTCAGATGGTGTTTCTGATGAAGAAATAAAAAACATTAATATACTTACAGACCGCTTAGGAATTGATGATGTTATCCTATAAAAATTAAAACCTTAATAAGAAACTTTCCAAGCCCCACTTTGGAGGCAACATTTCAGTAGTTAAAAACGCCTTTACAAGATGATTTCAAGCCCTGAAGGTGGTGTCCCGATAGCCTAGCCATTTGGAGGTAGCGGCAGGGCTTTCAGCCAAAGGCTGACCAGCCTCAGGCTGGCAGCCCTAGGATAAAACGTACAATAATTGCTCGATTTTGGCGACATTTTTGCTCCCGAGAATTCGGGAAAAGCAAAAATGATGACAAAATCTTATGGAGCAGTCATTTCAGGATGATGTCCTTTGAACCACAGGGAATTAGAAGGGTGTAGAAAATCAAATTCCTTAAAGCTGATACTCAGGACTAACTTTCCTGATAAAACTTCTGTAATGTTTTCAAAACCCTGTCTCCATCTTGTTCCTTACCGGTTAAGATAGCATCAAAAGTACTTTTATGTTCTAATGAGATATCAGTATCATAATCCATGATATTTTCCTTAATTTTTTTGGAGCCCATGTGCCAGCTCGGAAATGTTTTTTCTTTGATTGGTGAAAGTGATACCAATACACAATTTTCATGTCGAGGATCACCTTTAATTTTATCATATAAACTCATGATAGTTTTATTTTCCCCTTCTACTAATTGTATAAATTTATCTTTTGAATACAAAAGTATGCCTGTAATTCCAAGTTCTGGGTTATTCCTTTTACACGCTTCTAATATTTTATTGATTTCTTCCTCTGTGCAATTTGATTTTCTTTTGCTTAGGTATACCAATTGTGCTAACATAAAAAATGATTTTATAATTAAAACTTTTTATACAATATTTTAC
>JBBSPJ010000534.1:0-2351 GCA_038258905.1 Cytophagales bacterium
AAATAAATGTCTTTTATCATAAGTGAAATATTGCCCATCGGGCTGCATCCAAACTAACCTATTAAAATAGTTCCCTGCATCGTTCACTATATAAGAGCCGGTGATCACCGCTTTTTTCTGCTCGGCCATTTGCTTCAGCCACTTAAATGTGTGCAAATTCATTGGCTCAGCCATCTTTTCTGCTTCCATGCTAAAGCCGGTATTAAACATTTCCGGAAGTATAATAATATCAGTAGGCTCTTCTATCTCCCACAGCTTCTCTTCCAACATAGCCAAGTTGGCTTGCTTATCCTGCCAATGCAAAGTAGTTTGTACGGTAGTAACTTTTAAATCTTGCATAATATTTCTGCTGCTTTTTTCAATGTTTCTTCTCCCTTAGCAAAACAAAATCTCAGTAAGTGGTCATCCTTTCTATCAGAATAAAAAACAGAGATAGGAATAGATGCCACTCCATATTCTTTAGTTAACTGAATGGCAAATTCGGTATCGGGTAAATCAGACACCTTACTGTAATCTAACAACTGAAAATAAGTACCATAAGAAGGCACTACTTTAAAAGAGGATTCTTTCAACTGTTCCTTAAAGAAATTTCTTTTCTTCTCGTACATGGTGCTCAAACCCTGGTAATGCTGCGGATCCTGTAAATGCTGAGCCAGAGCATGCTGGCTAGGCGTATGAACGCAATAACAATTATATTGGTGCACCTTTCTAATTTCCTTCATAATGTACTCAGGAGCTACAGCATAGCCTACTTTCCATCCCGTAGCATGAAAAGTTTTCCCAAAAGAGTAGATCGCAATACTTCTGGAGGCTAAAAATTCATCTTTTAAAACGCTAAAGCGCTCCTTTCCATCAAATATAATATGTTCATACACTTCATCGCTTAACAATATGATTTGTGGGTTTTCTTCCAATATTTGCTTTAAAGCCACCATATCATCAGCCCCCAACACTGTACCCGAAGGATTATGAGGTGTATTTATAAGCAACATTTTAGTATTACTATTAATTTTTTGTCTGATTAATTGCCAATCAGGTTTAAAATCCGGCTGTTGAAGGGCCACAGGCACAGGCTTTGCACCCGCTAGCTCAATGGCCGGAACGTAGCAATCGTAAGCAGGCTCCAGAACAATCACTTCATCTGACTTTCCTACGGTAGCCATTATTGCAGAAAAAATTGCTTCTGAGGCACCCGTAGTTATAGTAATATCTGTATCAGGATTAATTTTTATACCTCCTGTATTAATAATTTTCTGTGCTAAAATCTCCCTTAATGCGGGCAAACCTGCTAAGGGAGAATATTGGTTATGGCCTATCTGCATATTTTGATAAACCAGGTCTATCAGTTCTTCAGATACCGGAAACTCGGGAAAGCCTTGTGATAAATTAATGGCACCGTGGTCGGAAGCCATCTGAGACATCACAGCAAAAATGGTGGTGCCAACGTTAGGTAATTTAGATTTTAATTGCATTGGGTTGCGTTTTAAAAATTACTCAAAAAAAAAGGCTGACAAAATTGTCAGCCTTTTCAAATGAATAATGTGCGTGATTAAGCTTTGTTCTTTTTGTCTTGTACTTCAATTCTAATTTCCTGCGCCAAGTTTTTCAACTCTTGCATTCCTTTTCTAACTCGAGTACCCGCTGCCTGGTTCTCTTTGTCATAGAATTTTTCAAAATCACCTTCTAGTCCCATTACTAGATCTCTTACTTGTTCGAATCTTTTCATTCTTATTTTAGTTTACGGTTGACTAAATAATTAATTTAATTGGAAGCAATATAGGCAAAAACATTAAAAAACAACAATTGGAGCAATGTTTTTGCTAAAATTTTACTCTTTAAAGGCTTTTGCAAGCTCATTTTCTCTATAATGACCACTTGAAAGCTTCTCTTTTATGTCTTCAAAAGCAATAATAGTACGGTTCACATCTTCCAAAGTATGTGATGCCGTAGGGATTAATCTGAGTATAATTGTGCCTTTTGGTACTACAGGGTAAATAACCACTGAACAAAAAATACTGTAATTTTCACGCAGATCGTAAGCCAGGGAAGCAGCCTCTCCTACTGTACCATTTAATACTACAGGTGTTACGGGAGATTGTGTAGCACCAATACTGAATCCTTTTTCTTTTAAGCCGCCTTGTAACGCATTTACAACGTCCCACAATTTCTTCTTATGTTCAGGCTGGTCTCTTAATAGTTCCAAACGTTTTATGCCACCTTCTACCATAGCCATTGGTAAAGATTTAGCAAAAATCTGAGATCTTAAATTAAATCTCATAAATTTCACAATGTCTTTATCACCTGCTACAAAAGCACCTATTAAAGCCATAGATTTAGCGAATGTACTGAAA
>JBBSPJ010000535.1:0-2350 GCA_038258905.1 Cytophagales bacterium
AAAGGCCAGATTTAGGATGAAATTTGAAGAGTTTTTCTTTATGCAGCTTAAGCTTTTAATGCAGAAGAAAATCCGGCTGGAAAAATTTCGCGGCCAGGTATTAGCTAAAACAGATTTGCTCACGGAGTTCTATAAATCACACTTACCATTTGAATTGACCGATGCACAGAAAAAAGTAACCAGAGAAATTTTTCTGGATTTTAAAAGTGCAAAGCAGATGAATCGCCTTTTACAGGGTGATGTTGGTAGTGGAAAAACCATTGTAGCATTTATTGCATCCTTAATTGCTATCGACAGTGGTGCGCAAGTAGCATTAATGGCGCCTACGCAGATTTTAGCCGGGCAGCATTACGATGGCCTAAAAGAGTTTGCAGATAAAATAGGGGTAAATATTGCGCTTTTAACAGGCTCATCCAAAACCAAGGCACGCCGAAAGATCCATGAGGATTTACTCTCAGGAGATTTACATATTTTAGTAGGCACCCATGCCTTGCTGGAAGACGTGATTCAGTTTAAAAATTTAGGCTTAGCCATAGTTGATGAACAACACCGTTATGGAGTAGCGCAAAGAGCCAGGCTATGGAAGAAAAACGAAACTTTTATTCCGCATGTGCTCATCATGACTGCCACTCCCATTCCTCGTACTTTGTCTATGTCGGTTTATGGCGATTTGGATATTTCCACCATAGATGAGTTACCTAAAGGTAGAAAACCCATCCAAACCATGCACCAATACGATGCCAACAGATTAAAATTGAATGGCTTTTTAAAAAAAGAGATTCAAAAAGGTCGTCAGGTATATATGGTTTATCCGCTTATTGAGGAATCTGAAAAATTAGATTTAAAAGATTTAATGGATGGTTATGTGAGTGTGCAGCGAGCTTTCCCGGAATACCACATCAGCATTGTACATGGCAAAATGAAAGCCAATGCCAAAGATTTCGAAATGGCTCGCTTTGTAAAAGGAGAAACTAAAATTATGGTAGCCACTACCGTAATTGAGGTAGGCGTTAATGTGCCAAATGCTTCGGTAATGGTAATAGAAAATGCTGAACGATTTGGCTTAGCGCAGCTGCATCAGCTGCGCGGACGTGTAGGAAGAGGGGGAGAACAAAGTTATTGTGTATTAGTGAGCAGCTATAAATTGAGCAAGGAAGCTAAAACACGTATTAACACAATGGTGCGCACAACGGACGGTTTCGAAATTGCCCAGGTAGATATGCAACTGCGTGGCCCGGGTGATATGATGGGTACCCAGCAAAGTGGCCAAATGGATTTAATTTTAGGTGATTTACGAGAAGATGAACCCGTCTTAAGTCTGGCAAGGCAAATGGCTCAAAAAATAATTATGGAAGATCCCGATTTAAGCTCAGAGGAAAATAGGTTGATTAAAACGCAAGTGGAAATACAGAAAAAGAAATCGGTAAACTGGAGTAGGATTAGTTAGATTGTATTGATATACATTTTATCTATCAATGAATGAAATACTTCCCATCCCTACATCTAAGGAAAACTCAAGATAATCAGAAGCATTTTCCCTATAGGCACTATTGCCATAGGCATTATGTCCTATTTTCTCAAAATCTTTAGAGAGGTTAATATGGCATAGCGCAGAGTTATTAATTTTTACTAAAATAGGTTTTTCTGCTGGTGGCAAAAGTATTGTCATACTGCCTGCCCCTACAGAGGCTGTCACCTTACTATTCATTTTCCAGTCGGTTCCACAATCTAAGGCAATAGAACCAAATCCTACCTCAGCAATGATGTCATCTGCCATAGTCATGTCTAAATTGTCAATAATAATCTTTCCTAAATTAACCTTTACGAAAAAAGTATCCATAGCTACTGTATTCATATTACCATCGGAATAATTCACATGCACATTAGCACTACCTGAATTAATTTTAAGGTTTCCTATAGCTAATCGGGATAAATCAACCTTAGCAGAACCCATCAAGTAATTCAGATTTAAGTCGAATGGGATATGTTCAGACAAATTCAATTGCCAAATATCGTTGGTGCTATTATCAGCAAAAATATTTCTGGTTAATGCTTCTGTAAAATTTATGCCCACATGGTCTTTACAGGTAAGGTTAGCATTTACAATTTTAATACTGTTTACTTTTTGAATTTTAAATGTGCTGGCGGCCATATCATTTTCATTGCCCCCCCAAATTTCTAAAGGTTTATCAGCATCTACTCCGTTAATAAAGGAGTTACCTGATTTTGTTGAAACTGACAAAGACAACTTCTCAATATTTTGTGCTTCGTTTACTTCAAAATGTTTATGAAGCTCTTGTGCAAGGCCGAAATTGCAAACTGCCAGGCATGAAGCCAATGAGATGGATAT
>JBBSPJ010000536.1:0-2339 GCA_038258905.1 Cytophagales bacterium
ACCTGCATTTCTACTGTCCAGCCATAGGTTTTATCTACCATATTAATGGCTAATAGCTGCTCATATTTTATGGCTCTAAAAGGACCTAAATCGGTAAATCGGTAGCCATAAAATAATTTCAGTAGATTAGTTGCTAGCCAATTACCAAAAACTTGAGGGAAGGTCATTGATCCTTTTTCTCTATTTCCTAGAGCCCTGGAGCCAATTACCATATCATAATTATCTTCTATGATAGGCTTAACCAACTGGGGCAGTTCTTCAGGATAATCTGAATAATCAGCATCTAGAAAAACCACTATTTCAGGTGTAGTTTCCAAACTTTTTAAATACTCAATACCCTTTAAACAAGCATTTCCATACCCCTTCAATGGTTGGTCTATTACAATTGCTCCTTCCTTTTCAGCAGAAATCCTGGTATCGTCAGTAGAAGCATTATTAACTACAATAATGTGATCTACCCAATTTTTTGGGATCTCTTTAACTACCCTGCCTATGGCATTTTCTTCATTAAAAGCAGGAATTATCACTGAAATTTTTGGTCTCTTCATTTTATTAAGACCACAAAGGTACAAATAAGCATATTTTAATATGTCCTAATATTGACAAATGTTATTTCAGCTTTCAATTGGCCTTAATATATTGATGGTTTTCGTTATGTAGTCTGTTATTTTGACATTAAAATCGCTCTTACTGACATATTGACCTAAATTTAACCTATATTCTATGTTGGTACACAGTTTGTTATTTAATGATAAAATAATAGCAATATGAATTTACTAAAAGATAAAGTGTTGCTGAGAAATTTATTATTTCAAGGCGATCAATTGAATACATTAAGCGGGGGTGTGGCTCAAATTACCATGGATGTTAACAAACGGGACGATGGTTTTTTAATTAAAGTACATGCCCCGGGAGTTTCTGCTGACCATTTAAAAGTGATTTCAGAGCAACAATCTATGCAAATTTATGCAACCCTAGATATGAAGACTGCAGATAATATACCTGCAATTATGCCTATTTTTTATAGAAAGTTAGATTTACCATTATTTGTAAATACGGATGCTGTAGAGGCGGTACACCATGAAAACGATTTAGAAATTTTCATACCCATGGGAGCCAATAATTCTGGTAATAAAAGACAAATAGAAATTAAACAAGTATAAATTGCGCATAAACATAGTTTGGGGCAAACCAAGTTTATGTTGTTTTAAAGCCCAGATAAAAAAGCATTGCGAAAAGCAATGCTTTTTTATTTCATTAGTAATTAATGATCTTCTTGTAATTCATTGTGTTTCAAATATTCAACTTATTTTAATTTTCTGACCTAGTCTGTAACTTTTGTTACTAACTTTCTTTCGCTATTTTTGGTTATTACTATAATAATGGTAGAAAAATATATTGAGATATTCTTAAAATCCATGGCGGATTATGCCCGCTATGTTGGTAATGAGGTTTTAAATCCGCATTGGGGTAATTATTTCTATTGGCTGATAGGGATTTCTATTTTCTTTTACGCCCTGGAGATATTTTTTCCTTGGAGAAAAAATCAACCTAAAATAAGAAAGGATTTCTGGCTTGATGGATTTTACATGTTTTTCAATTTCTTTCTATTTTCTTTAGTGGGTTATTATGCTTTCTCCAATGTTTTTGTTCAGTTTTTCACCGACTTTTTAGGGCTTTTTGGTTTCAGTAATATAATTGCCTTTGAAGTACAATCTTGGCCGGTATGGGCACAACTATTCACATTATTTATCCTACGTGATTTTATCCATTGGAATGTGCACAGGCTTTTACATAGGGTGCCGTGGTTATGGGAGTTTCATAAGGTACATCATTCTGTAGAGCAAATGGGATTTGCAGCCCATCTTCGTTTCCATTGGATGGAAACTATCGTGTATCGAACAATCGAATATATTCCATTAGCTATGATTGGTTTCGGAATTCAAGAGTTTCTATTAGTACATTTGTTTGCACTTTCAATAGGCCATTTTAACCATTCTAATATTAGGGTGCCCTTGGGTCCATTGAAATATATTTTCAATAATCCGCAAATGCATATTTGGCACCATGCAAAGCATTTACCTGTTAAAAATGGAGTGAATTATGGCATCACTTTAAGCATTTGGGATTATATTTTTGGTACCCATTATATCCCTAAAGATGGCAGAGACGAGCCGCTTGGGTTTGATAAAGTGGAGGAGTTTCCTCATGGTTTGAAGGAGCAGTTGTTATATGGGTTTAGGAAGAGAAGGGGCGAATCATAGCCCGCTTATGTTATTTTTGCGTAGAAATATTTAAACATTTTCTCCTTCAATTTTTTTAGATTTCAAAAGAGGGAA
>JBBSPJ010000537.1:0-2327 GCA_038258905.1 Cytophagales bacterium
AATTCCAGAGGAACAGGAACATTATTCAGTTCCCCAATTTCAATTTTAGAATCTCCTTTTATAGTGATATTAGCTTTAATGAAATCTTCTTCATTCGCTTCATAAATATTATCTACATATTTCTGAGGATTTCTATCAATATATGGAAACCAGGTACTGTGGATTTGTACCATTACTTTATGTCCCTTTTTAAAGGTGTGGAGTATATCTTGTAGTACATATTCCACATCTGTCACCTCATTAGGAACAAATGGTTCCGGCTCGGCAAAGCTATTTCTGAACCTACCGCGAAACACCTCAGCTCTTACCAATTGCTGGTAGTTACCCATAATAATATTGTCAGGATTGTGCTCATAGCTTTCATGATCTGGCGGATATACATCAATAATTTTCACGATAAAATCTGCATCTGTGGAAGAAATAGCAGCCCTTAGCTTAGCCTTTATTTCTCCAGCTAATAGTAAATCATCTTCTAAAGCAGCTGTTTCAAAAGTCAATACATCAGGTCTACGACTTGCATGTCTTTGGTCGTCCGTCATGTAGGCTCGTGGGGTAAAAGTTACGCTTTCAGTAAATGAGGTGTAAGGCACAGGTTTTGCCGGATCAGAAATATATTCGAATGCTACATCTGCAATACCTGTTTCATTAATGCTTAAAACACCATTTTCTTTGAATCCTAAAGTAGTTTTAGGAATTTGAGGTGGCCATACATCAAATTTTTGCCATTCTTTTAAGCCGGTATCAAACATGTAAGCCTCCGGTAAATTGGGTTTATTTTTACCGTCTCTTAAGAAATGATTGAAGAAGGTGCGTTCAATTTCTTTTTGATAAAAGGTGGAAATACTGTCTCCAAAGTAAATATGATTTACTTTTTGAATACCACGCTCTCTGGCCCAGTCACCATGACTCCATGGACCCATCACAATAGTATTATAAGTTTTTGGGTTGTTCTTCTCCACGGTTTTATAAATATTAAGTGGGCCAAATAAATCTTCTGCATCAAACCATCCCCCCACTACCATCACAGCATGGTTAACATCCTTTAAATGCGGAATAATGCTTCTTTTTTGCCAGAATTCATCATAATTGGGGTGGTCTACCGTTTGTTGCCAAAATTCATTGTCGTAATGGATTTTTTCAGTGATATTTTTCAGCGGACCTAGCTCTAAGTGGTAATCATATCCATCAATGGCATTGGCAGTACGCATTCTTGTGAGGGCCTCTCCATACCAAGAGGTGGTTGTGGTATCTGTTTGATAACCAAAAACAGGGTAGGCTGCTGTATAACTTTGCAAGTAGGCTCCATTATGATGGAAATCATCAAAAAAGAAATCGCCTATAGGTGCTTGCGGGGAACTTGCTTTTAATGCCGGATGAGCATCAGGCAAGGCTGCCGCGGTATAAAAACCTGGGTAGCTTATGCCCCATTGTCCTACTTTTCCGTTGGTTTTACCTTTTAAGTATTTTAATAACCAATCTATGGTATCAAATGTATCTGAGCTTTCATCAGCTTCTTTTTTGTGCTTATTGCCAGGGATATTGGGCGTCATGTTAGTAAACTCCCCTTCCGACATCCATCTACCCCTCACATCCTGATAAACAAAAATAAATTTATCTTCCATTAAGAATTTTGAGGGGCCTAAAGAACGCTTATAAGCCTCTGCGCCATAGGGAGCAATACTATAGCAGGTTCTTTGCATCATAATAGGGTGGTTTTTACCTTCTTTGGGTGTATAGATGGCTGTATATAATTTTACACCATCCCTCATAGGTATGTAAACTTCCTCTTTATTGTAGTTTTCTTTAACATAATTAGTTACTTCTTGTGCAAAAATAGGGTTGAGACCTATTAAACAGAACCCTAATAATGCATATAAATATTTTTTCATAAATGTTACAGATTAATTCAGCTATCAAATTAGTAAAAAATAAGGGCGCAATAGTTGTTGGTCATCAAAAATGTGATGACTGGTGTTTTTTTGGTTTACGCAGATTACTTCTGAAATGCCATTGATGGAAATTGATAACCCCAATCCAATTTTAATACTTATTTTTGTGATGTTATTTAAGTGTTTTATATGGAAAAGATTAAAGTTCTATTTTTAGTAGGTATGTGTTTTATTATTGCAGCACTTTTTTCATGCGAACCACAAGTGCAAATGCCTTTTGATGAGCAAGCCGAAGTTAGTCAAATAGCCTCCGGTTTTAGTTTTACGGAAGGCCCTACTGCTAACTCTGAAGGAGACGTCTATTTTACAGACCAACCTAATAATTTAATCCTTCGCTATTCAGTAGAGGGAAAGTTAGACACTTTTTCCACTGAGGCA
>JBBSPJ010000538.1:0-2277 GCA_038258905.1 Cytophagales bacterium
CTTTAGCGACCAATTAAAACTTAACACATACATTTTTAGTCTCAGTGAAGAAATTCAAGGCATCAAATCCACCTTCTCTTCCTACACCACTGTTTTTCATTCCACCAAAAGGAGTTCTTAAATCTCTTATCATCCAGCAATTAACCCATACTATGCCTGATTGCAGTTCGTTGGCAATGCTATGCGCTGTAGTTAAATCCTTGGTCCATATGGTGCCAGCCAGACCGTAATCCGATTGGTTGGCTAATTGAATAGCCTCTTCTATCTTTTTAAATGATGTTAAGGTCACTACAGGGCCAAAAATTTCTTCCTGATTTACCCTGCTATCCATAGATAAGCCTTCGATAATATGTGGGCCTAAAAAATAACCGGATTGACATCTTTCATTAATTTTTGGTGGCTTAGTACCTAATAATAATTTACCACCCTCTTCAAAAGCCAGATCTATGTAGCTTTTAATTTTTTGATAATGGGTCTTAGAAATGATAGCGCCTAAATCGTTTTTCGTTTCAAGCGGATCGCCTACTCTTAGCTTGGCGGCTTCCTTGATAAAGAGTGCCTTAAACTGATCGTAGATAGTATCCTGAATAATGAGTCGTGAGGCACAAAGACATATTTGCCCCTGATTGCTGAAGGAGGCTTTTACTAATTGTTTTACGGTGCTTTCTAAGTCTGTATCAGCCATTACAATAGCGGGGTTTTTACCACCAAGTTCCAGAGAGACTTTTCTGAGCATAGGAGCAGAGATGGAGGCTATAGTTTTCCCTGTTTCGGTGCCTCCTGTAAAGGAAACTGCTTTTATGCGCGGCTCTTCAATAATGGCATTTCCTATTTGAGAGCCTGTACCATGCAATATATTAAGGACTCCGGCTGGCAGACCAGCTTTTATACATATTTTACTAAATAAATAAGCCGTATAAGGGGTGATTTCTGAAGGTTTGGCTATTACACAATTACCGGCTGCCAAAGCGGGCGCTATTTTCCAGGTGAATAAGTATAAGGGTAAATTCCAGGGTGAAATACAGGCCACCACACCTATGGGTTGGTTTAAGGTATAGTTGATGGCATCAGTCATGTGATGACTTTTTTGGCTAAACTGAGTAATGGCATGGGCAAAATAAGCCATATTGGCACTTGCTCTTGGAATATCTACTGTTTGGGCTAAGTGAAGGGGTTTGCCGGTGTCGGTACATTCGGCCAAAGCAAGTCTTTCTAAATCTTCTGTAATTAATGCTGCAATTTTAAATAATATAGCAGAACGCTCTTCCACACTGGTATTACTCCATCCTGGAAAAGCCTTTTCTGAAGCATCTAATGCCAAGTTTAAATCTTCTACATCCGATTCTGGAATTAAAGAATAAACTTCAGAGATCGCAGGGTTTAAATTATTGATGTATTGGCCGTTTTTCGGAGCATGTAATTCACCATTAATGTAATTTGCTATTTTTTCCATTTTAAGCGGTTCTCAAGTATGATGGTATTGATATTCGATTGTGATTTTCTAAAAAAAAACTTTTCCAAAGTATTCGCTAATTTTAACTTTGGAAAAGATGTGTACAATTTCATTATAAATTCACCTTACAAAGTGTCCAGCCTTCCGCCATCCACAGGCAGATTAATGCCATTAATATAGGCCGCTTTTGCTGAGGCTAAAAACAAAACAGCATCGGCCGTTTCGTGAGGTTCCGCAAAGCGCCCTGCCGGAATTTGTGTATGCATTTCTGCTGTTATTTCATCCATGCTTTTACCTGTGTCTTTGCTTTTCGATTGTATTAAAGATTGTAATCTACCCGTAATGGTGAAACCCGGTAGCACGTTGTTGACCGTAATGCCAAATCCTCCTAATTCTTTGGAAAGGGTTTTAGCCCAGCTGGCAACGGCTCCTCTAATCGTATTTGATACACCCAAATTAGCAATTGGCTGCTTTACCGAAGTGGAGATAATATTAATGATACGTCCGAACCCACCTTTTTTCATACCCGGCAGAACTGCTTGAAGCAAATGTTGGTTGCAAACAAGGTGCTGTTGAAATGCTTGCAAATAATCTTCCACCGGCGATTCATGAGCGGGGTTGGGTTTTGGACCTCCTGTATTGTTGATTAATATATCCACCTGATGTTCCTTACAATAATCATTAATTAAGTTTTTAACCGACTCGGGATCGTTAAAATCAGCCACTAAAATATGATGGTCCTGCCCGGTTTTGGCTATTAAGTGATTCTTCACTCCATTGAGTTTCTCTTTGTCCCTAGCCATTAAGGTAACTGAAGCACCTTC
>JBBSPJ010000539.1:0-2271 GCA_038258905.1 Cytophagales bacterium
AATGAGGAATTAATATTAGGCTATCAGGGAGAAATCACTGATAGTCTTACTACTAATTTATTATCCTTGGCTGAAAATAAATTAGCTATGGTAGAATACAATTCTCGGCTAAAAAAGAAGGTATTTCATATATTAGTTGAAGTATTACAAAATATCTATCATAACTTTAATAATTTATCAAAAGCCCCAAAGAGTTATATGGATATTTTCATTATGATTATAAAATCCAATGGTTCTTATGAGGTGGTTTCAGGTAATTATATGTTAAAAAGTCAAACCGAAAAACTTAAGAACAGAATTTCTGAGGTAAATCAAATGGCAATTGATTTACTTAGGGATGAATATCGGAAAAAATTAGATGAAGGCGTTATCTCTGAAGAGGGTAGAGCCGGTTTGGGTATCATGGATATGGTACGTAAATCTGGAAGTCCATTAGAATGTGATTTTCTTCCTGTGGATAATGATTTTTCCTTTTTTAGCTTGAAAGTAACTATAAAAAACCAGTAAAATTACGAAATAAAATTATGGAGGCTTATTACTTAGAGGCAACACCGAAAACACCTAAACTTGATTTTAATCCGGAAGAAAATAAGTTTATTATCTCTGGAAGATCAATTCCGGAAAATTCTATCGAGTTTTATAGGCCATTGCTCGATTGGTTGGAGAATTATAAACATAATACCAAAAAATCTATTAATTTTGACGTGCGTCTTGAATACTTTAATACAAGTTCATCAAAATGCCTTGTTGAAATTTTCCGTAAACTAGAGAAAATTCAAACTGAAGGACATGAATTTACCATTAATTGGTATTATGATGAAGAGGATGAAGATATGCAAGAATCCGGAGAAGACTTTAAAGATATCATAAAAATGCCTTTCCGGATGATTCAAAATAAAGAATAACCCTATATGGCAAAAGGTATAGTTCAGTCAGATGTTTTTCAATCAGAAATTGATTTTCTTAATGAAGTAAGAGCTTTAGCAGAAAACGACAGCATTCCGCCTGAAACTGTAAAAGAAAACTATAAGGCACTCTGTACAAAATACGAAAGATTGATTGGAGAGGCTAAATTATTAACCTCTGTGAGTGATAGATTGCATTCCAAACTTAATGAAGCCAATGAAAAGCTTAAAAGACAATCTGATGAAATTAACAAAATTAATGACGACTTAAAAGTAAATAATAACCTCTTACAAGATACCATAGACCAGTTAGTTAAAGCAAAAGTTGGTAGAAAAGCTTCCTCAATTGTACTCTTAATTGCTATTTTATTATTTATTGTTTCTGAGGGTGTACTCGAACCTTTTGTAGAGGAAAAGGTAGGTAATGAACAAATAGGCTTTTTATTTAAACTAGGTATTGCTATTCTCTTAAAACCTATAGATGTGCTCGTAGAGCGCTATATGATGAGAAAAGCCTTGAAAGATAGGAAAGCAGCTCGTGTAATTGAAAATAGGGAGTAAAAACATGTAATAATAGTATTTTTCTATTTTGGCTCATCCAAATGTCCTGTTTTAGTGATCTTTGAATAGCTAAAATATTCTATAATTTCCTACGAATAAAAAAATGTTATATTTGTTGATTCAAAGTAATGAGATTACAAATCTTTTTACAATTAATAACCATAATCAAAAGTAACCATGACTAATTCGCTAAAACAGTTTAAATCTTTCGGATTGATTGCAATTGCTGCAATTTTCTTATTTGCCGCTACTTTAACTTCTTGTGATGGCAAGAAAGAAAATGCTGATAGCACTGAAGACAATACTGAAATGAAAATGGATAGTGCTGCTTCAGAGCATCCGACAGATGCTGAACATAATGAGCATCCAGCTAATGAAGAGGGTGGAGAACATCCTGCAAGTGAAGAGGGTGGAGAAGAACATCCAGCAAACTAAAGAGTGCACTTGAAGTAATAAGAAATTGCTTCAACAAAAAGCCGAATACTTTTCACGATAGTATTCGGCTTTTTTGTTTTAATTTTCTTTGGTACTACCATTAATTTAGTGGTAAGACGATTTTCCATTAGAAGGACCGGCCTTATTCATTTTAGGGATTTTGTATTTCTAATTGGATTAGAAACAAAATGTTTGACCGCAGGGAGTTTTTTTGTTTCCCAATTTTAAATGCAAAATGCCGTTAAGAAATGAATACAGCCTTGAATTTTTGTTTCTTTTTGTTCAAGCAAAAAGAAAAGAAAGAGTCTTAGAGAGTATAAGTTTGAGAACTGAAAATAGATAGAGCATTATTGCTAAATTATTTTCTTTA
>JBBSPJ010000540.1:0-2238 GCA_038258905.1 Cytophagales bacterium
ACACTTTACAATTGTATAAGTTTTGATTATAAAGTCTTCCTTAATATTAATAAGGTATGATAAGAATTATAATATTATTTATTTTCCTCACAAATGTAATATCTTTTGGGATATCCCAATCTATATACGCACCTATAGGCTCAAGGGCTATAGGTATGGGAGATGCATCAGTCACGCTTTCAGGCTTATGGTCAGGCTTTCATAATACTGCAGGAATATCTAAATCTGAACAGGTTGAAGCAGGTGCCAGCTATGAAAATAGGTTTGGTCTGGAGGGCTTTAATTTTATGTCTGCAGGAGTATCCTCCCCTATTTATTCCGGCAATATTTTTCTGGGGGCCTTTCGCTTTGGTGACGATTTGTATAACGAACATAAAGTTTCATTAGGCTACGGAACGCAAATTGGGGTTATTCAATTAGGTGGCAGAGTAAATTATTTACAATATCAAATATTAGACTTCGGAACAAAAAGCACCTATTCAATTGACTTTGGTGGTATCGCCACACTTACTCCTCAATTAGTGGTTGGTGCTCAAGCCTTAAACATATCTCAAAGCTCAATAAGTGATGAAAATGAGCAAATGGTACCAACTTTGTTAAAATTTGGCCTTTCTTACCGACCAAAGGATTATTTCATGCTCAATACAGAGATCGAAAAAGATCTTCAAATGAAATCCATCATTAAAGTAGGCGCAGAATATAACTTCCTTGAAAAATTTTATTTAAGAACCGGTATTCAAAGTGCAGCGTTCCAAACTTTTTATGGCCTGGGATTTAAATATTTATCCTTGCAATGGGATTATGCTTTAAGCAACCACCCTCACTTAGGCATGTCACATTCCCTATCAATGCAATATGCACTGCCAAAAAAATGAAATTACTTACATCCCTATTTATATCAATTATAATTTCTTCCATTGGATATTCCCAAATTAGAAATAATGAATTTGACTTAGAAAATTTTATTGAAAGTAATTTTCCAATACAAGATCAGGATATTAATTATGAAGATATTTATGAAACTTTGTTTCAACTCTACCAGACACCAATCAATTTAAATAAAGCAGGCAGACAAGAGCTGCAATCAGTGCTAATCTTAAGTAACCTGCAAATCAATAAATTCTTAGAATACAGAGAAAAAAATGGTAAGTTTTTAAGCATTTATGAATTACAAGCAGTTCCTGAATTTGATCTTAATACAATCAATCAAATTTTACCCTTTATCATGGTAAGAGAAAGTGGTTTGCAAACAGATAACAGACCATTATTGAAAAGAATTTTTACTGAAGAAAACAATTATTTGATTTTTCGTGCTGATAGGGTTTTAGAAACTAAAAAAGGATATAAAAGTACTGAAGAAAGAGCCAGGCAGTATTTGGGTGATCCTAATAGAATTTATACTCGTTTTAGGGTGAGCCATACCAATGATTTTAGCATAGGGTTTACTACCGAAAAAGATGCAGGGGAACAATTAAATTGGAATCCGGAGAGAAGCCAATATGGAATGGATTTCTACTCTTTCCATTTTCAATTACAAAATCAGGGCATTTTTAAGAATATAGTGTTAGGCGATTATCAACTACAATATGGACAGTCGTTGCTTTTTGGTGCCGGATTTGCCATTGGAAAAGGAAGTGAAACGGTGGCAACAGCAAGAAGAAGTAACACAGGAGTAATGCCTTATACCTCCGTTTTGGAGACAAACTTTTTTAGAGGTATTGCTTCCACAATTGAACTTACCAAACAAATAGATTTCACTGCTTTCTATAGCATAAACCCTATTAATGCAAGCACAGCTATAGATTCTGTAGAAACAATAGAAGAATATTTTACCGCCATAAGATTGAATGGCTTTCACAGAACAGCCTCAGAACTATCAGCCAAAAACGCTATTCTATCACAAAATTTTGGAGGGACTTTATTATTTCATACCCCTTCAGAGAACCTAAATATCGGTATAAATTATATTCATACTCTCTATGACAGAAATTTTAACAGAAGACCGAACAAATATAACCAATTTGAATTTTCAGGCAGAATCAATCAAAATTATGGTGCATTTGCGAACTATTATTGGAGAAACTTTCATCTTTTCGGGGAATCAGCAATTAGTCGATCAGGAGGGATAGGTGCCATAGCAGGTTTTGTAACATCCATATCATCTAACATCCAAATGAGTTTGATTTTAAGAAATTTTGAACGAAATTTTCACAGCTTCTATGGAACTGCCTTTGGTGA
>JBBSPJ010000541.1:0-2219 GCA_038258905.1 Cytophagales bacterium
AAGGCATTCATAATCTATCAGCCTAATATTTTTATCCAAAATAGCTCTAAGCAAATCTCTGTTATAGGGTTGCTCCTTTATGGTATGGGAGAAAAAGAAATAGGTTTTATTGGGTATTAATTTATCGATAGGCACCTCTTTTACACCCATTAATATATCGCATGAATCCACCTCATTCACCGTCTTTAGGCCGTTAAACACAAACTCTTCTTCCTTAAAAACCCGCACATTACTATTTTGGATTTTCATAGATACATCAAAAGTCTCTTCCACCTCCTTGGCTTGTGCCGGGTTCAAGGGGCTGCGTCTGTCTACCGGAATTTTATCTTCGCGAATAATGGCAATTTGGGTCATAATATTTTCATCAATTACAATTTATTCAAAGGTATTGGAATATAGAGAAATTGTTTACTTTAGGAAATAAAATATTATCAATAAGTTGATGTCATATTATCCGCCACTACAATTATATAATTTGCAATTTCACTTCTCTCAACTTCTGTCATTGCATCCCATTCAGATTGTATCACAGTTGTAATAGATTTGATATTCAGACCGGGTTGAATTGTATTGACCCACCATATAATGCCTTGTTGGTAGTTAGAATGATAAGAGCCTTCAAAATGAAATAGGAAATCACCCTTTTTGAAATGCTTCAATGAAAAATGAGCCATTGTCGCATCTTTAGCAGCTTGCGCCATTTGCATATTGAGCATATTGGCAGGAGCATGTCCTCCCATCATTTCTGCCATTTCGGCATAAGCTTTCACTGTTGGGTCAAAGTATTTCTCCAAATCAGGACCTATGAGTAAAAGTGCCTCAGGACTTAATTCTTTCAGGGCATCCATCCCCATTTTATTAATCATTGCGGCATATCTTCTGGGAATATTAGTAGCTATGAAACGCAAATTGTTTTCTTTTGCAAAATCCAGTAGAGGCTTATAATCCGTTTTATAATTGCTCCACATCTGTGTAATTTCTGGAGTCATTTTATCTTCAGGATACAATTCCCTTAAATATTCATTGAGAACCAATTGGTTTCCAGATTCAAACATCTCAGCTCCAAAAAACAGTTTACTGCCTTTAATTTTATAAAAGCTTATACTCATTTCCAGTTGCATCCAATGTGATATAGGATTATTGTGGTACTCACCAAAAAAAACCATGTCACTCATCGCAAGATCTTTAATCATGTCATCATAGTCGGTATGTTCTCCCGCATTGTTGAACAATTGGTAGGCAGGTTTATTTTGGGCATTGGCAAAGCCTATTCCGGCTAAATATAAAATAACTACGACTGTTAATATCTTCATATTAGTAAGTTTCACTTAAACTGTAATTTTAAAAGTAGCGCTTTCTTTATATTTTTTCAACTTAAGGGGAAAATTAAAAATCAGCCAAGCGTCACATCTAAAAACGTTCTTGTCGCGAACCCTGTTATCTCTCCAATGGTAGATAAATCAGAATCATCACCTGTTTGAGATACTGGCAATAACTCTTCAACCACTACAAATATTATCTCCCCAGCAGCAAATGAAAGCGCATATTGGAGCAAAGCCTTGACAGATAATACAAGATAAGCAGCAATCTCCCCTGCAATGGGTTCTACAATTCCAGAAAATTGCACATAGTTAAATACTTTGAACCTTAAAAAGACCTCCCTTCGAAGAGGCGTTGAAATAGCAACACATTCCGGAAAACTGAGTAAAGTGATCGCCAGCACAAGCAGAACACTTCGTTACCATCTTGTTTTTATTACTTCTGCTTTTATGTATTGTTGAAACCCCTATACAATATCAGCCATTACTCTCTCTACCCTTTTAAAGTAATATAAGCCGCTTAAGAATAACAAAATAACTATTGAAAATGAAAAATAGGCATAAATACTCGGAGCATCTCCTCCTAAAATACTCCATCGGAAACCTTCTACTATACCTGCCATTGGGTTGGCATAATACAAATACGTACCCCACTCAGGTAAATTATTGATCACATCTTTGGCTTGGTAGCCTACTGGAGTGGCATAGAGGCCAAATTGGACTAAAAAAGGTACGATATGCTGAAAATCGCGGTAGCGGATGGTGAGTGCACTTAACCAAATGCCCACTGCTAAAGCAGAAATAATGGTGAGTAGTATAAAAACAGGTAAGTAAATAATGCTTGAAGAAGGAGTAATTCCATAGTAAAACATTAAAATAATAATGAAAAGCATGGCGATA
>JBBSPJ010000542.1:0-2219 GCA_038258905.1 Cytophagales bacterium
GTAAGTGTGAAATTTTTAAAGTTTAACCTGTCGTTCCAAATAAATTTTTCCTTACTGAAGTCGTCTACATAACTCTGGTAATGAACTACTTTTTGTATAAACTGCTTAATTTCATTTTGTAGAAAATATCTATAAACCTGCTTCATATTAATGGCAGGCTGGGTATGGTTGGAATTTAGATATAATTCTTTAGCAGAAATACCGCATTCACTTTCATCAAAAAATGCCTGCCTGTATTCTTCCCTTTCTTCTACAATCTGATCTATTCTGCGGCTAGCCTGCAAAAATTCCCTTTGAATTTGCACGGCATCTAAGCCATTATTTCTTGCCTCATATTCGTCAATACGCTCAATCTGACTTTGGATTTGTTCAAAAATCTTTTTCCTGTCATTTTTAAAATCATGAACTAATGCTGAGAAAGCATCCATATCTATAGATTGTAATTTTTGATAAATCACATCTAGTGCTGCCCTTTTTTGGCATACTACCAGTACTTTTTTACCCCTGGCAATAAAATCCACTATTAAATTACTGATTAGCTGTGACTTACCCGTTCCTGGAGGCCCCTGAACCACCAGCGAATTACCCTTTTTAATGGCCTTTAAGGCATTTTCCTGGTAAGCATCCATTGGGAAAACAGTGAAAGTTTCCTCCTCTTTTATTTTATCTATAAATCGGTATTTCTGCCTATAAAGATCTAAGTCATCATCTGATTTATCAGGGTTTCTGCTGAGGAAAAACTCCTCGATATCCTGTACTTTTTCCTCTTCACCCAGCATAAAGCTATAGTCCGGCACAAGGTAAGAGCCACTTTGAGGGAAAATTCCTATAACAGCCTCTGGGAATAGCTTAATTTCTCCTTCTTTTTGCTCATCTTCAAAATCTGACTTTTTAAAATTTTTGAACGACTGAAGTTTATCAATAAAATTATCTTGATTAAAATTGAGATTAACAGTGCTTTCTTTAAATATTTGATAGAGCTCTGTTCTAAAAACCCTGCTATCGGCATCATAAATTTCAAATACCTTCTCCAATAAATCATCATGAATTTTAACCCCATGATAATAGGCATAAGCAAGCAGAAAAGTTTTATTGAAAGTAATATTTACCTCTTCGCGCAGCTGAATTACCCATTGATCATTTTTCTGCTTTAATTCAATAGGGAAAAATATGAGCGGACACCTCACATTTGTTCCGCCTTGCAGTTTACCTCTAACAAAGGGCCAGCCAACATATAAATCTTTAGCGCCCCTTTCATCATAAATGAATTTCTCTATGCGCTGCATCTTCTTCAGTTTTCCGCTCAATATGTTATTGGCTTCCATTCTGGGATCAGAAATAGCGGCTAGTGGAATATCCTTCTTTTGGCTTAAAAGGTCTTCAATTAATGAAAAGGACGGTTTATTCAGGATAAAATCGAAATCGTGCAAGTCGATGGTTTGGTCTGAAATTAGCCTTAGTAATAATAGTGAGCGATTACTGCTCGATAAATTAGTAAGCCTTTTCAGGTAATAACTTAAGATTTCATGCATGCATTACAGCGTTTAACAATGTTAATTCAATTTGTTTTGTTAAGACAACCCTCCTACTTTCCTCGGAGAAGGATGAAAGGTTGAGGTTTAGAACAAAAGCTTAACTAAACTTCATTGAATATTAAATTTATAAAATTTTTGGCACTATTGGTAACGTAATATATTGGTATTTAAGATATCTAAGGTTCGAAATTGATATACGGTTTAATTTTAGAAGTAAATGAAGTATCAATAATTTTAATTTTCATTAGGTCATCTATACTTTCATATGCACCATGAGCATTTCTGTAAGATACTATTAATTTCGCTTGCTTGTAGGAAATATAAGGATGCTTGCTCAATTCTTCCTCAGTGCATGTGTTAAGTTTTAGTTGCTTAATTTGTACTGTTTCTGCAATTTTAGTGTACTTTATAAGAGAATCTAAATTAGGTGATTTAAGTCCATAGATTTCATTGTATTGCTCCTTACTGGCAAAACCACCTAATAAATCTCTAAAATCGATAATTCTCTGAGCATACACTGCGCCAATGCCATAAATCTTTTTTAGTTGGGCCGTATCTGCCTGATTAATATCTATAGAGGCTAACACATATTTTTTAGGTGACTTTTGATTGGAGATTACATTTTTATCGGAACTATCTTTACTAAAATCGGAATACCCAGATTCGGCTTCTGAAGATAAAGAC
>JBBSPJ010000543.1:0-2207 GCA_038258905.1 Cytophagales bacterium
AAAACTACAGGAAACTGAGATAGAGGCACAGGAGGAAACCTTGAAAAACCAAAAATTCCTTTTATTACTCTTATTAATTGGTTTTGTTGCTATAATTGCGATCGTTTTATTGCAATACAGGAATATACAAGTTAAAAAGAAATCGAACAGATTGTTAAGGGAACAAAATACCAAAATATTAAAGCAAAAAAATGAAATTGAAAAAGTGAATACTCAATTGCAGGATGCTTTGGCTGAAATTGTAGACCAGCAGAAAAAAAATGAGGAGAAAAGAGTTAAATTAATAGAGAGTAAATTTGAAAATAAAATACAATCTCTTACGCTTCAATCCTTAGAATCTCAAATGAATCCACACTTCCTTTTTAATGGTATGAATGCCGTGCGTTGGCTTGTTATCCAAAATAAGAATGATAAGGCTATGAAGTACCTGGATACTTTTGCCAATTTATTAAGACTTAGTTTAACAAGTAATAGAAAGAACGTAATTGAGTTAAGTGAAGAGCTTAGAACAACAAGCCTGTACCTTGAAATTGAAAAACTGAGGTTCGACAATGAATTCAGATTTGAAGTAAATATAGAAGAAGGTATAGATGTAGATAGATTAATGGTGCCACCAAAAATTCTGCAGCCTTTAGCTGAAAATGCTGTTAAACATGGATTATTACCCAGTAGAAAAATTGATAAACAATTAAAAATGAATGTTTATGAAATGAATAATGGAGTATGCGTGGAGGTAGTAGATAATGGAATGGGATTTAAAATAAGACCTAATAATGAGCTTGACTCAAGGCCAGACGGCACCCACCTGGGTCTAAAACTAATTGAAGAACGCTTATCAATATACAATCAGCAAAATGATAGAGAAATAACATTTAAAATTGGTGCAAATAAAGATGAAAATGATAAAGTTATTGGTACTAAAGCTCAAATTTGGATCGCTACCTTACCTATATTGAATACAGAAATGATTTAAAAGGGCGAAGAGCATGCGCTTAATAAATTAAGGCATGCCCCTACCCTTACCCCTATAAAATCAATTTATATCATAAGCTCTGTAAAAAGATCCTCTGTACTCACTTTTATAAGATTTAGATTTTCTTTTGGATAGTATTGGCTGGCTGGTTACTGTTTCTGATTGCATTTCCTGGTCTTTAGTATTCAATTCTAATATTTTTTGATTATTCAAAAGGCTTAAATTCTCAATTGCCATTTCGTATTTTAAATTATTGTCAATGGTTAGCATATTCTGTTGCTCCAAAAATTCAATACTCTGCTTTTTTCCATCCATTTTTGAAAAGGAAGTTATTATTATAATTATCATTAATATGCCTACTACTTTAACAAAAACCTTCATAATTCCTTCATTTAAAAATTACTTATTTTTATAATTTATATGAATTTATGAATAGAGATTGAACCATAAAATAGCAAATGAGTAAGGCAATAGTATGGGTTAGTAAAGCACTTGCATGAATTATTATATGGGCATTAGCCTCGGAATTCTTTAAATACATCAAATAATAATCGAAAGACCTCCAAAACCTTGCGAAAATTATCAAATACTCGCTTGTTAGTGGTTTTTGTTACTTATTCCTTATTATATTGTGCTCAGACCAGACATTTTAAAACATCAAATGAAAGTTGGAATTATTGATGATGAGATACACTGTATAGAAAGCTTAGTTATGAGCTTACAGGAGCTTAACATGGATATTGAAGTTATTTTTAAAGCTTCTAGAGTCGATGATGCCCTTGAGCTAATCAATAGGGTTAAAATTGACTTGCTTTTTCTAGATGTAGAAATGCCAAGGTTAAATGGATTCGAGTTTTTGGATCAAATTTCAGATATTAATTTTGAAATAATTTTCACCACTGCATACAGCCAATATGCTTTAAAAGCTTTTAAATACAAAGCTTTTGATTATTTGATGAAGCCTATTGCTGCTGATGATTTAAAGTCTTCTGTTGAAAAATTTCTTTCGAAAAGAAAAAATCTTCCCCAGGCTAATGAGCCGGACATGTCTCAATTTATTGAGCTTTTGAAAAAAGACAATCTGATAAGTGCTAAAATAGCTGTTCCTGTGAGCGAGGGACTAGAGTTTATTAAAGTAAATGACATTATTTATGCACAAAGTCAAAATAATTATAGTTTACTAATTTTAAATAATGG
This sequence comes from Cytophagales bacterium, assembly GCA_038258905.1. GTDB lineage: Bacteria > Bacteroidota > Bacteroidia > Cytophagales > Cyclobacteriaceae > Marivirga. The sequence goes on from JBBSPJ010000543.1 coordinate 2,171, forward strand.
AGAACAACTGTTATTTAGTAAAACTTTGAAGGATGTA
>JBBSPJ010000544.1:0-2190 GCA_038258905.1 Cytophagales bacterium
AGCCTGTAACATCAGCCAAATGTACCGAAAACCCAAAACCAATATTAGCATCTGTTATGACTTGGCGACTATTTAAATTGAAGCTGCCATTATTATTATAGATAAAAAATAGCTGGTTACTGTTATTAATGGTGCCTTGTACCATTAAATCCTGCAAACCATCTCCGTCAATATCCTTCCATTGCATTACCATATTAGCCATGCCTACAGATTGAATATTCAGGAAATCATCTGTTAAGGGCTCAAATGCCGGATTGTTTGGGGAGCCGGTGTTTTCGTAATGTGCAATGCTGCTAAATAAATTTTCATTTTCATCTAAATTAGTATAAGCTACAAAAAGGTCTAAGTCGCCATCACTATCATAATCCATAAAGGCTGGACTTGCCTGAAAGCCCCAGTCTATCATATCTTCCTGGATAAAGGATTTGGTCTTTAATTCATAACCTGTTTCGGCGGCTTCATACAACCAATTGCTGGCTTTGAAATTTACAGGGTTCCCTAAATTAGCTTCTACATTGGGGCTTATGATTATATCATTGGAGCCGTTTCCTGATAAATCCAATAACATGGTATTAGGATAAAAATTAAAGGCTGCCGGGTTTGCAGCATTGGGGAAAATGGTGCTAAAGCTATTATAAACAGGTGAAATGCCTGAGACCTCACTATCTTTAAAGGCATATAATTCATTACATTCCTCATGGCTGGTCACCAAATCCAAGTTGCCATCACCGTTAAAGTCGTGGATCAATACGCTTTTACCTCCGGCATGCCTTCTTTCTTGTGCCTGCCTACCAAAGTTGCTATTGCAAGGCTCACCTCCAAATGCAAAGTCATTACAGGCACAATCTTCAATTTCACCCCAATAATTACTCTCTACCCTGTAATCATCAATACCTGCATTTCCTGTATTTTCTATACTTTCATTTTTATAGAAAACGATTTTACTTTCAATACCTGAGAAATTGAAATTAAATATATCCAGATCTCCATCACCGTCTATGTCACCAATGTAGGGGTAATCATTAAAACTGGTTTGTAGGTTAATGGTATTTCCACTTAAGCTTTCATAAGTAATAAAATCGGATACCTTTTCCCATCTCGGAGTATTTCCTATTATTATGTTACGATACACAGCTATTCCCAAATTTCCTGCGGTAAAAAGATCAGCCTTTCCATCCTGATCGTAATCTTTAAGAATTAAAAAATTAGTAATTTCTTCAGGGAAATAAGATTCATAAGCAGGGGCATAATTGTAGGAATTATTGTTTTTAAGGAAACAAATAGTGCGTTTGCTGGAACGGTCGTAGGCCACAATATCCAATTCACCATCATTATTTAAATCCATTTGGCTATATTGTACTCCATTGAGTCCGCCTGCCCATGGAAACCTTTGGGCAGGGTTTTGGCTATTTAGGGGAATATTTTGATAACTCTGGAATTGCCATTGGGCTAAACTGGAATGTAGGCTAATTGTGAGTAATAGAAAACATATTAAAATTCGCATGGTTCAAATTTACATTTCTTTATTATTTTTTTTGTCAAAACATTTAGAAGCTTTAACAATTTTCTAGATTTGTATAAACGATTTCCTATGACTGATATTGGTAAAATTCATCAATTATTCATTAACAGTACTGGTATTTGCACGGATACCCGAAAGTTAGTAAAGGGTAATCTCTTTTATGCATTAAAGGGGCCTAATTTCAACGGTAATTTATTTGCTCAGCAAGCTATAAAAGAGGGAGCTTTAGCGGTAGTTATTGATGAGGAAACCTTTGACATGCATACCGACCAATATATTTTGGTAGAGAACGCGTTAACTAATTTGCAAGAATTGGCGAGTTATCATCGGGATCAATTAAATATCCCCATAATAGGTATTACAGGCTCAAATGGAAAAACTACCACAAAGGAGTTAATGCAAGCTGCATTATCTGCTAAGTTTAAAACATTTGCTACAAAAGGAAATTTTAATAATCATATAGGAGTGCCTCTCAGTGTACTTGCTATTAACTCGAGCTATGACATGGCGATCATTGAAATGGGTGCCAATCATGTGGGCGAAATAGCATCATATTGTAAAATTGCCAAGCCTACTCATGGTTTAATTACTAATATTGGCAAGGCACATATTGGCGAATTTGGTGGTTTTGAAAAAATTATAATAGGTAAAAGTGAATTGTTTGATTA
>JBBSPJ010000545.1:0-2185 GCA_038258905.1 Cytophagales bacterium
ATCGTACATAGGGTAAATGCACCAGTCGTTACCGGTTCTGTGATGTGCTTTTTTTACAATACGATACAATAAAGGATCACGCATTAGCATATTGGGAGAAGCCATGTCAATTTTAGCTCGTAAAATATGGGTCCCAGGCTCAAATTCTCCAGATTTCATCCTTTCAAATAAGTCAAGATTTTCCTCTGTACTTTGACTTCTGTGTGGACTTTCGACCCCGGCTGATGTAGGAGTGCCTTTTTGTTCCGCCATGTCTTCAGCCGATTGCTTATCTACATAGGCTTTACCATCCTTAATCAATTGAACAGCCCAATCGTAGAGTTGCTGAAAATAGTCGGAAGAATAGCATTCAGTAGCCCATTGAAAGCCTAACCATTCAATATCTTTTTTAATGGCATCTACGTATTCCTGCTCTTCTTTGGTAGGGTTTGTATCATCAAAACGAAGGTTCACAGGGGCATTATATCTTTCTCCTAATCCGAAATTAAGACAAATGGAAGCCGCATGACCAATATGTAAATACCCATTAGGTTCGGGTGGAAAACGGAATCGTAATTTATCTTTAGATAAGCCATCGGCTAAATCCTGTTCAACTATTTGTTCTATAAAATTAAGGGAATTTGAATCTTTTGTCATGGTAATATTATTGTAAGACAAAATTACGCGAAATGCATTCAATTACAAGAGTAGAGTGAGGGTTATTGTACGAAATATAAATTTTTGTATGGATTGGTAGATAACCCTAAAAAAGTTATTGTAAAAGCCTTCTTCCAATACTTCATGATACTTCTCTTAATCAAACTTGTAAACAATAGGAGCACAATAAAAAAGGTAAAGTTACCTCTACCTATAAAAATTTTCTGTTAGCTTATACTTTTTTAGATTTAAATAAGTTAATGGTTAAAATAAATATGAAAATATGAAAAACCTAACCTTACTATTGAGTTTAATCATGATCTTTTTTGCATTTAAAAGTAATGCACAGTCAAAATTTTATGTATCTGGCGAAGCCAATTTCATTCATGAAGCCTATGTAGTAACAGATGAAGGGAGTGCAGTAAGCCCTCCCAATTTTAGAAAGTTTAATATTCCGGGGACTACTATTTTGCTCGGTTATGAATTAAACCCGATAATCAGTTTGGAGGCTGGCATTGCAACTCGGCCAACAAAACAGGGCTATAAATTAGTGTATCCTGATAAAACAGGTAGCCAAAGCCAGGTAGGTAACATTTTTTATCATATTCCAATCAGGACACGTGTCAGAATTCCGTTGCTAGGAGATAGGTTATTTGGGACTGCAAGCCTCGGGGTTCAATTGAGTGTTTCCGATCTATCACGAGTTGGGCAAACTGAGGTTTCGGGCATGAGTGAGGGAAGTACAACAAGAGATGGAGTTTTGATTTCAACCACAAGAGCTCAATATATCACCTATCACAAGACATTTCTTACCGCATCTGCAGCAGTCGGCTTTGACTTTCGGGTTAATTCGAGATTTAACATTTATTCCACGATATCATACAATAGAGGGTTTAACGATTTAAAGAAAACAAATATCGAATACCAGTTCGAAAATGAGCCTGTTCGCCAGGCAAGCGTGCTACATCGAGGTACTTATTCAAGTTTTAATTTTGGAATACGGTATAATTTTGGATCTAATAAATAGTGTAAATATGAGAAACTTACTTTTAATAGGCATTTCATTTGTTTTATTAATAGATAAAGCCACTGGACAATCAAAATTTTATCTGGCGAATGAAGCCAATTTTATTTATGATTTATACCAGGTGACAGATGAAGGCAACTCAGCTGGGCCGCCCAATATCAGGACGCTAGATTGGCCCGGTTACACAATAATAGCCGGTTATGAATTAAATTCAGTATTGAGTTTGGAAACAGGTTTGGCCTTAAGACCTGCTAAAACTGGTTATAGTTTGATGTTTGAAAACGGTGGTGGAATGAAAAGTGAAGGTGGCGCTGTTTATTATCATATTCCGGTAAGAACACGTGCAAGAATTCCATTATTGAAAGATTGTTTTTTTGCCAATGCAAGTTTAGGAGTTCACTTGAGCGTTACTGATCCTGCCCGACTCAATATTAAGGAAGAAACCGGAGGTGGAGGAAGTAGCAGTGGAACAGTTGATGGAAACGTTATTTATACTTCTAGTTCAAAATACACCTCTTATAA
>JBBSPJ010000546.1:0-2181 GCA_038258905.1 Cytophagales bacterium
AATGAACTTCTTTTTCAAATTTTCTCCAACGGACTTCCCATGATACTCATCCATAAAAAAGTGATTGTAATCACTAAATATCGTATCCAAATATGCGATGGAAGAAGGGTTGTTTGAATTTTTATCGAAAGGATAGACTTTTATGTCAAATTCTGTGATTTCTTCTTGGGCTTTAGTATTTGATAATGAAATTACAACAAAAGCAATGAATAAATAGATTCTCTTAAAATAATGAGGATTTAACATAAGTATAATTTGTATGTGATTTGCAACAACAGCTATATTCCGAATTTAAACCTGAACTTATTCAATGTGTAAAACTACTATTCTTGATTTAATATTATAAATTATGATGAATAATATTCAATTAATTAGATTTTGAACATTCCATTATTCATGTAATATCCACCACTCATCAATCCTTACTTCTTTTTCATACATAATAATTGTATTTTGCTTGATTATAACTCATGAATCAATGGATTTTGATCCACATCATTTACATTTTATGAAGAAGACCCTATTTTCACTCCTTTTTTTATCTACTTATTTTCTTTCTTACAGTCAAATTCAATCGCCAGCTGAGTTTTTAGGCTACGAACTAGGCACAAATTTTAGTAGACACCACCAGGTGGTAGCCTATTTTGAACATTTAGCTGCTAACTCGAATCAGTTAAAAATGGAGCAATATGGTTCCACTTATGAGGAAAGACCTTTGTATTACACCATAATTTCCTCTCAGGAAAATATGGGTAAACTAGAGCGTATTAAGGCAAATCAATTGAAAATAACCGGATTGCAGGAGGGTGAACCGGAGATGAACGATATAAGCATCGTTTGGCTAAGTTATAATATTCATGGCAACGAATCTTCCTCCACGGAAGCTTCTATGAGAACTGCCTATTCATTATTAACCGGTGAAATGGGAAGTGCAGACTGGTTAAAAAACACTGTAGTTATTCTTGATCCGTGTGTGAATCCTGACGGAAGAGACCGATATGCTAATTACTATTGGCAGTATGGAGCAAAAAACTATGATCCTTCGTCTGAGGCAGTGGAACATAGAGAAGTATGGCCCGGTGGCAGACCTAATCATTATCTGTTCGACTTAAACAGGGACTGGGCATGGCAAACACAAAAAGAGTCGGAAGCCAGAATAAAAGCTTACCACCAATGGATGCCCCATATCCATGTAGATTTTCATGAACAAGGCATTAATAACCCCTATTATTTCGCACCGGCAGCAGAGCCAATACATGAGGTAATTACTCAGTGGCAACGTAAATTCCAGACGGAAATCGGTAAAAACCATGCAAAGTATTTCGATAAAAACAATTGGCTCTACTTCACCAGAGAGCGTTTTGATCTGTTTTATCCCAGCTATGGAGATACCTACCCTACTTTTAATGGCGCCATAGGTATGACTTATGAACAAGCCGGGGGTGGCATGGGAGGTTTAGGAGTAATTACAGAATTAGGAGATACCCTTACCCTAGTAGATCGCATTGCACATCATTATACAACCGGGATGAGCACCGTAGAAATTGCCTCTAAAAAAGCCAAGGAATTAAATAGCAATTTCAAATCTTATTTTGATACTAATCGCAACAATCCAAAAGACATTTATAAATCTTATATAGTAAAGTGGTCTGAAGATAAAGCCAATGACCATAAAGCTTTAAAGGCTTTTTTAGATAAGCAGAAAATAACCTATGGTGAAATAGGTAACAAGCAATCTCTGAAAGGCTTCGACTATTTCCAAAAAAAGGAGATCTCCTTCAGCACTGATGCAAAAGATTTAGTGATTTCATCATTTCAGCCTAAATCTACCTTAATTCAAGCTTTATTTGATCCTCTACCAAAGTACAGTGATTCACTCACCTATGATATTACTGCATGGGCAATTCCTTATGCCTATGGTCTGCAAACTTATGGTGTAAAATCTAAAATAAACGCGAACCAACCCTCCGAAAAAGCCAGTGAAGATTTTAGTGTAAATAAGGCTTATGCCTATTTAATACCTTACCAAAGCTTTTCAGATGCACGTTTATTAGCCAGCCTACATAAAGAAAAAATCAAAGTAAAAGTAGCCAATAAACCCGTACAGTTTGGCGGTAAATCCTATGCGCTTGGCACGTTGATTATTACCCAAAGAAATAATGAAACTATAAAAAACCTTCA
>JBBSPJ010000547.1:0-2181 GCA_038258905.1 Cytophagales bacterium
AGTAGTGGCAAAGCCCAAAAAGGTTGAAGCATATTGGTAATCTGATCTCCATAAGCCAGTGCCATTACAATTTTGGGTAGAGGGATATTAAGTTCTTTTGCAGCTTCTATCACAATAGGCCCTTGAACTGCCCATTGTCCGCCACCGGATGGAACAAAAAAATTAACCAAACCACCACTTAAAAAAGTAAGTATTGGAAAGCTTTGAGAGGTAGAAATACTCACAAAAAAATCAGAAATAAGTAGTACAAGGCCTGAATATTTCATTATTCCCATAATGCCGGAGTATAGCGGAAATTGAATAATAATTCCGCTGACTCCTTTAATTCCTGAGTGGACGGCCGACATAAAATTATCCAAGCTTCCATGGAATAAGATGCTAAATGCCAGCAATAAAAAATTGATATAATTTAGGTCTGTGAAGGATTTATTTTCCTGCAGGTTTCCCCATCCGAAAAGAAGGGCACTTAATAACATAATACAGCCTAAGACTACTGCAGGCCATCTTTTACTATCAAGTGCATTTGATTTTTCAGGTTTAATAGAGGCTCCAGTTCTTTTTTTGAGTAAATTCTCATAATTAGAATTAGGTTGAAAAAATTTACCCAATAAAAAAAACAAAGAGGGTATAGCCAATAACAAAACAATGCTGAGGCTGATATTCATTGCTGAAAAAATAGTTTCAGAAATGGGGATGATTCCCGATTGATCAACTAAAAAATGATTACTTTCTGCTACCTTAAGTGGAGCAGACCCTGATAAGCCACCATGCCATGCCATCATTCCAGAATAACCAGCGGCCCCTAAGAGCCCGTAATTAACAACTTTGCCTGATTGTGTAAAGCTCTCAGCTATTTTTCTACAGAGAATGGCGCCAAAAATGAGGCAAAGCCCCCAATTGAGAAAGCTTACTAAAATGGTGGAAAAGCTTATGAAAAAAGCTGCTTGAGCTGTATTTTTCGGTTTTGTAGCAATATGAGTAATGAGTTTTGAAAAAAATGGAGTAAGAGCTAATGTGTGACCTAATAGTAATATCAAAACCATTTGCATGGTGAAAGCCAATAACTCCCAAAACCCCGTTTGCCAATAGCCTAATATATTTTTCGACTGAGTGAAAACATTAATGGAATCACCTGTAAAAATTAAGGCTAATAAAAAGGTGATACCGCTTAATAAAATAGCGATGATGAAAGGAGAAGGTAGAAATCGTTCTACTAATTTTATGTATTTCTTAGTAAATCCCAAACGGCTTAAATATAAGGATGATAATCGATCCGAAAGAAAGCAGGAACAATTGAAAATTACAAATTATGGAATATCAAATAGTGTAAACAGATCAAAGCAAAATCTGAAATTATATTTGAAGCCTTCGGCTGGTTGACTGCAGAGACGCCAAGGCGCTGAGGAAAAGCAAAAGCTTTATTCGGCAAAAGCCGAAATGGCTGGTCTCGCAGAGCCGCAATGGCGCAACGGCCCGCAGAGAAAATAAAAAAATATGCTAAAGTAATTTTATATAGCTAAATCAGATATATATTCCTTCTCTTTAAATGCTAAGCATTACTTTGCGTAAGACTTTGCGCCTCCGCGGCTTTGCGAGAAAAAACCTCGCTTTAGCGAGCCCATTAGAAGCCTTTGGCTTTAATAATTAAAAGGCTGGTCTCGCAAAGACGCTAACCTGCCTGTCAGATCATAGCCGTCAGGCTAAGACCGTAAGTATCTGTTGGTGAGGAAAATATGAGTTGGGCGTAAATCCCCAGGGGGATTCTTCTTCCTTTTTTTCATATTTGTATAAGCTTTGTGGGTTTGAAGACGATTTAACTATCTGATTTACCGCCTTTTAACACTATAAATATAGTGAAAATTCAGTAAAAGAAGCAATAATTACCAAAGAAATTCACGTAAAAAAGAAAGAATTTTAGCGGAAAAACTCAATTTAGCTTTTGATCCGTGTCGCATTAATTCTTTAGCTAAGGAAAGTGGTTTTTCTATTAGAAAATCTAAACTTGGAGGGTATCATTTTCTTTTTAGTTTGGTTTTTGCCTATCACAGAAGCAAACATTTCAGTCTTTTGGATATGGCCTCCTATCTTTTCAAGGATTTCAGACTAAAAATCACTAAGCAGTCGCTTCATGACCGCTTTACTACCAAAGCTGTAAAATTTCTCAGGAGTTGTCTAGATAAT
>JBBSPJ010000548.1:0-2170 GCA_038258905.1 Cytophagales bacterium
TATTTAGCCAACTTATGTTAGCCCCAACAGAAAAGGGGAGGGAAGTAATTGATCACCTGGAAGGCCTGAAAATGTTTATGGAAAAGGCAGAGCAATATCGCTTTGATGCTTTGCAGGATCCTACCAAGGGCTTACAACTTTTTGAAGAATTACTTCCTTATGCCATTGCTATGGGTGTGGAAAATAAGTGGGGAAAGAGCTTCGATTCAGTGGTTCAAAAAGCCTTGGCAATGGAAAGTTCGCGTTCTCAATCAAGACTGTCATCCGTAGCCGGAACACATTTCGGAGCCTCTGCTATTTCCTCTGCTTTATCTTCTTCTTTGGCATCCAGTATAAGTTCATCCACTGCAAGCAGTAGTAGTGGAAGTGGCGGTGGCGGTTCCTCTGGTGGTGGAGGCGGTGGAGGCGGAGGCGGGGGGAGGTAATCCTTGGTCTCGTCCTAAAAATTTTTAAAGAATTTTTTCAACAGGTGTAAATATTATTGAAATGATTTTATAACTTTCGCTGAACCAAAACATTTAGCATGGCTATATTATTCATCGACATTGAAACTGTTCCTCAATATCCTCATTACACTAATTTAACGGAGAAAGAAAAAGGTTTTTGGGATTATAAAGCAAAATTTATAAAATCAGAAGAGCAAACTGCGGAAGAAATATATCAAAGAGCAGGGATTTACGCAGAGTTTGGAAAAGTAATAGTGATCTCTCTTGGTTGGCTCTCTGGCAAGGGTGACGAGACGAACTTAAGAGTGAAAACCTTAGCTGATAAGGATGAGGTTAGTCTCTTGGAAAATCTGATAGAAATTTTGGTGAAGGTTGATAATTCAAACACTGTTTTATGTGGACATAACATAAAAGAGTTTGATGTCCCATTTATTTGCCGAAGGATTTTGATAAACGAATTAAAACTTCCTGACATGCTTGACGTTTCTTCTAAGAAGCCGTGGCAAACACCCTATTTGGATACATTAGAAATGTGGAAGTTTGGTGATAGAAAACATTATAGTAAATTAGATTTATTAGCGCATGTTTTTAATTTGCCCACAAGCAAAGATGATATAAACGGGAGCCAGGTTTTTGATATTTTTTATCAAGAAAATGACTTGGGAAGGATTGCAACATATTGTGAGAAAGATGTAATTTTAACTTGTCAACTTTATCTTAAAATGAATTCCTTGCCTATTTTAGAAGAAAATCAAATAGAAAAGGTATGAGTTTCCTGAAATCTTTACATACATTTCATAAATAATTAACAGGAAGCTCAAAGAAACAGATTATATTTAATTATGAGTAGAAATAAAAAAATAAAAGGTAAAAAACAGCCTAAGAAAACGATAAAAGGTTTACCTGATTTAAAAAATGAAGTATTACAAATCCTTGATTTTAATTTACATAAATCATTTACAGTAAGAAATATCGCAAAAGCACTTCAAAGCAATACTGCTGAAACTAAGAAATACGTAGAAAAAATATTAAATGAATTATTGAATGAGGGTAAAGTGGAAAAAGCAGCCAGAAACTCTTATATATCAGTAAAGCAACCTGAATATATTGTAGGAAAAGTGGATCATGTAAATCCAAGGGTAGCCTACCTTGTAGCAGAAGATAGAGAAGTTGATGTGATTATAAAAGCGCGGGATTTAAAAGGAGCGTTTCATGGTGATATAGTGAAGGTGGTAACTACCAAAAAGAATAAAGATGGTAGGGAAGAAGGTAAAGTGATGGAGATTGTAGAGCGTTCTAAAACTCAATTCGTAGGAAGAATTGATATGTCAGTGCGCTATGCATTCATGATTCCTGATGCTAGATCTGTACATACAGACTTTTTTATTAGTAACGACAATTTGGCCGGAGCAAAGCACCAGGATAAGGTGATTGTTGAAGTAAGCAAATGGCCCGATAGCATTGAAAGGAAGCCTGAAGCCAAGGTAATTAGGGTATTAGGTAAGGCAGGAGAAAATGATGCGGAAATACATTCCATCATGGCAGAGTTTAATTTACCTATGGAGTTTCCTGAAACTGTTTTAAATGAATCTGAACAAATTAGTGATAAAATAACCAAAGAAGAGATAGCTAAAAGAAGGGATATGAGGGAGGTAACCACCTTCACAATCGACCCTGAAGATGCAAAGGATTTTGATGATGCCATCTCTTTTCAAAAGCTCGAA
>JBBSPJ010000549.1:0-2162 GCA_038258905.1 Cytophagales bacterium
ACTACTTCCGTGGATTTTAATGTCCAGTTGCTTAGTATAATATCCAGCATCTGACAGGTCAGTTCAAGCTCTCTGTTGGTGTCCTCCGCAACCGTTTTAATCATAAATTTTTGGTTAGCAGGTTTCAGGCTGTCTAGCGTTCTGCCCGAAAGCCGGAAAGCTGTGCCATCAGATTCTGCCAGATTTTTTTTCATTTGCTCTATAGGGCCAATTCCTATGGCAATCCTCACATTCGATTTCTCCGTTATCAAAAGTGCCTTAATTTTTAGGAAGATGTTTAAGGCGTCCCTTGCCTCACAAACACCCTGAAAAGCATCACCTCTGTATAAGGAAAAGCTATTGGATGCGCTTTTTTCCAATAGCGAAAACTCGCGTTTCAGCCTTTCAATAAGTACATCTCTATTCTTAGTAGCGGATGAATTAATAATATCTCCTGTTATAACTGCTTGCATTTACTTACAATTATAAGGTAAAAACCTTATAATTGCTATTTATAAGGTAAAAACCTTATAATTGTTGTTTATAAGGTAGAAACCTTATAATTTAAGATTCAATTACCTTTCTTGTAAGTGATTAGTTTAATTCTTTCTTAAGATCAGCATAATACACTTTATTCGTGTGATGGGAATAATCATCAAATAAAATATGTCCTTTCTGATAATACTCCAGAGCATTTGATTTGTGAGATTTGTATTCCTCCATTTTCCCCTGAGATTTATAAATCTTTGCCAGATAATACTCAGTTTCGGCTAAAACCTTTTGATTTCTCTGCTCTAATAGATAGTGCAAAGCTTTATCAGAATCACCTACTTGATAATAAGTTACTCCTAACTGATAGTAGTCGAAAAGTCCTGCTTCATAATCTTCTTTAGCCAATTGCTTTTCTATAATGTCGATTGCTCTCTGTTTCTCACCCAATTCCATATAACATAATGCTTTGGCAATCATTAAATGATAATTGCCATTGGCAGAGTAGCCAATATCGTAAGGTACCAGTTTTTCCAAATCTTCTATATCTTTAATGGCACCTGTATAATCTCTAAAGAATTGATAACGACACCAGCCTCTATAGCCCATATTCAATTCCGGTTCATACTTTACTGCCTGATCGATAAACTTTTTCCAGGTTAAAAAATCACCACTTTTCAAGTAGGCAACGGATTTTACCCTATAAGCATAGGCAAAACGATCACATATGGCAAGAGCACTATCGTAGATCGCATGCATTCTCTTATCAAATTGGTAATAGCCTCCACCATTTTCTTCTGCAAATTTACAGGCTTTATAGAGAGCTGTATCTCCCTCATATAAATAAACATTGCAGTTAGGGCCAGAGTAGCAGAGTAGAGGAAGTAAGCAGAAAAATATTACAAATTGTATCTTCATGGCATAATTTCAATTAGTTGAGCGTCTTCAATTTTAAAAATGAGGTATTGGTAATAGTCAATTTCACTTCCTTGTATATATTTAGTTTGCCAGCCTTTCAAGGATTGCGTAATTTTCATCAGTTGCTCGGTTATGGTTTCAGGAAAAGATTTTTCCTCGTAATTTTTATCCATAGCCATTAATCTAAACCGACCGGTCTCTCCTTTGCAATTCACTACAAACCTGATCCTGATTAATCCGCTTTCACCTGCAACTACCTGGTGATTATACCCTTGAAAAGCAGCTTTTATAGCAGGTCTTTCTCCTTCATATTCCAATCCATTGCTATCATTAAAATACTGAAAAACATGTCCTTTATTGCATTTTTCAAATGCCGGATCATCTAATGCTGAATCAGGGGCTATATCTCCTACAAAACCGGTAATTTCCTTTACTTCCTCATTTGTAGGTTTTTGGGAACAAGCACTTACTGATATTAAGAGCCAAAATAAAATATTTGTATATCTCATATTAATTTAATAGAAGTATTATCGGGACAAATAGTAAATATAAGTATTGAAAGGTTAATCCATATAATTAATGATAAAATTAAACGAAAACCGGCAGTCACAGATCTTGGTTTATACTATCAGCGCTGCTAAGATTTTGTCATCATTTTTGCTTTCCTTCGGCACAAAAATTCTGCCAAAATCAACCGGCATGTTGATTGTCAATCTACCAAAATATCATCCCTACGGGATTTTGAGCTATCTTTTTATAGCAAATGCATGCTTTAT
>JBBSPJ010000550.1:0-2093 GCA_038258905.1 Cytophagales bacterium
ATCAGTTCAAAAACATCTGGGTTTTTCTTATGCGGCATAATGCTGGAACCTGTAGTCAGGTGATCCGGAAAACTGATAAAGCTAAAATGCTGGTTCAGATATAAGGTGATATCCATAGCCATTTTTGCTAAGGTTTGTGCTACTGACGACATAGCCTGGGCTAAAATCCGCTCTGTTTTACCCCTACCCATTTGTGCATACACCACATTATAGTTCAGCGAATCGAAGCCCAATAGTGAAGTGGTAAGCTTTCGGTCTAATGGAAAAGAGGAACCATAACCTGCTGCAGAACCTAATGGATTTTTATTGCAAACCCTCCAGGCTGCCTGCATCATTTCAAGATCATCAACCAGACTTTCTGCATAAGCACCAAACCATAAACCAAAAGAAGAGGGCATGGCCAATTGAAGATGCGTATAACCCGGCAACAATTTATTCTTATGCTGGTCTGCTAGGGAGGTTAATTGCATAAAAAGTGATTCAACCTCTTTTACAATTTCTGATATTTCGTATCTAAAATAAAGCTTTAGGTCTACCAAAACCTGGTCATTGCGAGACCTTCCGCTATGTATTTTTTTTCCAACATCTCCTAATCGAGCAGTGAGTAAGCCCTCTACCTGAGAGTGCACATCTTCAACTCCCTCCTCAATTTCAAACTCTCCACTTTCAATTTCTGTTAAAATCTGCAGCAAACCCTCATTAAGCTGCGATAATTCCTGCTTTTCAAGCAATCCTACGCTCTCCAACATGGTAATGTGAGCAATGGAGCCCCACACATCAAATCGAGCTAGCACAAGGTCTAATTCACGGTCTTGTCCTACAGTGAATTTATCTACCCGTGAATCATTATTTTCAGCTTTTTGCCAGATTTTATTAAGTTTATTCATTTAGTCAATTCTTAAATTTTAATTTATTTTCCTGGGAAAATTGTTCACATCACCTTCGTTAATAACTTAATATAAGTATCAATACCCTGCTCAAAATCAGTAGTATAAATATACTCATCAGCAGTATGACTTCGGGCTGAATCACCAGGCCCCATTTTGAGTGAAGGGACATTTATGAGCGATTGATCTGATAAAGTAGGACTACCATAAATTTGGCAACTCAGCTCCTTACCGGCTAAAACAACCGCATGTTTTGGATCAATAAAACTTGGTTTTAATCGAGTGGAACGAGGCTGTATTTCACATTTTACATGCTTTTTGATAATTTCCAATACCTGCTCATTTGTGTAAGTATCTGTGGTACGCACATCAACTGTAAACTTACAAGTATCGGGTACTACATTATGTTGCTTTCCCGATTGTATCATAGTGACCGACATTTTTACCGGACCTAAGAACTCGGACACTTTAGAAAATTGAAACTCCTGAAACCAGCTAACATCTTTCATAGCTAAATAAATAGCATTCACTCCCTCCTCTCTAGCTGCATGCCCGGCCTCACCTCTGCTAATACAATCCAGCACCATTAAACCTTTTTCAGCAATGGCCATATTCATTTGAGTGGGTTCTCCGATAATCGCAAAATCTATAGTTGGTAAATGACTAAATAATAATTCCATTCCATTATTCCCTGAAATTTCTTCTTCTGCTGAGGCCGCCCAAATTATATTGTAAGCCATCTCCTTCTGCTCATAAAAATTCATAAAAGTAGCTAATAGAGCAATCAAAGAAGCGCCTGCATCATTGCTTCCTAACCCATATAACCTATTCTTGATAACCTCTGCTGAAAATGGGTCTTTAGAGTAACTGCCATTGGGCTGTACTGTATCATGGTGTGAGTTGAGTAAGATTGTTGGCTTACTTTCATCAAAATACAAATTGCTAACCCAAACATTATTTTCTATACGATTTACTTTTAAGCCTTCATTTTCAAGAAAATAGATCAAAATATCAGCAGTTTTATCTTCCTCCCTACTAAAAGAAGGCGTTTGAATGAGACTTTGTAGCAATTTTAAGTATTTTGGGTAATCAACCATCCCTAAAAGTTAGTTAAAAAAAATCATTTTATATACTTTAGTTAATCTCATTGAGTTAAAACCATTCTCCTTCTCTCTTCGGAGAAGGATATAGGATGAGGTTTTATTA
>JBBSPJ010000551.1:0-2067 GCA_038258905.1 Cytophagales bacterium
CCCCGATGTCCTTGCCAATCTATATTTTCGTAATTTTCAGGTGTTTCGTTACAGGCATTCATCATTATAAATAAGGTACTAAATAACAGGAAAAAACTTCTCATATTTTTTAAATTTTACAGAAGTAAAGGTGTTAAAATTAATTGATTTGAAGATGAAGGAAATGTTAATTTTTTAACTTCAGTCTTCTACCTTGATAACTTTCGCTTTATAACCGGTTGGAATCATTTGAAATAGTACCTGTACCTTCCAAAATAATATGCGCATAGGGAATTGGTTCACCTGCATTATTAGTTAATTTCCCAATAATACTTTGAGCATTTAAACTACTGTAAAAGCAAAGAAATAAACAGGAACATAATATTTTGTGAGTCATAAGGTTGATTCGGCTTGATTAGTTTATGCCTTAAGTTAACAAAACTATTTTCTAAAAACTAATCGACTAGTTCTACTTTGAGTTATTATACGTACTTTTATCCGCTAATTTCGCATTCCACTAGCTCAACTATTTGGCTCAACTATGCTTACAAAAGTTAGAAAATATTTATTCTTTTTGCAATACGCCATCAGAGGCACCAATGAAGACCTGACTAATATTAAGATAAGCCGAGCCATCATCTTGCTATCTATTCCTATGGTGCTGGAGATGGTGATGGAGTCTTTATTTGCTGTAGTAGATGTTTTCTTTGTAAGCCAAATAAGCACTAATGCCGTGGCTACAGTTGGGCTAACTGAGTCTGTTATTACTATTGTTTATTCTTTAGGAATTGGCTTAAGTATGGCCGCGACTGCCATGGTAGCCAGAAGAATTGGAGAAAAGAAACCAAAAGAAGCCTCTTTTACAGCTATTCAAGCTATTATAGTCACCCTCATTATTTCTGCTATTTTAAGTGTGGCTGGTTTTATTTTTGGCGAGGATGTACTCCGCTTAATGGGTGGTGAGGAAGATTTAATAGCCGAAGGCAAATGGTACACCAAAATTATGTTTGCCAGCAATGGAACCATCATGCTATTGTTCTTAATAAATGGAATATTCCGTGGTGCTGGCAATGCGGCTATTGCCATGCGTGCTTTATGGATTAGCAATATTTTAAATATGCTGTTAGATCCTCTTTTCATCTTCGGATGGGGTATAGTTCCGGAAATGGGTGTGGCCGGTGCAGCAATAGCAACCACTATCGGTAGATCTACAGGCGTTTTATACCAGGTTTATCATTTGCTTAAAGGAAGCGGTGTTATTTCCATCAGTCTGAAACAGTTTAGACCGGATTTTAGCATTATTACTCGTTTAGTAAAGATAGCTTCCGGTGGAGTAGGTCAATTTTTAATAGAATCGGCCAGTTGGATCTTTCTTACAAGAATAATCTCTAACTTCGGAAGTGAAGCTTTAGCAGGATACACCATTGCTTTACGTATTATCATATTTACCATATTGCCCTCTTTTGGAATTAGCAATGCTGCAGCTACCTTGGTAGGACAAAACTTAGGAGCTAAATTACCGGATAGGGCTGAGAAATCCGTATGGCTAGCAGCTCGCTATAATGTCATTTTCCTTTTCTCAGTTTCTTTAATTTTCTATATTTTTGCCAACCAAATAGTTGGTATTTTTACAGATGTAGTAACTGTTAAAGCCGAAGCTATCAAAGCCGTCAGGTATATTTGCTTCGGTTATATCTTTTTTGCTTATGGAATGGTAGTAAGTCATGCCTTTAATGGTGCAGGAGATACCAGAACCCCAACAATTATTAACTTTTTATGTTTTTGGCTTATTCAAATACCCCTTTCTTATTTTTTGGCAAATGTATTAGGCTGGGAATCTGATGGTGTTTACACAGCAATAGTAACCGCATTTTCTTTATTAGCGGTTATCTCAATTATTTGGTTCAAAAAAGGCCATTGGAAATTGAAAGAAGTTTAGAAGATTTTATTCTGAGGGGATGGAAGTGATACTAAGAAGTTAGCTCCCTCTCCTTTCTCGCTTTCTACCCAAATTTTACCTCCCATTTTATCTACCATGCTCTTCACAATGTACAAGCCAAGTCCTGTTGATTCATCAGTACCGATAGG
>JBBSPJ010000552.1:0-2063 GCA_038258905.1 Cytophagales bacterium
AGGAAGAAGCATTTCAGGCGGGCTTAAATGTTATTAAGAAATTAACCAAAGGCATTGTACATTTAAATATTTCGGCTGATGAAGAAGTATCTAAAATGTTTTCTAGTGCTGAAGGTGTTCAAATTAATAAATTTTCGGGCAAGCACCCTGTGGGAAATGTTGGGGTACAAATTCATCATTTAGATCCTATTAATAAAGGAGATATAGCCTGGACTATTAAACCTTATGGAGTTATACAAATTGGTAAATTATTTTTAGAAGGTAAATATGACGCCTCAAAAATAGTAGCTTTAACTGGTTCTGAAGTAGAAAAGCCTCAATATTATAAAACTTCTACAGGTGCCTCAATTGTAAATATTATAAAAGACAACATAAAATCAGATCACGTAAGATATATTTCTGGTAACCCTTTAACGGGCGAAAGGATTGGTGCTGATGGGTATTTAGGTTTTTATGATGAACAAATTACTGTTGTACCGGAAGGTGATTTTG
Source organism: Cytophagales bacterium (assembly GCA_038258905.1). Taxonomy (GTDB): domain Bacteria; phylum Bacteroidota; class Bacteroidia; order Cytophagales; family Cyclobacteriaceae; genus Marivirga. Next base: position 493 of record JBBSPJ010000552.1, read on the forward strand.
AGGAATTACTTGGTTGGCTTAAGCCTACTGCCTCTAAATTAAGTTTTCACAGAGCAATTGGATTACTATCATTTTTTAATAAAAATAAAGAGTACGTTTTAGACACCAATACGAACGGAGAAGAGAGAGCTTTTGTTATGACTGGTGCATTCGAAGAGGTACTCCCTATGGATATTCTTCCAACTTATCTTTTCAAGGCTATTATGGCTGAAGATTTTGATGAAATGGAAGCATTGGGAATTTTTGAGTTAGTTGAAGAGGATGTGGCACTTTGTGAGTTCATCGATGTTTCTAAACATGAACTTCAAATATTATTAAGAAAAGGAATCAATTTAATGATTAATGGGTAATACCGATGACCGCCATGTGTGGGTGGATATCTTTAAAATTTTATAATAGAATATGAATCCAATACAAAAATTCTTCGATAATATCGAGCCTCTCTTTGAAAAAGGGGGTAAGTACGAAAAGTATTATACGCTTTACGAAGGTCACAGAACTATCCTTTTTCGGCCCAAGTTAGTTACTGCCCAAAAGGGTGTACAAATTCGTGATGCTAATGACTTGAAAAGAACCATGATAACAGTGGTGATTGCTATGATCCCCTGTTTATTGTTTGGTATATGGAATATTGGTCATCAGCACTATTTAGCTATAGGCGAAACAGCAACTTTAATTCAAAAAATTGGAATTGGGGCTATGCAAGCATTGCCTATCGTAATAGTTTCTTATGCAGTAGGTTTGGGTACAGAGTTTGCTATTTGCGTAATCAGGAACCACCCGGTTAATGAAGGATACTTGGTGACAGGGATGTTAATTGCTTTAATTATGCCGCCATTTATTCCATTATGGCAAGTAGCTCTTGCTACAGTATTTGCTGTAATTATTGCAAAAGAGGTATTTGGTGGTACTGGTATGAATGTTTTAAATATTGCGTTAACTGCAAGGGCATTTCTTTATTTCGCCTATCCTACTGATATTTCGGGTACTGTCTGGACTTACATAGGAGATGCAACGCCAGTAGATGCCTATTCAGGTGCAACTGCATTAGCCATCGCTTACGATACAGCTCTGGCAGGTACAGGATCTGTATTGGATGCATTTTCAAATTTCTGGGCAGAAGGAATGTTTACTTTTAAAAATATGTTTTTAGGCGCAATTCCTGGTTCAATTGGTGAAACATCTACATTATGTGCCTTAGTAGGTGCTGCAATTTTAATTATTACCAGAGTTGGTAGTGGTAAAATTATCTTCAGTGTATTTCTAGGAGCTTATTTGATGGGGTTATTATTTAACGCAGTTGGTTATAATGCATTTATGGATTTACCTGCCCATTATCACTTAGTAATGGGTGGTTTGGCTTTTGGAGCAGTATTTATGGCAACTGACCCAGTTTCTGCATCTCATACTGAAACTGGTAAGTGGATTTATGGTATTTTAATTGGTGTATTGACGGTTATCATTAGAGTGGTAAATCCTGCATATCCAGAAGGTATCATGCTAGCCATATTATTAATGAACGTATTTGCGCCATTAATTGATCATTATGTTGTTGAATCTAATAAAAAGAG
>JBBSPJ010000553.1:0-2053 GCA_038258905.1 Cytophagales bacterium
ATACTTTCCAATTCCGATGTGATCAACCATTGGAAGTCATCAGAAAACGGAGCTCATAAAATTATGTGCATGGGCAGTTCTGAATTGATAGATGCTCTGATCAAGGAATTAAAAAATCAAAATGCACCGCTTCATTTATATAGATCAAAAGACACCTATTTAGAAATAGCACCCCTTCAAATATCTAAAGCAACAGCTTTGGAGCTACTTATTCAACATAAATATGATTTCAACCTGCAAGAGGTAATTGCATTTGGAGACAACTTTAATGATGTAGATCTGTTAAAAGCAGTAGGGAAGGGTATTGCAGTAGCCAATGCCAAAGAGGAGGTGAAAGCAGTAGCCGATGAATTGACGGATTCTGCTAAAAATGATGGTGTCGCGCAAGCAATAGAAAAATATTTTCTGAACCCTTCCTGATAAATCGATTTTTTAATTACTGATTTTTTTTAATGGAGTTAATAGGAAACCTGGTAAAGTCTGCCATTTCAGTTGGTAGTAAATTTCAAAATAAAGATACACCTGCCGAAGCACAGCAAGAAGTTTTAAAAGAGCTACTTGACAGAGCAAAGAAAACTGCTTTTGGCAAGTATTATGGCTTTGAAAGCTTGCTGAAGCAAGAAGACATATTTGAAGCTTTTAAAAAAGAAGTACCATATCACGATTATGATAAAATTGCCAAGGAATGGTGGCATAAATCTTTAGAGGGTAAGCCGGATATTTGCTGGCCGGGAGTGGTAGAATATTTTGCTGTTAGTTCGGGCACTACAAGCAATAGTAAGTATATTCCTGTAACGGAAGATATGCAGGATAGCGTAAGGCATGCAGGCATCCATCAAATTCTAAGTTTAGCTAATTTTGAAAACCTATCCGAATCATTTTTTGAGAAACAAGTATTGATGTTGGGTTCCAGCACCAATCTGAAGGAGGTTAATGGCCATTTAGAAGGTGAAATAAGTGGTATTTCAGCTGCAAATGTACCTAATTGGTTCGGTGCTTTTTATAAACCTGGCCACGAAATTAGCAGCATAGATGATTGGGATGAGCGCATACAAAGAATTGCGGAGGAATCTAAAGATTGGGATATAGGAAGTATTTCAGGTATTCCGTCATGGATTGAATTAATGTTGCAGAAAGTTATTGAATATAATAAGGTGGAATCTATCCATGATGTTTGGCCTAATTTGACAGTATATGCATCCGGGGGGGTAGCCTTAGATCCTTACAAGAAAAGTTTTGAGAAATTATTCTCTAAGCCTGTACAATACATTGACACTTACCTGGCCTCTGAAGGCTATTTCGCTACTCAAAGCAGACCCGATTCTGATTCCATGCAATTAATTTGTAATAATGGGATTTTCTTTGAATTTATTCCGTTTAAGCCGGAAAACATGAACGAAGATGGCTCTATAGCAGAAAATGCACCATCTTTCAGTATTGATCAGGTAGAGGAAAATGTAGATTATATTTTAGTGGTATCTACCGTTTCAGGAGCCTGGCGTTATATGATTGGTGATACAGTGGCCTTCACTAATAAAAAATTAGCTGAAATTAAGATCACAGGTAGAACTAAATTCTTTTTAAATGTAGTAGGCTCGCAATTATCTGTTAATAAAATGGATGATGCGGTGAGCGAAATCAATGAGCATTTTGACATCAATATAAAAGAGTTTACTGTTTCAGCTGTTCGTGAAGAGGAAGACTATATTCATCATTGGATTTTTGGTGTGGAAGGTGAAAAAACGAATCAGGTAGGAAATGAAGAACTTACTGAATTTCTGGATAAACAATTACAGGAGAGCAACAAAAATTATAAAGTAGCCAGAGGTAAGGCATTAAAAGGAGTGAAGGTAACTGTTGTTCCTGTAAATGCCTTTATTAAATGGAATGATGCTAAAAAGAAAAAAGGCGGCCAGGTAAAAATGGCTAAAGTAATGAATGAGGAAGACTTTATTGAATTTGAAGAATTTGTAAAGAGTGTTGATTGAGAGAAATTTAGCTTAAAAAAAGGCCTGAAATTTGAGAATTGCAGGCCTTTTTACTTTTAAATCTA
>JBBSPJ010000554.1:0-2047 GCA_038258905.1 Cytophagales bacterium
ATTAGAGGTTGATAAAAAGAAAGCTCAGAAAAATGCTTTGGATATAATGACAAGAAGTCAGGAAATTATTCAATTGCAAAATGAAGAACTTGAACTTCGGATAACAGAAAGAACCAGAGAAGTAGAACAAAAACAAGAAGAGGTTTTGAGTCAAAATGAGGAATTGAACAATAAAAACAGAAAACTTACTGAGGCCCAAAGCATTATTGGAGAGCAAAATAGAATGCTTCGTAAATATAATGACGACCTGGAAACCAAGGTGATAAAGAGGACGAACGATCTTCAGTTAAGTAACCAGGAGTTGGCCCAAAATGTGCAACAATTAGAGCAATATGCTTATATGACTGCCCATAACCTTAGAGCACCTGTTGCTCGAATTTTAGGACTCATTAATTTATTAGAAATGATTCCTGAAACTGATAAATCTGAGTGGATCACTATACTTTCTAAAGTTAAAGACGAAGGTGATAGCCTCGATGCGGTAATTAAGGATATGAATACCATTATTGAATTAAGAAAAGGCAAGGAAATTGAGTATGAAGAAGTAAACCTAAAGGAAAAAATAAGCCGTATTCAACATATTCTTAAGAATTACCTATCAGAAACCAATTCCAAAATTATTGTTGATACTTCCTCATTTAATAAAATTAAAAGCAACCCTACTTATATTGAAAGCATTTTGTACAATTTAATTTCCAATGCCATTAAATATAGAAAAGAAAATAATATTTGTCAGATAAAGATATCGACAGAGATTATTAATCATCAAAAAATAATTCATGTACAGGATAATGGCATTGGAATAGATTTAATAAAGCATGGCAAACAATTATTTGGTATGTATAAAAGATTTCATATACATAATGAAGGTAAAGGCCTGGGGCTATTTTTAGTGAAGAGCCAGATGGAAATTATGGGAGGAGAAATACAGGTTAAAAGTATACCTGAGGAAGGCACTACCTTCAGTTTAATCTTCAACTGATTTTTTCAAAATCATTTCAAACTTTAGCAGGGAGGAGCTGATGCTTATTTTATTACAAACACCTTCATCATTATATTCATAGATGCTTTTATCTCCATTTGGGATTTCAAACATAAACTTATTTTCATCGGGCAACTTGGCAATCCTCACCTTATCATGAAATCTTTCTGAGAAAACAGCATCTCTCTCTTTTGGTGGCGTAAAGTAAAGATTAAGCATACTTTTTTTAATCAAACCTTCCAATTTTACACTTTGGCTGTCCTTTTTCGTTAAATAGTTTTGAGTAGTACCAATTCTTTCCAAACTAGCCTCCTCCTCCTTTTTTTCATTCTTTTTATAGATGAAATAGGCGTTTTGCAGAATATCATTTTCATAAATGGCCTCATACAAATAAACCATTTTAGTAGTCATAAATAATGTGTATTCTACATCAGTTACGGAAGAATAATATACTTTTCCATCTGCAATTTCCTTTTTAGTTACCAACATACTTCCCACATCTCTACCTGCCACTTTGATTTCATAAGCCAACTCCTGTGCATTTAAGCTGAAGCTACTGAAAATAAAGAAAATGACAATAAAAGGAAGCTTACAAGTCATATTTTGAATAAACATATAGGTAATTAAACTGAAAATTGATTGAAATATTTCAAATAAAGTAAAAAAGCATTTTATCCGGCCCAGCCGTCTCTATCCAAACTACGGTATTGTATGGCCTCTGCTAAATGTTCAATTTTGATATCATCACTATTAGCCAGATCGGCAATGGTTCTGGAAACTTTTAAAATTCTATCGTAGGCTCTTGCAGAAAGCCCAAGTTTTTCCATGGCATTTTTAAGTAGTGCTTTCCCAGCCGTATTAATTACACACAACTCTTTCACCATTTGTGATGGCATAAGCGCATTGGAATGTATTTCAGGGTGTTCCTCAAAACGTTGCTTTTGGATATCGCGAGCCGCAATTACCCTTTCTCTAATGGTATCGCTGCTTTCTGCTTTCCTGTTCTCCGTCATCTGCTCGAAGGAAACCGGAGTTACCTCAACGTGCAAATCAATCCTATCCAAG
>JBBSPJ010000555.1:0-2043 GCA_038258905.1 Cytophagales bacterium
AAATGTTGAATATAGGTTCAAAACAGAATTTAATTTTAAAAATAAACATTCTCGTGGATCGAGAAGAGATAGCGAGCAAAGTGCAAGGGCTTTTCTCGTGTTTCGAGATAAAGGCAGGGAGTTGAGCGTTTTGTGTTTGATAGTTTAATTTTATAGTATTTGATTCTGTCACTGTCACCGAGTATTCTTATCATTTTACATAATTGACTAGATTTAAAATTTGTAACTACTTAGGTATATCTTAAACCAAAGATAATACATTAAAGACATTGGACTTATTTTTCAAGGCACTATCTATAACAGATCTAATGATTGCATATTGAGAAGCACCTTCTTCTGTCCTAAATAGTCCACTAACTTTCAATTTAACTTTAACATTTCTTATTGCTTGTTCGCTAGCATTATTGTCGGGAGGCACCTCCATCACTTTTAAAAAAGTAAATAAGTATTGATCATATTTTCGGAGTCTTTTTATTAAAGCTAATAGTTTTTTGTCTTTGGATTGAGTATTAATATATATCAATCTGTCTTTAGATTTTTGAATTTGCCGAACCTGTTGGCTGTAATTTTCCAATGGGTTTTGTAGCATTTTCTTCTTTAGTGCCATTGATTTATAGAGTAACATCGACATATGATATGCCCATTTATTTTTCTTTTCTATGAAGTACTGTAGCTCTCTAAGTATGTGAACTAAACATATTTGATGTCCTTTAGCATAACTATTAAAATGAGGTTTCCAGCAATCGTGAACCAGTATTGCATTTTTAAAACCATCTGAGAAGTGCTTTGCAATAGTATCGTATCCTCTGTTAGCGGATGCTGCTAGATAGGTGAGTTTATTGGTTTGCCATGTCCACATCCAACGCAATTTTCCGTTTACCCGACAACCTGTCTCATCCACCCCAATGCATGTACTGGTTTCTATTCGTTGTCGGATCATATTGTATAATGGCAAACAATTTTTGGAGAATGACTTGATTTTATTTACGATAGTCCCTTCACTCATCGGCAAATTAAATACATCAGCGAAGAGTTCCTGTATCCTTGAAATACTTATGTATTGTCTAGAGGATAAATAAGCGCAAAGTGTTTCCACGCCCTTACCATAACTTATAGGACTCTTTACATCTTGTGGAAAATCACTGACGCTACACTTTCCACATGAGCATGTCCTTTCATACACCCTATGCTCGGTATAAAATGCTTTAATAGGTGGAATATCTACAATCTGGCGTTTCTCTTTAAATTTTGGTGTATCTGTATAAGCTAATCCGCAGTCCTTACAATAGGCCGCAATGTGATCTATTACTTTTTCCGGTGTGGCATTAAATGACAATGTATTGCCTTCATGTCCTTTCTGTCCACCCGATTTCTTACCACTCTGTTGACGAAGACTTTTTGTGGTACGGTTTATATCCATAGAAGGGGGTATAGAACTATTATGAGTCCCTTTTCGATGGGTTAATTCTGCTATTTGAGTCTTTAATTTTCCGTTATCAGCTTTTGCTATCCGAAGTTCTTCTTTTGTAATACGAAGCTCTTCTTTTGTAATACGAAGCTCTTCTTTTGTAATACGAAGCTCTTCTTTTGTAATACGAAGTTCTTCCTTCACCTCAGCTAACTCTTGGCGAAGTTGATCAACTAAAATTAATATGGATGAAAAATTTTCGATAAGCCCTTGATTTTTTATTTCAAGTTCTATTATCTTTTGGTGGGTTAGTTATTCAAATATATAACTTTTCTATATATTTATGCAACATTTATGTCTTTTTTTATACGTGAGTAGTTACATATTTTTAAATATTTTTTACATTTATGAATTAGGATTCTGACTCTCCCTAATTGCATCCTTATATGATATTGTTTTGTATCTTTGATGAAATATAAAATTTAGATTCAAATTATTAGCTTTAGAATAGCTTAAAGTTAAAATAATATAATTTATTTTTAAGAAAAATTGACATCAATGAGCAAGAAAATTTATACAAAGACAGGTGACAAAGGTGAAACTTCCTTATTTGGTGGTTTGAGATTACCTAAAAG
>JBBSPJ010000556.1:0-2033 GCA_038258905.1 Cytophagales bacterium
ACGGTGCATAACTACCAGTTGATTGATACTCCTGAATTACGAAAAGACTTAATATACTACCTCTCCCTGCAAGATGAGTTCTGTTTTGATACCGAAACTACTGATTTAGAACCTACAGATGCTGAATTGGTTGGCTTAGCCTTTGCTTATGTAGCCGGGGAAGCATATTATGTACCCATTCCTGCAAGCCAAACAGAAGCGCAAACCATAGCTGATGAATTCAAGGAAGTATTAGAGAATGACAAAATAGTAAAAATTGGCCAAAACCTGAAATATGATAGTCAGGTAATGCGCAATTACAATATTCATCTGAAAGGCAAAATGTTTGATACCATGTTGGCACATTATCTTTTAGATCCGGAGACTCGCCATAATATGGACGCTCTGGCCGAAAACTACCTTAATTATACCCCAGTTTCTATTACTGAATTGATAGGAAAAAAGGGAGTAAAGCAAGGCAATATGCGTGATGTATCTGTAGAAGATGTGGTGGAATATGCCGGAGAAGATGCAGATATTACACTGCAATTAAAGCATGTTTTAGAAAAGGAAATTAAAGCCAATGATTTAGAGCATTTATTGCATGAAGTGGAGGAGCCTCTATCTTATGTTCTCGCTGATATGGAATATGAGGGAGTAAAAATAGATGAGAAAGCCTTAGGTATAATGTCTAAGGAACTGGAAAAATCTGCTGCTGCTACACAGGCGGAAATTTTTGAAATTGCCGGGCAAGAATTCAATATTGCTTCTCCCAAACAATTAGGAGAAATTCTCTTTGATAAAATGAAATTGGTAGATAAGCCAAAAAAAACCAAAACAGGGCAGTATGCCACCGGAGAGGAAATTTTGTCTAAATTAGCCAATGAGCACGAAATAGCCGATAAAATTTTGGAGTTTAGGGAGTATCAGAAGTTGAAATCCACCTATGTAGATGCTTTACCAAAATTAATAAGTAAAAAAGATGGCAGAGTGCATACCGATTACAGACAAGCAGTAGCTGCCACCGGTCGCTTGAGTTCGAACAATCCTAACCTGCAAAATATACCTATCAGAACTGAAAAAGGAAGGCTTATTAGAAAAGCTTTTGTGCCTCGTGATAAAGATTACTTGTTAATGGCTGCCGATTATTCCCAAATAGAATTGCGTATTATGGCAGCCTTTTCGAAGGATGAAGCCATGCTAGGCGCTTTTAAAGAAGGGAGGGATATTCACGCTACCACAGCAGCAAAAGTATTTGGGGTAGCATTAGAAGATGTTGATCCGGGCATGAGAAGAAAAGCCAAAGAGGTTAATTTTGGTATTATTTATGGTATTTCAGCTTTCGGTTTGGCTCAAAATCTTAACATTTCCAGAACAGAGGCTTCCGATATTATAAAAGCTTATTTTAAAGAGTTTCCGAATGTAAATGAATACATGACATCCGTTGTGGAAGAGGCAAGGGAAAAGGAATATGTAAAAACTATTCTAGGTAGAAAGAGATTTCTTAGAGATATTAATTCCAGAAACCAGACCGTTAGAGGTTTTGCAGAGCGAAATGCAGTGAATGCACCTATTCAGGGAAGTGCCGCTGATATGATTAAAATTGCGATGATCAATATCCACAACTGGATGAATTCGGAAAAGCTGAAATCGAGAATGATTATGCAAGTTCATGATGAATTGATTTTTGATACCCACAAAGATGAAGTGGAATTGCTAAGAGAAAAAGTGGTGCATTTCATGAAAACAGCTATAGAATTAGATGTGCCAATGGATATTGGAGTAGGTGTGGCGGATAATTGGATGGATGCGCATTAGAATTCTGGTTGGCTATAATAGTAAAGGTTTATGAACAACAGCCTGCTATTGTTTATATAGATTTTAATGTACATTTTGTATCATTAATTAATTTCACTTATGGAACAAAGTGTACTCACTGCCATCTTTTTACCGGTTGCCTTAGGCATTATCATGTTAGGGATGGGTATGACGCTCAGTATTGAGGATTTTAAAAGAGTTGCACTTTACCCCAAAGCTGCTATTATTGGTTTATG
>JBBSPJ010000557.1:0-2003 GCA_038258905.1 Cytophagales bacterium
AGTGTTTTATTTAGTCTCTGGACTGCCAATATTGGCACAAGAGCAGTATTTAAAGGGTTAAGTATTTCCTATAATGAAAAAGATAAGCGCGGCTTTATAAAAACTTCTGGAGTTAGTCTTCTATTTACTATTGGTGGCCTACTTGTCGGGTTTTTGGCAATTGGTATAGTGGTAGTTTTCCCCGTGCTTATCGATAAGATTGGCCTTCCCTCTACTTTAGAGACTATTATTCAATTTTTAAGATGGCCCATATTGGCACTGATTGTCATGTTTTCTTTATCAGTAGTTTATAAAATGGCGCCCGATCGGACAAGTCCTACGTTTAGATGGACTAGTTGGGGGTCTGTTGTAGCCACCTTACTATGGTTGATAGGTTCCCTGCTTTTTAACCTCTATGTGAGTAATTTTGGTACTCTTGATGCTACTTATGGCAGCTTTGCGGCTGTAATTATTTTAATGCTATGGTTTTTTCTAACAGCCTTTATAATTCTAATTGGTGCAGAAATTAATTCTGAAATGGAGCATCAAACAAGTTATGATACTACTATCGGCAAAGAAAAGCCGATGGGAGAGCGGGGAGCCTATTATGCCGACCATGTGGCGGGGGAAGATTCAGGAGATTTTGAAAAAAATAATAATTAGCACATGAAATGGAGAAAAATATGCTTTTAACCTGGTGAATGGACAAAAGGATACTCTGGCATTTAACAAAAAGATAAGATTAGATTCTAAGCATTCAAATAAGTTTTTCGAACTAATTGAAAAAGTACGAGCGGGTAAGAATAACTAAGAATTAATGAGTTTTAATAGTTGAAAAAGTTTAGTAATATTATAAGGTCATTCATTTGATATTACCCTGATAAGCTTTAACAACCAACAAATTAAACCCTTAAAGATTGAAATCTCTTACATCACATCTTTTTATAAAGATAGGCCTTATTGCCTTATTTTTTTTTATCTCTAGTTGCTCTCCAGAAACTAAAGAACACTTTAAATATTTGGGGCAAAAGCCACCTTCCCATGAGCCGGAAATATTTGCTCCTGATATTATTTCTAAAAATGAGGAATCGTTATTTGGTTCGGTGTTTAATAAAGAGTGTACGGAATTTTATTATGGGGTAGATAGTAATGGCAAATCAGAAATTCGCTTCTCTAAGCTAGAAAATTAGCAATGGACTAAACCTGAGATATTGCTTTCCCACGATCAATACAGCTGCAACGACCCATTTCTTTCAAATGATGAGAAAAGACTATATTTCATATCTAATAAAGCCGAAGAGAGTGATGCGTTTAGAGAGGACTACAATATTTGGTATATTGAAAGAGAGGGTAAAGATTGGAATACGATAATGTTCAAACTAAATGCAGCCGTTAATTCCAAAAAGAATGAATATTATATGTCATTTACATCTGATGGGAGTATGTATTTTTCTTCAAATGTGGAGGCTTCCTCTGATAGACAACATAATTTCAATATCTATAAATCAGACTTTAAAGATGGTGCATTTCAATCATCAATACCCATTAGGCAATCCATCAACACAAAAGCCTATGAAGCTGATGTGTTTATTGCTCCCGATGAGTCCTACATCATTTTTTGTAGCACAAGAGAAGAAGGGTATGGTCAAGGAGACTTATACATCAGCTTTAAAAATGATGAAAGTAATTGGACAATAGCTAAAAATATGGGAGAGATTATTAACACCGAAGGACATGAGTTATGCCCATTCGTGACTAAGGACGGCAAATATTTTTTTTATACCAGTAATCAGAAAATTTACTGGGTAGACGCAGGTATTATTAACTCTTTAAAAGACTGATTTAGAAGTGATGCCATTAAATTTAAAATTAACTGTAATTTTTATTATTAGCCTGATCAGTATCTCAGCTCATTCACAACAGAAGTCTATTTCTATTACCATTGATGATGTCCCGAATACATCAAAATATGAAAAAGATAATTTCTCTGCCAATCTGCTAAATATTTTGGATTCTCTCGAAAT
>JBBSPJ010000558.1:0-1984 GCA_038258905.1 Cytophagales bacterium
ATTTCTTTCTGTAGATATGTTTTGCGTGCTTAAATCACCATAAAGTGCTTCAAACTCCATATTTACAAACTCAAAATCAAGGTCAATACTATTTTGTCCTGTTACTAAATTAACACCTGAAGATCTATTTAAAACCAATTCATATTGAATAAAGACTTTATCGCGGTCATTGGAGCCCCCGAAAGCAAATGTGGCGTCAGAAAAATTATTAGATGTGAAATCTGAAGTAATAAGATTGACACCATCGTAATTCCATGTATAGTTATAATCTAATATACTGTTATTATCTGCTGTTCTAAAAACTAGTGATAAATTACCATTAGCAGGAAAATTTTCCTGAATAGAAAGGTTGATCATTCCAGCTTCTATAATAATAGAATCAAGATCACTTAAATAATTTACAGCTACTTCCCTGTTTACCGATACCGTTCCTGAAGTATTAAACTCATCAACCTCTTCAGTGGTAAGAATGATAGGTGCTGTAGGAAAAATTCTATCTTGAAGTTCATAATATTCCCTTGCATTGGAACTGAATAAACTATCCTCTTTTTGGAAGAGCACCAAAACATTGTTCTCTTCTCTGTAATCTATAGTAGAGTCCACCTCTTTTAGTAGATCTTTTATGGTAAAAGAAGATTTTAATAAAGGAACTCCTAATTCAGGACTCCATTGTAATTTTCCGATTTCAATATTATCTAAATCGGAATAACACGCACCTGCTAAAACAGTAAGTGAGAGTAGTAAACCAAACCCTATTCTTTTCATTTTTATTTGTGCTTTAGAATTAATTTATTCCTTCGGATTATTTATAGTTCAAATTTTATAGAATCAAATTTAAATAAACCTGAAAAGTTAAAAAATACCACTGAATGGGTATTTTTATGATCACTATAGTTACTTTCGAATAATTTGTACTAATATAAAGACAAAATTAAAGTATTTAAATGAATAATTGTATTAATGCTACATGACAGAAAGCCTTTATTTCTTAGCTATATGCCCTGATAATCGATTAAAAGATGTGATTCATCAGCAAAAAGACTCGATTCATCAAAAATATGGTGTAAAAGGAGCTTTTCGTTCGTCAGCCCATATTACTCTACAAATGCCCTTTAAAATGGGGTTAAAAAAGAGAATGTCGCTTCTTAACGACCTGAATAATTTTGCTCAAGGCATTAAACCTTTCCTAGTTCTGCTGAATGGTTTCGATTGTTTTGAGCCAAGAGTGGTTTTTATTAAAGTTGAAGAAAACCCAATTTTAGAGAAATTACAAAACGATTTGGTACCTACGCTTAAGCGTCATCAAATTTTCAATAGCACACATAGCAACAAAGGATTTCATCCACATATTACGGTTGCTTTTAGAGATTTAAAGAAAAAAGATTTTTATCCACTATGGGATGAGGTAAAGGATAAGCCCTTTCAAGAGTCGTTTTTGGCATCTGGCTTAACCCTTTATAAGCATAATGGAAAAGGTTGGGATGAAGAAGAGTTTATTGCTTTTGTGGATGATTAGTGAATCAATACCTAAATTTATTATAAATAAAAACAGCTTTACAAAAGCTGTTCTCGTTCCTCCTCGATGCAATCGAAGAGGAGAAAAGGGCATTTAATTACGCCCATTCAGGGCTTTGCTTCGCGATAGATATTTAACTAGGGCTAGGCATCCTAGGTTTAATAATGTCGGCCCCTTGAGCCTTGGAACTAACTACAATTAGATTCTTTATCCGTGGTCTGTGGCACATATAACACGTTTGGATTTGCAACAAAATACTGGACAAATAATTAAGCTCATAATTATTAATTAAATAACCCTGCCGGGGGCTCCTCAAATTCTAAATGTGATTTTTTTTATGAAAAATCACATTTAGAATTTCGAGGTTTATATTCATGGTTTTATTATGCTGCATTTTTGGAGTGAATTTGACCAAATTGTAATGGTGTAAGATACCCTAATGCTGAATGTATTCTTTTTCTATTGTAC
>JBBSPJ010000559.1:0-1961 GCA_038258905.1 Cytophagales bacterium
CACTTCATTAGCAGGATTGTAGGATTGCCCTCCACTAGCTGAGTTCACCAATAAGTTTCTGATATTTTTAGTATATGAAGTTTCTGCAGGTAAATTATCTACATTATTGATGATGTTTTGCTCTACCATTCGCTTTCCCTGAACACCATCTAATCGCCAGGTAAGAAAGTAAGCGGTGGTATCGGAATATATATTGTAATAAATATGAGGTTGATCCTGTGGATCAGGAAAAAGTGGCGTATCAGATATTCCGTCATTTCCTCTTGCTAAAAACTGAATTACATCACCCTGATCTAACCTACCATCATTTTGTCCGGTAACTCTAATGGCAATTTCACTCCCTCTATGATAGATCCTAAAAGTACGTGCATCAATGGTAGCTAAAGGTAATTCAGCGTTAATTAATGTATTATAATCTAACTGGTAAGCTCCTTCCCGGGAGATTGGAATTTTATAATATTGCTGATTGAGGTTAATCCATTCATCGCCTACCTGACTGATTCCTTTTTCAGACAAATGAAATAATAGAATAAAACCAATAAATGTTAATAAGCTATTCTTTCGCATTCCAATTCAGTAAAACAGAAAATATATGAGAATACAAAGACTCAGAACTATTGCCTAAGTCTGTGAAGGCGTAATCTATCTGCAAAATTTTATATTTGAAACCTACCCCCATATTAGCCTGGCCATTCCAGCGTTCGGAGCCATCGAAATTCTTAATTTTTTGTAAATTATTACCACCAAATCTCAAAAATACCATATTATCATAAGCTATTTCAATACCTGCTCGGGGGTCAATAGAGAATTTTTCTTCACTGATATAGGTGTTTCTAGGACCATCAAATGTAGCATCAAAATTCACCTCGCCCAAAATGCTAAATTTATAAGGCAAGGGCTGATTATATGCTGCTCCCAAAACTATCCGAGGAACTGCTAATTCAGTACTATTTTCAGGGATATCGTTGTCAGTTTGGGTATAAATATCTTCAATCAGCACCACATTATGATACCAAGTAGTGAAAGTTCCAGTAACATCTCTGGCCATTAAGCCTAAGGTTAAATTTTTATGCTGATAAGCTGCTCCCACATCAAAACCGAAGCCCCATGCTTTGGCAAATTCACCCACTGTGCGATGGATTATTTTTGTATTGGCTCCAAAGGATAAGCCTTCTACTGCTTTAATATTTCGGGCATAGGAAAATTGAAAAGCATAATCGGCAGCAGAGAAAAAGCGAATATTATCATAGTTAAGCGCCCCGTTGGCATCATATAAAAACCGAGTATCGGGGATATCATCTACCCCAAAGCGGATAAAAGTGATTGCCATAGTGCTTTCTTCATCAATAGGAGTAGCAAAACCGGCATAATCGTAGGCAGCTATTCCTGCGAAATATTCTGCATGCATCAAACTAAGTGAATAATCATTTTTGATAGATCTTAATTTTGCCGGATTCCAATAAGCTGCTGAAGCATCCGAAACAGATGCTACAGAAGCACCTCCCATGGCAAAGCTTCTGGCTCCTACCCCGATAGATAAAAATTCATTGGCATACTTTGGCTTAGAAACCTGGGCTAACAAGCTTGAAGTGGTGCAAAGTAATACAACTAAAAGAAATACGAACCGCATGAATTAATATTTGCCTAAAATTAGTAAATATATAGGGATAAATACATCTAAATTAATTCAAATACTTACTTGCATTATTCTGTAATTGTATCAAAACCGTACACTTTTGATTCATAGTCATATCAAAGTCGAACAACTGCATTATTATGATAAATCCATTTTAAGCCTATCAGAAGATTTATCATAGTGCAATAAATCTATTTTAAGCTAATGAAGCTACATTTCGGTAATACTTACTTCAAATCTCATATGAAATGGTACAAATATTGGCATTTAAATGCTAAGCAAATGAAAATTTTGTGGTTCAAAAGGAATTTAAAAATAATCTTTA
>JBBSPJ010000560.1:0-1920 GCA_038258905.1 Cytophagales bacterium
ACAAATCCAAATGACCCTTCCTCATTATGTTCGCATAGTAATATTACTGTCCTGTCAAAATTATGATCAGGCAATAACGGTTCAGACAATAATAAATCGCCTTTTAGTGGTTTGTCGATATTTTTAAATTCAAAAAACTCCATTAATGAAGTGCTGGTTTTAAAGGTAAGTTGTTAAGGATTTCAGCTTCAGCCTCACTCATTTGGTCCAATCTAAGATAAACTGCTTCTTTATCAAAATAATGTAATGCCATATCTATAAATATTTCACCATGTTTGGCTTCGGAAGCCCATAACCGATGGTAAAATTTCTTGATTTCACCTTCAGGTAAAGCCTCGTATACCATTCTAAATCGTTCCGCCCCTCTGGTTTCTACTAATGAAGCCAATAACAAACGATCCATAAATCTTTCGTCCTTCCCATGCCGACAGAAAGCAATTAAATCAGCCACGTAATGATCTTTCCCTATTTCATGGGGTAATTGAATCCCTTTTTCTTCCATTAACCGGTAAACATCTCGAAAATGCTCTAATTCTTCTACAGCGGTTTCTATCAACTGAGGTATAATTTCTAATCTATCAGGGAATTTCGCCACAAAACTCATAGCCATACTGGAAGCTTTGCGCTCGCAATTGGCATGGTCCTGTAAAAAAGCATCAAAGTCGGACATGACAGTATCTATCCAGGCCTGGCTACTATTCACTTTTAAATCTATTCTTAACTTCATCTATTTAATTTATAAAATCCTTAGCTGGCCAGATGTTAACTTTGATTTGATTAAAAATTTGTTTTTCATCAAATTCAAACACCTTATTGAAACCTATTTGCACAAAATATTTTTAAATTAAGCACATAGTTTTGAAACAATCATAAACAATAATAATTTTAAATTCTATAAGCAGCCAATAAATACTCAATTAATTATCAAAAAAGTATGAAAAAATCGATTGCAGATTTACGCGAAGAATACACAAAAGCCAGTTTAACCACTGAAGAAGCCTCTAAAGATCCTATTCAACAATTTATGAACTGGTTTGAAAATGCAGTGAGCTCTGAAATACACGAGCCCAACGCTATGAATCTGGCTACTTATAACAATGGAAAAGTATCTTCCCGCATTGTTTTGTTAAAAGGAGTGGAAAAGGGAGAGTTTTTATTTTACACCAACTATGAGAGTGATAAAGGCCAGCAAATAGTGGCACATCCGCAGGTAGCCCTCACTTTTTTCTGGCCTGAGTTGGAAAGACAGGTGCGCATTGAAGGTACAGCCGAAAAAGTTTCTGAAGAAGTGAGCGATGAATATTTTAAAAGCAGACCACGCCCAAGTCAGATCGGTGCCTGGGTATCTCCACAAAGTAAGCCTATTAGCAAAAGAGATGTTTTAGATGAAAGATTGAAAGATATTGAAGCCCAATTTGAAGGAGAAGAAGTGGATAGACCACCACATTGGGGTGGATTCGCTATCAAGCCAAACCTGATAGAGTTTTGGCAAGGCAGGCCAAGCCGATTACATGATAGGTTATGTTATACCCAATTAGAAACAGGCGGTTGGAAAATTGAAAGACTAGCACCCTGATGCAGAATACTTATTTTGAAAGATATGCGCATCCTGAAAGATTTATTAAGACACCCATAAAGGAAAATACGTTTTTATCTGTAGTTATTCCGGTTTTTAAGGAAACCGAATTAATTAATACTTTACAATCTTTAGATCAATGTGATGCTACCAAGTGCCCTGTTGAGGTGATATTGGTGGTTAATCATCCACAAAATGCTTCTGAAGAAGTTAAAAATATCAGTTATAGTACGCTTGAGCAGATAAATAATTTCCAAAAGAAAGCCCGAAGCAATTTTATTAGCTACCATATTATTAAAGCATTTGACTTGCCAAAAAAACATGCGGGAGTCGGTTTAGCAAGG
>JBBSPJ010000561.1:0-1900 GCA_038258905.1 Cytophagales bacterium
AATGTCTATTATGAGTTATAAAATTAACCCGGATCGAACTAAGCCATGGAATGAGCTTCCTGATTTACCAATAGATGAAAGTAATTACAAAAATCTTAAAATATTGGAACAATTGGGAAAAAGTAAAGAATCCTTAGGTCGGCTATATGGCAGAAGTATTGCTATACCTAACCAAGGAATATTAATTAACTCTATTAGTTTGCAGGAAGCCAAGGCATCAAGTGCTATTGAAAATATACTTACTACGGATGATGAGTTATATAAAGCTTTCAGTGAGGTGGAAACTGTGCTAGAAAATAATCCTGCCAAAGAAGTTTTGAGGTACAGAGAAGCACTTTGGAGAGGGCATCAATTAATTAAAGACAATCATACCATTGATACCTTATTTGCAGAAAATATTTATAAAGAAATTAAAGAAGCTAAAGATGGAATCCGTCCTTCCTTTTTACCGACAGTGATTTTAAAGGGAGGCAGCGAATTGGATGCGGGGCAGGTAATATATACCCCTCCGAGGGGAAAGGGCATTATTGAGCAAAAGCTTGAAAATCTATTTTCCTTCATGAATGATGATATAACCTTTCCGATTGACCCAATTCTTAAAATGGCGATTGGACATTATCAATTTGAAGCCATTCATCCTTTTAGAGATGGAAATGGGCGAACAGGAAGAATTTTAAACCTAAATTATCTTACTCAAAAGGGATTATTAGATTATCCTGTGCTTTATTTAAGCGGTTTTATAAATGCACATAAAGATGAGTATTACCATGGGTTGGCAGCAGTTTCTCAAAGAGGCGACTGGAATTTCTGGTTGCTTTTTATATTAAAGGCTGTGGAAGTGACTGCTAATAAAACTTTCAATAAGATTAATGAAATTATTGCCGTTAAGGAAGCTATTGAAGTTGAAATAGAAAAACAAAATTTTAAAAGGCCGGATCAAATTGTTCAGATTATATTTACACAACCTTTTACAAAAGTAAAGTATTTAGTGGATAGTAATCTTTATGCTGAAAATACCGCCAGAAGTTACCTAAATACCATGGTAGAGTTAGGTATATTAGAAAAACGCACCATAAAGGGGCATCATTATTATTTAAATATTGAATTGTATAGAATTTTAAATAAATAGAATTCCCTTCACCGGTTCCTATGACCTGTGGCTTACAGAATATCACCCTAAAATACCAGCATCACAAGATTTTGTCATCATTTTTGCTTTCCTGCGGTGCAAAAATGCCGCCAAAATCGGGCTGATATGGTGCTTTTGCCCAGGTTTGGCACCCTGTGCTACTAAGATGGCACCCCGCGTGGGGCTGGTAACATCTTGTAAAGGCGTTTAAAATCATATAATCATAGCCGTAATTTTACCGGGAACGAGCTCCCTCTCTATTGGAGAGAGCCTGCCAGCCTTTGGCTGGGTTGGGGTGAGGCTATTGCCTATGGCACACATGACAAAACTGTAGAGAAAGGCTGCATTATTGTTTTTATTAAAATTGTATATTATTACTTGATTTCAGTAACCATAATGCCATTAATTGGTTAAATAACTACAAAACATAAAACTTTATTCAATTATGGCAACAGTAACTTTAGGAGGTAACCCGGTTCAGACCTCAGGTAATTTACCGGAAGTAAATGCGACAGCTCCGGCTTTTACTTTATTAAAAACAGATTTATCAGAAGTATCATTAGCGGATTATAAAGGCAAAAATGTCATCTTAAATATCTTCCCTAGTGTAGATACAGAAGTGTGTGCTATGTCGGTGCGGGAATTTAATGAGCAGGCTGCTGCTTTAGATAATACTGTGGTATTATGTATCTCTAAGGATTTACCTTTTGCACAAAAGCGTTTCTGTGCCGCTACAGACATAGAAAATGCGATTCCACTTTCCAGCTTCAG
>JBBSPJ010000562.1:0-1899 GCA_038258905.1 Cytophagales bacterium
CACCCTCCCTACTTCTGATGTGCTATTTCCATTTCTGTAAAATAAACTAATTGCATCATTGGAACCATTCTCCCCAATTTCTAAGAAATAGCCTCCCTGCATGCTCAAATCATTATTGAAATCCAGTAAATTTCCAGTATTACTTGCTAAATAAATGACTATTTTGTTGTTGTTTGAGGGATTAAAATCCACCCTTACATCAAATCTCCATTCTTTGTCATCAAGATTTATTTCATCAAAGTTTGTTGATAAATAAGCGGGACTTGAGTCAGCACCATCAGCATTTAATTGAAGCTGAAAGTCCTCGTTAACTATAAATTCTGATACATCTCCTGTCCATTCGGGTTTTTCAGAGAAATTGCCATCATTAAAATTATCGGTTACAATTTGAGCTTGTACAACAGATAAATAGAAAAAAATGGTGATTATGGGGACTAAGGTTTTGATTGTCATGATAATTTCTATTCTAATTCATCAATTATATTACTTTTGCATAATGGTTTAAAACATGTCCATAAAATGGGTTTTGTTTTAAATATAATTTATTCTTATTACTAAAGTATACTAAATTTTTGAAAAATGAAAATTGCAGTAGTTGGGGCCACCGGTTTAGTAGGTGGTGAAATGTTAAAAGTACTAGAGGAAAGAAATTTTCCTTTTGATGAACTTTTGTTAGTCGCATCTGCTAAATCGGCAGGAAAGAAGATGGCTTTTAAGGGGAAGGATTATACAGTAATTACTTTAGAAGATGCATTGAAACAAAAACCTGACTTAGCACTATTTTCTGCCGGAGGCGATACTTCATTAGAATGGGCTCCTAAATTTAGTGAAGCAGGTACTGTAGTGGTAGATAATAGCTCCGCCTGGAGAATGAACGAGCGAATTAAATTAATTGTGCCGGAGATTAATGCGGGCGAATTAAAAATTGACCACCGAATAATTGCTAACCCTAATTGCTCCACCATACAGATGGTATTGGCTTTAGCGCCTTTGCATAAAAAATATAAAATCAAGCGCATAGTGGTTTCTACCTACCAATCGGTTACAGGCACCGGAAAAGACGCAGTAGATCAATTGATGGATGAAAGAGCCGGTAGAGAAGGCAAAAAAGTGTATCCACACCCTATTGATATGAATGCTTTGCCTCATATAGATGTGTTTTTAGAGAATGATTACACCAAAGAAGAAATGAAAATGGTAAATGAAACACGCAAGATTTTCAACGATCCAAGCATTGGCGTTTCTGCTACTTGCGTACGTTTACCGGTAATGGGCGGTCATTCTGAATCTGTAAATGTTACTTTCGAAAAGAATTTTGATATTGCAGAAGTGAAAAATTTATTGAGCAATACGGATGGGGTGGTTTTGCAGGACGACCCTAAAAACAATGTTTATCCATTGCCCTTAAATGCACATGGTAAAGATGATGTATTTGTTGGAAGAGTAAGAAGGGATGATAGCAGCCCGAACACTTTAAATATGTGGGTTGTTGCAGATAACCTAAGAAAAGGAGCTGCCACCAATGCAGTGCAGATTGCAGAATACATGGTAAAACACAGTTTAGTGCATCCTTATGGTTTTGAGCGCGCATAAGTCACTCGACACCATATTACAATTTATTAAAGAAAATGAGCAGGTAGATCCTGCTCATTTGGTTTTAAGGGCTAAGCAGTTTCCTGATATGCCTATGAAGGAAATCGCAGAGCAGATTGCTGCAAGAAAAAAGGCAAAAGATAAATGACCAGAGTGGTATGCCCATCCCTCCCTCATTTTCCCGCCTGCCATATCAATGGAGCAATGTAGTTCTGAGGCTTCTGCAAAATTTAAAGCCTCTTTGGCAATGGGTAGGAGTTTTGCAGATTTAAGTGGTGGCTTCGGAATAGACACCTATTATCTATC
>JBBSPJ010000563.1:0-1896 GCA_038258905.1 Cytophagales bacterium
AAAAAAAGTAGTAGGCTAAAAACACAAAAGCCGCTGCATTTATAAAAAACACAGCGGCTAGTTAACCTAAACATGCTGTAGGAGAAGGATTCGAACCTCCACGAAGCAGTTAGACCTGATAATCACGATAACCTGCAAAGCAAAATATCGTGAGCTTACCAGGCTTTATCCTGAACTCTTCACCCTCGAGATAGGAGGGCATGTCTGCCAGTTTCATCACCCTACAAAATAAAAAGAAAGCACTTTTTGCTGTTCTGATATTTCAAAGGTAATAAAAAGATCAATATGTTAAATATTATTTAATAATATTACCAAATAAATACAGATAATGTAATTATATGTTATTTGTCTTGATTAAAAGATAAAATGAGCTATAAAATTATGCCTCAAATTATCAAATTGACAATGGAGAAATAAGGGTTTTTTTGGATCGCTAAAGCGATGGTTAATAACCACAAAGATACAAAGGCACGAAGAGCTTGGGTCAGGAATGGTCAGATAACTAATATATATTTGATTATCGAGATATGAATATTTTAACTTTGCAGGGGACACCTGACGATCTTAAATAACTTTCAATTCAACTTTTTCCTTGTGTCCTCGTGCCTTTGTGGTAAAATTGCCGGAGGCTACAAGCCTGGAAGGATTACCTACTCCTCATAAGCCCAATCAACTCCGGTTTTCATATCCTTTATCAGAAGTTTATTGCTTTTCAAGATAGCACGAATTTCATCAACTTGCTGATAGTTTTTCTCTTCTTTAGCTTTTCTGTACACATCTAATAAAGCATCAATAATAGGGTGTACTTCTGCAGGGCTCTCTTCTTTTAAACCCAGAATTTCTACCATAAAAGACAGGTAAGTTTGGCGAAGTCGATTAAAACATTCTTCACCAATTTCAGCAAATTTCAGTTGCCCTCCCTGTAGGGAATTGATTTTCTTCAATAAATCAAATAGCTGCGCAACAGTTTTTGCCGTGTTGAAATCATCATTCATTGAGCGGTAGCAATCATCACAGATCTGATTGATTTGGGTAATTGTTTGCTCGTTTTTAACACCCTCGTCAGCAACAAAACGCAGTTTATTGAGCACTTTTAAGCCGTTAGCTAATCTGCGATAGCCTTTTTGAGCCGCTTTCAATGCTTCATTACTAAAATCCAGGGTGCTGGAATAATGCGTTTGCAACATAAAAAATCGCACCGACATCGGTGTATACCCTTGATCCAGCATTTTATGGTCGCCAGTTACAAGCTCTGTAGGAAGAAAAGAATTGCCTAAAGATTTACTCATTTTCTGACCATTTACGGTGAGCATATTGGTGTGAATCCAGTAGTTGACAGGATTTTTACCGGTGGCGCCTACTGCCTGGGCTATTTCACATTCGTGGTGCGGAAATTTCAAGTCCATACCCCCTCCATGAATGTCGAATGTCTCTCCCAGGTACTTGGTGCTCATTACGGTACACTCTAAATGCCATCCCGGAAATCCATCTCCCCAAGGTGAGGGCCACCTCATGATATGTTCATCTGAGGCTTTTTTCCAAAGGGCAAAATCCAGAGGGCTTTCCTTATCGCTCTGCCCATCCAGTGTACGGGTATTACTTTGCAAATCTTCAATTTTTCTGCCACTGAGTATGCCATATTCATGCGAATCGTTGTATTTCTCTACATTGAAATATACAGAGCCATTTTTCTCATAAGCCCAACCATTCTCCAACAGTTTTTTAGTGATTTCGATCTGTTCTACTATATGTCCAGTGGCAGAAGGCTCAATATCAGGGGCTAAATTATTAAACATATCCATTACCTGATGGAAACCATTGGCATAGCGCTGCACTATTTCCATTGGCTCAAGGTTTTCTAATTTGGCTTTTTTACCAATTTTATCTTCTCCCTCA
>JBBSPJ010000564.1:0-1862 GCA_038258905.1 Cytophagales bacterium
AATAATCCAAACCAGGCTTAAAAGGGAAAAATGGACTAATCCGAATATAAAAGCGGAACCGTAGATGGCTGCATCCACACCTCCGATTGCTTTAATGTGATTGAAAAGGAACCCCCTAAAAGCTAGTTCTTCAAAAAAGGCAGGGGCAAAGGATATAAGGATTATTGCCATCAATAGAGGATATTCCAATTCAGTGAAGTACACCATCAAACCACTAGAATAACCAAATAAAATAAGATTTAATTGATTCATACTATAAGAAACTACAATGGCACTGGTGGTAGTAATCAAAATGATGAGCAATAAGGGTTTGAGATAGCTTTTTTTCCATCTAAATAATTCCCAGACGGAGTTGTCTTGTATGGCAAATACAAAATCGAAAATCGCAGCTATTACAGTCCAGATGAGTAATGTTTCAAATGAAGTTTCAGGTATAGAGCCAATTAAAAGTAGAACAATTACTAAAATACTATAGGAAGCCAGCTGTCGCGTATGCCAATCCTTTTTTGTATTGCTACGCAATTCTTTTTTGAGCAACTTAATATTACGGGCTCCACAGGCATTGCAGAATTTAAAGGCAATTGGCTGTTCCTTTTTACAGGCTGAACAATGAGTTATATGGCTTTCTAACTCCATTAATTAGCTTTTAAATTTTTTAACTGCGCAGAATAATTCTGGTAATCTTTGGCAGATTTAATGCCTTTGATAAATATAATGACGAAAATTACCTTTAATATAATACCTTTAAAAATTAAAGAAGGGTCAGAAAACAAAGAAATAGCTTCCATTAGTATCCAGAAAATAAAGGCAGCCATGATTCCTATGAGCGGTTGTTTACCTACCCAAATTAAGCAACCAATGTAGATAGCAGCAGAGATGAGCGCGCCTATAGCTAATTCAACTATATTATTGAATAATAAAAATATGCCACTTATAATATTGAGAACAATCACAATCCAGAGTAAAATTCTTACATTTTTTAATTTCTTCTTCGCATCAGTAATAACATTCTTTTTTAATTGAATACGGTAGACATATTTACCTTTTTCAGATTCCTCCGCTCTTTCTGGGAAGCCGCAGTTGGGACAATAGACATCTTCAGGGTTTAATGCAACTTTACATTGGGAACATTGGGTAACTAATTCCATGATATTAAATGTTAAGGTTTATTATTCAATCAGTATTCCAATGGCTTAGTACCAAAATACAGCCTTCAAATATAATGGTTTGATCCAATAGTTAGTAGGGCAGTTTCTAATTTTTATCGAAAAAATTGTATGGAATTATTATTATTTTACTGATAGCTTCCTCAATTTACATTTGCATGTTTCTCCACTTAAGAGTAAAAACATCAAATTTAAACTCATTGTGAGCCTGCCAGCAAACGCACCCTTCAAGTCGGTACATCAAAGGTCAGACTTGTTTAATTGCTAAAATACTGGCTTACTGCATGTAAAGTAGATAAGATTACCAATCTTGAATATCTGACCTTTTCAAGGTTCTGACATCGGTTTTTTAATTGGCTAATTCTTTCAATGACGTACTCAAGTTCTACAAAGAGAGATTGCCACGCTCGTATTGAACGTTTCAATTGAGTTATTTCAGAGTTGTTTTCAGAGCTAAATGGTTGGCTAAAGGTTTTATGCTAATAGCGTGCAACACTAAGATGTCTGACGTTTTCAACGTACCGACATCGATCATCACAAAACATGCTATTGAAAAGGAAGTAATTGACACAAAAAAAAAGGCTAAACATGTTATGCCTAGCCTTTTCTAAATTTTAATGGGATATTCTCCCTAAACTCTTAACAATACTCTTCGAACACCTGAACTAAATGCTCGCCAATCATTTGAGCATTTCT
>JBBSPJ010000565.1:0-1862 GCA_038258905.1 Cytophagales bacterium
GCCTGCCTAAACTTGGGAGAAGTTTTGTATTTTAATTGCTGTTTTAATTTATCAACTAAATTTATTTCGGATTCTTTAAACCAACTAGGGTCAAAAATCCTTAAGTTGAATGTGATGATTTCAGCTTTAAAACCTCTTTTTAAAGCATCTATTCCCAGCATTACAGCTAAAGTGCCTCCTTCTTCTAAATATTCTATAGATTCTATAACTTCTTGCAATGCTAACTCAGCATCAAAATAATTATATACAGCATGCAAGCTTGTGGGGCCACATGTAGTATCTGTGGGTTGTCTGGAAATATCCAGTGAGAGTAATTTATTTTTCAATTCATTTATATGAAGTGTGTACTATAACGTGCTATGATTTTCATAGTTGCTATAGGAGAAATTTTATTTACGGATAATAATATAGGTCATATAGGCAACAAATGCCAGTAAAAAAAGAAAGGCTTCCCTGCGGTCTAATTTTTTCTTCTTTAAAGTAAACATAAATAGAAATAGGGCTACAGAGCCTCCCATTAATACATACACATCAATATTAAAACCTGTGCTATAAGTTAATGGAGTAATAATACTATTTAAGCCTAGGATAAAAGTGAGGTTAAATATGTTGGAGCCAATGATATTACCAATGGCAATATCAGATTTACCTTTAAAAGCAGCTACTGCCGATGCAGCTAATTCCGGTAAGGAGGTTCCTGCAGCAATAATAGTAAGTCCTATCAATTTTTCGCTGATATTAAAACTACGCGCAATGAGTACGGCATTATCTACTACTAATTTGCCACCTATGATTAAACCTGCCAATCCGCCCACTACCATTAAAAGGGTAATCCAATTGGAATAAACCTTTGAAGTATCTGGCGTTGACAGTTCCTCTTTTTTATTTTTTATAGTAAAATACACATAAGCTAAAAAAGCAAAAAACAGCGTTAGTAAAATGATTCCATCAACCCAATTTAATTCATTGATAACACTACCAAAAATCAGACTGTCATTGGCTAAAACAAAAAATAGGAATACTAAAAGCATAGCAAATGGGATCTCCTTCCAAACACTTTCAGATTGTACCACAATGGGTTTAATAATAGCACAAATGGCTAAAATAAAGAAGAGATTAAAGATATTACTGCCTATTATATTACCGAAGACCACATCATCATATCCTTGTGAACTTGAAACTAAATTCACAACCAGCTCGGGGGCAGAAGTACCCATTGCCACAATGGTTAAACCTATGGCTAGTTCAGAAACATTAAATTTTTTGGCAAAAGAAGAAGCGCCAGTGACTAGAAAATCAGCGCCTTTTAACAACAAAACAAAGCCTACGATAACAAGACTACTGTTAATAAGTATTTCCAAGAAGTATCTATTAAAATATGGGTCAATATTACAATATCTCTACGTAGTTTTTATTAAAAAGTGTTAAAATAAATATAATTTATCTACAAATATTGTTAAATTGATGATCACGTTTAATTTTTTAGCGTTAACTTGAAAAATATGGGAAGAGGAGATAAAAAAACTAGAAAAGGTAAAATTGCAATGGGTTCTTATGGAGTATTAAGACCTAAAAAAACAAGCTCGGAAACTGCGACAGAAAAGAAGAAAAAACGACCTGTAAAAGCAAAGTCTGGAACGGATGAAGGAGAAGTGAAAACGGCTGAAAAGAAAACTACGAAGCCAAAAAAGAGCTAGAATGAAGTCGGGTGAAAAATAATGGATTAAATTCTTACTAAAATCTTTGCTTTTTAAAATTCTGCACATACATTTGCATCGATGACAATAAAAATGACAAATAAAATCTGGTGGTGGACTTCTTTAAACTAAGAAGGCAGTACCGGTATAAATGATATTCATGAA
>JBBSPJ010000566.1:0-1835 GCA_038258905.1 Cytophagales bacterium
CATGTGGATTACTCGTTTTTTCAGCAAATCCACCATGGTGCAGAATGACGCTTGTTTATCGGTTTGGCGATCATTTACCAAAGCGGACTGGAAAAAGATTTTAGATAAAGCACAAATTTCAAGTTATACAATTAAATGGCGATGGGCTTTTCGATGGAAGTTGGTTTTTTAAAAAAACCAGAAAGGAATTTATTATGGATGTGATAGATATAATTTTTGAAGAAAGACATTAAGTGGATTTGAAATCTAAGCCCAAAATGGGCGTAATCTTATAGCAGGGTGCACAGCGCCCTGCAAGAATTCATTTTGCAAAAAAGC
The DNA here is from genome assembly GCA_038258905.1 of Cytophagales bacterium. GTDB lineage: Bacteria > Bacteroidota > Bacteroidia > Cytophagales > Cyclobacteriaceae > Marivirga. The sequence goes on from JBBSPJ010000566.1 coordinate 319, forward strand.
TCTGAAGGAGCGAAATCAAGAGGGCGCCTGCCAGCCTTTGGCTAGGCTGGGCTGGGGTAATTTGTTTTAGAGTTTATAGAAATTTTTGTAATAAGATTAAAACCTCTCTCTACCGGGAAATATATGGTTTTCAATTCGAATAACCCACCACTACATAGCGGCCTTAATTTTTTCCTCGGCAAGTTTCTTATCTTCATGGTCTACCTCAAATTCTTCACTATCATCTTCAACAGGAGAAAGGTGCAGGTCAATAGATATAGGAAAGTGGTCTGAACCGATAGATCTTAGCCTCCTGATATCATTTACCCTAAAATGTCCTGAACAAAAAACGTGATCTAAAGGCCACCTTAAAAGTGCGTATTTCGCATGAAAAGAGCTAAAATATCCTCTCCCTCTTCGTGGGTCTAACAGTCCACTTACTTTCTGGAACAGGGTGGAAGAATAACTCCATGCTACATCATTCAAATCTCCGGCAACAATCACCGGCATTTCTTCTTGGGCAGCTTCCTCGCCTACCAATAAAATTTCAGCATCTCTTTCGGTGGAATAAGCATTTTCACTAGGAACCGGAGGTTCAGGATGGATGGCAAAAAGTCTAATTTTTCTTTTATCCCGTAAAATAATATCGGTTAAGATTGATGGAACTTCTTTCTTTATTAAATGACGTACTTTGATATTGGTGAGAGACAATTTCGAAAAAAGAAGCATTCCATAAGTGTTTTCTCTCTCTTCTAAAACCCGATACTCGTATTTATCACCGAAACCTTCCAGACTTTTATCTTTCCACCATCTGTCCGTTTCAACCATCAAAAGCACATCGGGATCCATTTCATGTACGAGTTCATTAAGCTTTTCAAATTTCCTGTTATATTGATAAACATTTGAAATCATCAACTTTATATTAGGCTCTTCATCCTTATTTGCCGATTGCATCTGTTTTGGTGAAACAGGTAAATATGGATAAATCTGATAGGATAAATAGAAAAAATTTGCGGTGAGCAAAAGGATGAGCAGCCAATCGACAGGCGTAGAAAGGCCTATGAGGAATACGTAAGCTACTGCAATAGCTATATTAATGGTCCATTTTTGCGCTCTAGGAAATTCGAACACTCTAAAAGCCCAGTGGTCTTTTCGGATTAAAGGAATAAGGCTAAAAAGGATGATGATTCCCGACAAAACCCATAATACAATTTGTAAAACTTGCTGCAAAGCTTTTTTCTTTTTGTTATTTTACAAATGTAAAGAAAAATATGGTTTTATCATGAAGTTGGAAAGTAGCAATTTGTTACCCCTGTAATTGATATTGAATCATATTCCTAAATAGGATTGAAAATTATGAATCATCATATCTGGAAAAATAGATCGAACACCTTCACAATTTGTAAATCCATCAACAAATCGGAACTTTGATTCCTTAATTAGGTTAACTAAAAGAAACTAAATAGATTTTTTAATCATTAAATCATACTATGGCAGAAACATCTCATTGGTCCGGATCAGATAAATATCTATGTGAC
>JBBSPJ010000567.1:0-1819 GCA_038258905.1 Cytophagales bacterium
ACCTGAGGTAAACCTTGCGACCTGGTTTCACCCACTTGTGTTTCTGCGATAGCCTCTTCTAATCGAATGATTCGCATTTGCTTATTATTTTGTAATGCAAATTCCACACATTCCTCCAAAGTTAATGGCTGATCAAAATTTGCATCTTGTGCAATACCTATAGTAGGTGAGATTATTGCCGTTAAAATTATCGATAGTAATTGTCTAAATCTCATTATTATTCATTAAGTTATTATATTGTTTTCTTCCTTTTTCTGTTAAAATTCCATGAACAAAATGTTCAAACATTTGAAAATTAACTGCCTTAAAATCAAATTTATCCCTTGGGAAAATTTGAGGATTGAAAGCCATCTGTACCTGTTCAATTCTCATTATTGCTAAAATTTCTACGTTGATTTCCTTTCGAAATGTTCCATCAGTGATTCCTTTATTAAGCATATTGATTACCAGATCTAACATAAACTCTTGCTTAAATTCTACTACCTTCTGGTAAGATTTAGGGTAATACTTTTGCAAATCATATAGAACCGCAGGATTAATAGCTTCCACTTGCTTTTTCATACAGGATGACAATTCTATTAAAGCCTCCGTAGCTGTTTTAGTAGAGTTCATTGCCTCTAAAATATTATGCCTGTGTTTTTCAAAATGATCTTTTATTGAACTTTTAATAATATCATTTTTATCCTTAAAAAACTGATAAATAGTTTTCTTACTTACACCACTTTTTCCAGCAATATCATCCATCGTTACAGATTTCAATCCGTATTGCATGAAAAGGTTTGTTGCGTTATCTAAAATGTTTTTTTCAGTATTCAAAATTGTATCTTTACATTTTGATGTAGGAAACTTTAAAAGTATTGCAAGTTTCCTGAGTTTCCAACGTGCGAAATTAATTTTTGTTTATGAATTAAAAAAATATATTTACAATATTTTCAAAATACTGAATTTCATACGTTAACATAATTTATTTAAGAAATTATAAACACTTAAATAATTAGCTTTTTTAAAATGATTTAAGAATAAATATATTGGATTCAATGCAAAAACACACAATTAACTTTGGCAATGATAATTTGGATTACCACATTTTTGGAACTGGTCCCCAAATTTTATTAGCTTTTCATGGTTTCGGTCAAAATGGGGAATATTACGAACCTTTTGGAAAATCATTGGGTGATCTTTATACGATTTATAGCTTTGATTTATTTTTTCATGCTGATAGTGAATGGAAGGAAAGAAATAAAGCATTATCAAAAGAAGAATGGAGTAATATTCTACAATTACTTTTGAAGAAACATAATATAATTGATTTTGCAGTTTGTGGTTACAGCATGGGTGGTAAATTTGCATTAGCAAGTTTGGAAGCCTACCCGGAAAAAATTAATCAGTTCATTTTAATTGCACCTGATGGTATCAAAACACTTTTTTGGTATAGTCTGGCCACCTACCCTACTTCATTTCGGAAATTTTTTAGGGCCATGATTACGCAGCCTAAGTATTTTTATCATATCCTTAGATTCTCAAAGAAATTAGGTATAGTGGATAAAAGCATATTGAAATTTGCTAATAGTCAGATGAATACGAGAGCTAAGAGAAGAAGGGTCTATTTAACCTGGGTTGTTTTCAGATTGTTATCTTTCAATATGAAAGCAATTGGTGCCTTAATCAATAAACATCAAATCCCTACTATCATGGTGACGGGAAAATATGATAAAATTATTACTGAAAACAACATGATGGATTTTTTACAGCATGTTAATACCTACGAAAATATTGTTTTAGAAGCAGGGCATAATACTTTAATCAGAGATGCTGCAGA
>JBBSPJ010000568.1:0-1812 GCA_038258905.1 Cytophagales bacterium
GCTCCAATTTGAGAACCATCATAATAGCCAGTTGTAGACAGAATTGGAATATTGATTTTTGAAAATTCTTCTGGCGTCGGCACCATTGATTTCCAATATGCGTCATAAGATGGATGCTTAAGCCATTCCTGAAATATGGGATTGGGCTGATTCCCCAAACTATCTATGCTCCGGAAAGAAGTTCCCTTATTAAACCATTCAAAAACTAAACCTCTGTCGTATGGTTTATTTTTATATATATTATCATTGGCCCAGCCTAAAATATTTCCAAAGGGAACGTTATTTTCCATGGGCATATCAAAACCAGGCATTACAGCTACTTGTGGCACTATTGTTTTTAGTGCAGGATGTGTATTCTTAACGGTTGCCCATTGCGAAAATCCAGTATAGCTGCCTCCATACATACCAACCTTTCCATCACACCATGATTGGCGACTTATCCAATCAATAATATCATAAACATCCGTCCCCTCATGTTCAAAGGGAGCATATTCTTTTAAATTTGAACGAATACCACGAGCATATGCAACAATCCCTACATAGTCTTTATCAGCTGAAAGTTTCGCAAAGTAAGCATCATTTACTCCCTGATAGTAGGTAGTATAGAAAAGAATTACTGGCAAAGGTTTTGAAGTTGTTTTTTTCCGGATAATTGTAGTTGAAATATTAAAACCACTACGTGTAGGAATTAAGACACTGTCATTTACTATATAAATACTATCATTAGAATTGTTTTGTTGAGCAAATGCCGTTGAGTAAATTGTAAGGATTGTTATTACTTTCATTATAAACTTCATACTTTCTATATTTTTTTATTAGCAGTGCGAATTGCCTTCACTTCATTAAGTGATATTTTCACAAATTAACCTCTTTTAATAATTCTAAATTATTGTTCAAATTTTTAAAACTCTATTTTGTATGTCAAATTTGGAATGATAATAGCGGGTTTGTCCACATCTACTCTATTCTCTATAAGGTTGTACTTAAATCCATTATAATCTGGTTGGCGGGTAAGGTTTATAATCTTAAGAGCAATTTCCTGGGAGTTTTTACTTTTGTTTATTCTATAACTAGCCGTAAAATGCACGTTTAAAGCTGGATCAAATTGTTTAGAAAATGCTTTAGACTCGTCAAATACAACATCTTTTGAAGAATTTGATACTAGATTGTTGATAGGAGAATAACGATTACCACCCTGGTAGGTAACTCTAGTATTTATACTTAAAATATTTTGATTGCTTTTACCTATCTGCCATTCTTTACCTATCAAAAAGTTAAATACATAATTTCGGTTATATCTTGTGTCCCTCCAAACCCCATCACCTCCTTTATATTTAGACTCAAATAATGAACCTGTTAACATATAATAATATTCTTTCGACATATATTTTTCAAAGGTAAAATCAACTCCATAATTTCTGCCTATACCGGTATTCTGCAATTTTTCTGAAAAAAACCAATCACTTTGAAGATTAAGAAATGAAAATGAACTATTGGTTATTACAGGAACTGAAAATAACTGCTGATAATATGGTTCAATTTTTAAATGAATCAATTCAGAAACATTCCAATCATAACTGAACACAAAGTGGTTTGACTTTGTGAAATCTAAATTCTTGTTTACCTGCTTTTCATCGGTAATTAATGAATTATTAAAATAATAATTTAGAATTTCTAATCTGCTGTGCAAGCCATAACCCAATCCCAAAGATTGTTTTTGACTTAATTGGTATTTTATTCCCAGTCTTGGTTCTAGCGTATAATGATTATTCAATGTAAAGATTTGCCCATTAATGCCCACATTCATCAATA
>JBBSPJ010000569.1:0-1798 GCA_038258905.1 Cytophagales bacterium
AGATACTTTTCAAAATCATTTCAAGGGTTCTTATCAGGAAGCCATTGAGCAGTTAAAATATTTAATGAATCAGTCTATCGACCGTAGACTAATTGCTGATGTGCCATTAGGTACTTTTCTCAGTGGTGGGGTAGACTCTTCCATCATTTCAGCACTAGTAGCCGAAAAAACAGATCATCTACATACATTTTCTATCGGTTATAAAGGCAATTCTTATTTTGATGAAACTACTTATGCGAATGCAGTTGCGAAGCATATAAAATCGGAGCATCAGGTATTTCAATTAAGTTTAGACGATTTATACACTTATTTACCTGAAATGCTCAAGCAATTATCGGAGCCATTTGCAGATAGCTCGGCTTTACCGGTTTATGCTTTGAGTAAATTAACGAAGCAAAAAGTGACAGTAGCGCTTTCAGGAGATGGGGCTGATGAGCTTTTTGGAGGCTATAACAAGCATGCCGCTCTTTATAAAATCTGGAATCCGGGAATTAAAGAGAAAGTTGCCGGTAATTTAGGAGCAATATGGGGGCAACTACCTCAATCCAGAAATAATCCTTTAGGTAATAAAATAAGGCAATTAAATAAATTTGCAGAAACCTTCCATTTGGATGTAAAAGAACAAAATTGGTTGTTAGCCAGCCTGCAATCCTCCAGAGAGGTTACCGATTTATTGTCGGACGAAGTTCTGGGACAAATAGATTTTGAAGCTTTTGACGAATGGAAAGATGGGGTTTTGAGTCATATTGATCAGAAATCGATTAATCAGGCTTTACAGCTTGATCAGCAGATGGTTTTGCCTGGTGATATGCTGCAAAAAGTAGATGCTATGAGTATGGCGCACGGGCTGGAAGTGAGGGTTCCATTCCTGGATCATGAATTAGTCGCTTTTGCCAATAGCTTACCTGAAGATTTTAAGGTAAATGGCAAAATGAAAAAAAGGATTTTACAGGATGCCTTCAGAGATAAGTTACCTGCAAAAATATACAACCGACCTAAGCATGGATTTGAAGTACCGCTTCTGGATTGGTTAAGAAATCAATTAAAAGCAGATATCAAAAATAAATGGCTTAATCCTGATTTTATAGAAGAACAGCAGATTTTTGATGTAGCGGGTACGCAAAAACTTCAAAAAAAGCTCTTTTCCAGTAATCCGGGAGATAGCCATGCCCATGTTTGGGCTTTAATTGTATTTCAGGAGTGGTGGGAACAGTTCATGAAATAAGTTTGAATATAGTTTTTAATAGCCAATTAGGAACCAGCGGTAAAATTTACCTTTGGTTTGTCCCTAAACTTAATAGTTAGCAAGAAAAACAAAAAATATCATAACCTTCATCCATGGTCTGTGGCACACAGAACACGCTTAAAAAGCTAAATTAACCTACCAATATCCTTAGGCTTTTTTAAAATAATAAGGGGATAATTTAATGAATGCCAATTCCCAACTGATTTTTGCTCTATATATTCCAAACATTCTAAAAGGACTGAGAGACTCGAGAAAGACTGTATCACAAAGATTTCAGGGCTACGCCCCTCTCTTTCTAAATTAACATTATTTTCTACGAAGAACACAGGGCTATGCCCCTTAATTCAAACTTTAGAAAAGTTGATGGAAAATTATTGATACCTTGAAAAAAAGAATTTGCATCCAATCGAAAACAGCTGCTCTTATAAATAAATGTAGTTCAAGAAATATAAATTTGAAAGGCTATAGTGCTATTCTAAACAAGTTGAGGTGCTAGTTCTTGGCTATTTGGTAAGTAATTGTATTTACAGAAAGATAGGGGCAGCGCCCTGA
>JBBSPJ010000570.1:0-1794 GCA_038258905.1 Cytophagales bacterium
TAATCTACCTCGAACAAGCCGTTTTCACTGGCAAAATTGCCCTGTGCTAATCCTGTAAAAGGAAGAAGTAGAAATAATATAAATAGATGTCTTAATTTCAAGCAGTGTGTTTTTTAATAAATTTAACTGCATTTACAATATCATTATGTAAAATGCGATCATCTTCTATTAACGGAATTTCTTTCCTAAAATTACGAATTAATTTTTCTAAAACCGGACTTGTTTTTAAGGGCTTTCTAAAATTGATAGCCTGAGAGGCGTTAATTAGTTCTATGGCTAAAATTTGATGCACATTTTCCACTACTTTGAAGAGTTTTGTAGCTGCATTGGCCCCCATGCTCACATGGTCTTCCTGTCCATTAGAAGAAACTATGGAATCGACCGAAGCAGGAGTGCAAAGTTGTTTATTCTGGCTTACTAGGCTGGCTGCGCTATATTGAGGAATCATTAATCCGGAGTTGAGTCCTGGATTCATCACCAAAAAATCAGGTAAGCCACGACTGCCAGAAACCAATTGATAGGTTCTTCTTTCAGAAATATTCCCTAACTCTGAAATAGCAATGGCCAGATAATCTAAAATTAAAGCAAGAGGTTGACCGTGAAAATTACCTCCGGAAATAATTTCATTGTCATCAGGGAAAATATTCGGATTATCTGTTACGCCTGCCAGCTCTCTTTCTACTATAGTTTGCGCAAACTCAATCGTATCAGCTGTGGCACCATGCACTTGTGGAATGCAACGGAAGCTATACGGATCCTGAACATGTTGCTTAGGCTGGCAAATAATTTCACTTTTATCCAATAATTTTCTAATACTTTCAGCTACTAATATCTGGCCTTTTTGATTTCTTATTTGATGAATTTTAGCATCAAAAGGTTCAATTCTTCCATCAAAGGCATCTAAAGATAAAGCGCTAATGGTATTAGCCCAATTAAGCAAATTTTGGGCTTTTAACAATGCATGTACGGCAAAAGCGCCCATAAACTGGGTTCCGTTCAATAAGGCTAAACCTTCCTTGGCCTTTAAATGAATGGGCTCCCATTGTTTTTTTTGTAATAAGGTTTCTCCGCTCATCTTTTTACCTTTCCAATATACCTCTCCTTTGCCTAAAAGGGGTAAAGAGAGGTGAGCCAATGGTGCCAAATCACCAGAGGCACCCAGTGAGCCGCATTCATATATTACGGGAAGGATGTCTTCATTGTAAAAACTGATCATTCGCTGAATAGTATTCATGTGAATACCGCTGTGACCAAAGGCCAGCGATTGAATTTTTAATAAAAGCATCAGCTTTACAATCCTGGGGTCAATTTCAGGGCCTGTGCCACAAGCATGTGACATCACTAAATTGGATTGGAGTTTTTCCAAATCAGCCTTTGAGATATTTCTGCTATAAAGTGATCCAAAGCCGGTATTAATCCCATAAATAGGGGCTTCAGAAGACTGAATATGCTTATCTAAAAACTCCCTGCAATGAATAATAGCTTTTTCGGAGTCCTCAGATAGTCGGATTTTAAGACCCTTGTCCCATATTTCACGGATATTATTAAGCGTGAGTGCGCTTTGACTAATATTAAAAAAATCACCCATAGTGTTAAAAAAGTTTTTAATACTTAAGAATCAATCATGTAATTGAATCTATCAAAAATAATCACGACTTGTTCTAATCAGAGGTCATTTTTTACTAATTTTTCAATTATATCATTTAATTGCATATTATTCTGCGTGCCTGCCTGCATATCTTTTAAGCTAAGCGCACCACTTTTCATTTCTTCTGAACCTATTACTATTACAAA
>JBBSPJ010000571.1:0-1785 GCA_038258905.1 Cytophagales bacterium
GCAACAACTGAGAGATGCTGCCAATGGTTTTAATCGTATAGCAGAAATGAATAAAGAAGAGTGGTTACCCAATTATTATGCAGCTTTGGCGCTAATAAATGCAGGCTTCAAAACGGAAGGTTTAAAAGAAAAAGATGCCTTTTACAATGAGGCTAAAATGCATATAGAAAAAGCAGTAAAGTCCCATGGTGAAAATACTGAATTAGTTGCTTTGAGAGGTTATGCATTAATGGCTGAATTATCTGCAGACCCTGGCAGCAGAGGTCAGAGCATGTCGCCGGATGTAATGAACACCTTTGGCAGGGCTCTTTCTATGGACCCACAGAACCCAAGAGCTATGATATTATTGGCTCAGATGGAGTTAGGAATGGCGCAATTTTTTGGTCAAGGTCCTGAAAAAGCATGTGGGATGGCACAAAATAGCATTAAACTTTTTGAGCAGGAAGAAAGCGAAGAATTGAATGCCACTGAAACGCCTGTTTGGGGTAAAGAAATTGCTGAGAAGATAGCATTACAGTGTAAATAACCTTAAGTAGGTAATTAAAAATACTTCGCTAAGAATAAAGAGAAAATGATTTCCCGCAAGGACTCACAAGGTTCACTAAAAAAATAGTCTTTGTGGGATATTTAATTTTTGTATCAACCATTACTTATCAATTTATTAATGCTATGTTCCCTAAAGGATTTATCTTAAATAAAGATAAGATTGTAATTTTAAGAAATATTTTAATTCCTGAAACCAGTAAAAACAAATAGTTTAATAATAATTAAATGCCATATACTAAACTACGTAAGAGAAAATCACTACCTAAAAGAGTCATCAACTTCATTTTACTTAATTTAAGTATTGCCTTAATTTTAATGATTTTATCCTGTCCCACCTGCTTTTTAAGCCTTAATGCCATCAAAAACCTCATTCCCGACTTTTTCTTTTCGTTTTTAATGTCCTCTACTTTAAGCTTCGGTGGCTTTGTGGTAGAAGCCTACTTTGATGCTAAAATGAGCTGGATAAAATTCCCTGTAAAGAGGCTACTTTTAACAGTGATTATTTATATGGCCTATTCTTTTATAGCTAGCTATTTGTTAATAGCTGCCTTTACCCTATTAATGAATGAGTCCGACAGTTGGAGAAATATGGACTGGGTAAAAATGACCGAGTACACCATTTTACCCGTTTCAATAGCGCTTGTTATTATAACTATCTTCACTGCCAGATCATGGTTATACGAATGGCGAAATGCAGCAATTGAAAGTGAGCAACTGAGAACAGAAAAAGTGGCAGGGCAATACAGATCACTGAAAGACCAGCTTAATCCTCATTTTTTGTTTAATTCACTCAATGTACTTTCAGGGCTGGTTTATGAAAGCGCTGATAAATCTGCTGAGTTCATTCAGCAACTATCAAAAATATACCGTTACGTCTTGGAAATTCAGCAAGAGGAGTTGGTGAGCCTGCAGGAAGAAATAAAATTTGCTAAAAGTTATTTGAGTTTACAAAAAATTAGGTTCGAGGACAGCCTGCGTTTTGAGATAGATGTTCAAAACGAGGTAGATTTCTTTTTACCGCCACTCTCTCTTCAGCTTTTATTGGAAAATGCAATAAAGCATAATGTAGCGAGTATGGAAAAGCCCTTGCATATTAAAATCATTCAGGAAGGGGCTCATCTAACAATTAAAAATTCTTTGCAGCCAAAACAGCACCCGGATAGTGAGAGCACAGGTATTGGTTTAGATAATATTCAAAAGAGATATGCCCTTTTGAGTGATTCGCTACCTACAATTCAA
>JBBSPJ010000572.1:0-1747 GCA_038258905.1 Cytophagales bacterium
ATCAAATCCATCAAAAGCTTTGAAATAGAGCAAAGGGAAACCTCTAAAAGTAAAATTAGATTGATTTATGTGAGGAATAAAGTGAAGAGTTGATTGATGGATAAGAGTGGTTAATTATAACCAGTAAGCCGTGGTTCGTGTCTCACGAAACACATATAAATGATTATTATTAATGCGAAGGAAAATCACCTTAATTTCTTGAAGTAGATTTAAAACATGAGTTATTATATCACTCCAAATCCAAAACAATCTGTATATTTTCTTTTACTTTCTCAATTAAATCATCTGGTAATTCACCAATTTTTTTTGTAAGCCTTTCATTATCAATTGCACGTATTTGATCAATCATAATATCACAAGCTTTATGTAAATTTGCGACCCCTTTTTGTAGGTGTACTCTTAAAATCTCAGAGTCTTTCGAAACATTTGTTGTAATGGGACACACAATTGTAGACGGATGAGGAATTTTATTTAGTAAATTAGTCTGAATGGCTAAAACTGGTCTTGTTTTACCTGGTTCTGTCCCTATCTGTGGATTTAAATCTGCAATCCATATTTCAAATTGTTTAATTGGCATAGTCAATCTTTTCGAATTCCTTTAATACAGATATTGAATCTGATTTAACTATTTCGGATTCTTTTTTTAATTTTTTCTCAAGAATTTGATTACGGTGGTGTTTATTATAATGTTCAATTGCCTCGTTGATATATCGATTACGTGGTTTCTTAAGCCGAGCAAGAATCTTTTCAGTTTCTCCAAAAATTGAATCATCTATTTTAAGTGATACAGTCTTCATACCATTTTACAATTAAATATCATTCCATAAAGGTATATCAATTAAGTATATTAATCAAGTATATTTAATTGCAAGAAATAAATATACTTTTAAAAAAGGATAAACATTAAATAAAATTAAAAGGCGACCATATTATGCTTCAGTAAATGAATCAATTAAAGAAAAGTCCTTTATGCTCCGGAATATTTCAGGATAGGAGAAACTATTTTTTGAATGAAACCTGTTAAATTTCATTATAGAGTTAAAACATCCCAAAAAATCATTAAATTTCATCTTCATTAATCATTATTAAGCATGCGTTTTTCAATACCTCTTTTCTTTATTCTACTTTGTATGGCAACCGGACTTCAATCACAATCTGCAAAAAAGGAGCAGGCTATTTTGCGCTCTATAGAACAGCACAACGATTACTACACTGAATTCCTTAAAAAATTGGTGAACACCAATAGTGGTACCATGAATTTTGAAGGGGTGAAAAAAGTAGGCACCATGTTGCAAAAAGAATTTGAAGTTTTAGGCATGGAAACACAATTAACAGATGGAAAAGCTTATAACAGGGCTGGACATCTTCTAGCCCAAACCAAAGGAAAAAAAGGCCTTAAATTATTGCTAATCGGTCATTTAGATACTGTTTTTGAGCCGGATAGCCCTTTTCAATCCTACAAAATGCTTAATGACAGCATTATGCAAGGGCCTGGAGTAGCTGATATGAAAGGTGGGGATGTGATTATTTTATTAGCATTAAAGGCATTAAAAGAAGCCGGGTTGTTAGATGAAATGCAGATTAAAGTGGTGATGACTGGTGATGAAGAAAAGAGCGGGAAACCTTTGGAGCTCTCCAAAAAAGACTTAATTGATGCCGCCAAATGGGCAGATATTGCACTCGCTTTTGAAAATGCTGATGGTGATCCTAAAACCATTGTCACCTCCAGGAGAGGTTCTGCAGGATG
>JBBSPJ010000573.1:0-1685 GCA_038258905.1 Cytophagales bacterium
CGCGACTGCACCTGCTTGGCTTTGGTAGCCTTGGATCTAAATCGCTCAATAAACTTCTCAGTCTGCTTAATTTTCTGCTGTTGGTTTTCAAAAGCATTTTGCTGTAGCTCTGTACGAAGGGCTTTTTCCTCTTCATAAAAAGAATAATTACCTGCATAGAGATTCAGCTGTTGCTGATCTACCTCCACTATGGTATCTACAGTTTTGTCAATAAATTCTCTATCGTGCGATACAATAATATAGGCACCTTCATAGCTTTTAAGGTAATTCTCAATCCATTGTATAGAAGGTAAATCAAGGTGGTTAGTAGGCTCATCCATCATCAATAATGACGGCTTTTCTAAAAGCAATTTAGCCAACATCACCCGCATTCTCCATCCTCCGGAAAATGTTTTTAACGGCCGATGTAAATCTTCTGTTCTAAAACCAATACCCTCTAAAATTTCTTCCGCTTTGGCTTGAAGGCTATAGCCCTCCATCATTTCAAATTGCTCCTGTGCTTTAGTCAGTTTATCTACCAGATCGTCAGAGTAATTCTCTTCCATCTGCTTCAGTATTTTTTCAATTTTATCCTGAAGTTTTAAAGCTTCTTTAAAAGCAGTCATTGCTACATGCAAAATGCTTTCATCTGATTGAAACGATAATAAATCCTGATTTAGAAAACCCAATGTGCACTCCTTACTCATTTGGATTTCACCTTTATCAGGTGTTACATCACCATTAATCATTTTCAAAAGAGTCGATTTGCCCTGGCCATTCAGGCCTATCAAGCCAATTTTGTCCTTTGGCTTAATATGAAGTGAAGCGTTTTCGTAAAGTGGCCTATCGCCTATGTAGTAGCTTAAATTATTTATTGATAACATATTGCAAAATTAAGTTGCTTTTCATCGGAATGAAATGATTTGGAGGAAATAGTTAAATTATTTATAAGTATAGGAAAACCTATAATTAAAGCATGGATTAATGATAACGCATTGAAACGATTCTCACCTCAGATGTATACCTAAAAAGTTATAACCTTGTTTATTTTATTTTGAGAAACTAATATTAAATCTGCTATTTCTCTTAAAACCCCCTCACCCCCTTTAGCTGTTGTGACAAAATCTACTTCGGACCGAATATATTCGACAGAATCATTAGGGCAGATGCTTAAGCCTACTTGCTTAAAAAATGGCAAATCCATGAAATCATTACCAATAAAACAGATTTCTTCAGGTAAAACTTCAAAGTCTGCAGTTATTTCGTTAAATAAGTTAGCTTTTCCATGAGAAATAGATTGATACAGATCATAGGACAACTCATTTGCTTGATGCTTGAAGTCGATTAATACATTTTGAGTGATTGCTACCATAATAATATCATTTTCCCTCAAAGGCTTTACAATATTATTATCAAGCAAATTAAGTGTGTATAAATAAGAACTACCAGTAAATTGAACTGTGGAACTAGTCAAAACTCCTTCGACCTTTACAACAATAGCTTTTATTTTTTGTGATTTAAGTACAATTTCTTCAGGGAATTTTTTTATTATTTCACGCATAATATTTTAAAGGTACATAAAAGCTAATATTTTTCAGGCTAGATTATCATACAAATCCAATTTTTTATACATTAGGAATTCATTTCACGAACTTCAACTTATGAAATTTATAAAATTCTTGTTTCCATTTATCATTACAGTTGCA
>JBBSPJ010000574.1:0-1664 GCA_038258905.1 Cytophagales bacterium
ATAAATTGAAGAAATATAAGAGAAAAGAATGCAGCGATCCCATCAGCCAAAGAGATATCTTTACTGAGAATTACAGTGGCTAAGGTAGACCCTATAGCAATAGTAACAATAAAATCGAAAGCATTCATTTTAGAAAGAGTTCTTTTTCCAGAGCTTCGCAACAGAAAAATTAAACTGGTATAGGCCATCATAGTTAGTATGATAATTCTTAGAATGCTCTCCCATGAGTTGAAAATTAAGTTGTTCATTTTTACAGGTTTTAAATTTAAGAGTCAGTATTATTTAAACGGATAATGAATCAACGGTTCTTTATAGCCGTTCGATGTCATTATCTGGATTCTAAAATTACATTACACAAAAACTTGTTGTTGGCTTCTGATTTTCAAGTAGATACAAATATTTCTCTTTTAATGGCGTAAAAGGCTTTATTTAAGAAAACATAGCCACTTTACTCAATAGAAGATCTGTTTTAAAAAGTATATGTAAACATGACTTTTATCATATTTTTCGCTATTTATAATCAATAAATTGCACCTAATGACCCGTAAATTTGTATTTTTATTAAAATCAACAAGCACATGTCATATAACATAAAAATAGTAAGTCCGGAAGAGGCCGTTTCACAAGTAAAATCTCATCAGCGTGTATTTATTCAGGGTGCAGCCATGACGCCCGTTGCTTTGATTGATGCTTTGGTAAGGCGTCATGAGGAATTAAAACAGGTTGAAATCCTGCACCTGCATACAGAGGGCAGAGCAGATTATACAGAAGAAAGATATCGGTCATCCTTTTATATCAACAGCTGTTTTGTAGGAGGAAATGTGCGAAAATCTATACAGGAGGGCAGGGGAGATTATATTCCCATCTTTTTAAGCGAGGTACACTGGCTTTTCAGAAGAAATATATTGCCGCTGGATGTGGCTTTTATTCAAGTTTCTCCTCCTGATCAACATGGTTATTGTTCTTTAGGTGTTTCGGTAGATATTACTTTGCCAGCTATAGAAAATGCTAAAATTGTAGTGGCACAAATCAATCCTCGGGTGCCCCGTACTCATGGGGATGGAATTATCCATATCAGTAAAATCAATTATGCTATCGAAGTAGATGAGCCTATTCACTCACATGACTTAGTAATGGCTACTGATATAGAAAGACAAATTGGTGCTCACGTTGCCGGTTTAGTAGAAGATGGTGCCACCCTTCAAATGGGAATTGGCGCCATACCTAATGCCGCTCTTAGCAATTTACATAACCATAAAAATTTGGGTATCCATACCGAAATGTTTTCAGATGGGATACTCCCGTTGGTGGAGAAAGGAATAATTAATGGTTCCAATAAAGCAGTGAAAACAGGTAAATTGGTGACTTGTTTCGCGGTGGGTTCTCAGAAATTATACGATTTCATGAATGATAACCCTATCGTGCATATGAAAGAGGCTGCTTATACCAATGACACAGCAATTATTAGAAAAAACCCGAAAGTAACCGCAATCAACTCTGCCATAGAAATTGATATTACAGGACAAGTATGTGCCGATACCATAGGGAAATACCAGTATTCCGGAGTAGGGGGACAAATGGATTTTATCCGAGGTGCTTCACTTTCTCCCGGAGGAAAAGCTATTTTGGCTATGCCCTCAATTACCAATAAAGGCATCAGTAAA
>JBBSPJ010000575.1:0-1664 GCA_038258905.1 Cytophagales bacterium
CGCTATCATTTTTTCTGATTTTAACAGTTTTCAACCCCTTATGCTCACTTTCTTCAATTGCTACATCATCATCAACCTCTTTAGACTGCTGAGTAGGTTGAGATCCCCCATCAGCATACCATCGGCTGACAGGCCTTTCATCGACTCCCAGATATTGTCTGCCATGCTCTTTTTTAAGGAGTTCTTTAAATTTATCCTCAAATTCCCTTACTAAAATTTTGTCTTGAGGTCTTTTAGGGCCAGATACAGTGGGTTCAACTGTTGTCAAGTCAAGTTCTAATACGGTGGAATAGTTAATTTTATCCTCATTTTCTCTCCAAAGCATATTAGCTTTAGCATATTTCTCTACCAACTCAATTTGTTCTGTGGAACGATTGGTGCGTTCCATATAAGATAAAGTTTGGTCATCAATAGGGAAATAAGTAACGGTACATCCAAATTCTGGCGACATATTAGAAATAGTAGCACGATCCGGAACGGCTAAATTATCTAATCCACGTCCAAAAACCTCCACAAATTTTCCTACTACGCCATGGCTTCTTAATAAATGTGTAATGGTGAGCACTAAATCCGTAGCAGTGGTGCCAACAGGCATTTTACCATTTAACTTCAACCCTAACACTTCTGGCATAATAAAATTAATCTGCTGACCCAGTATGGCTGCTTCGGCTTCTATACCGCCCACTCCCCAACCTACAACACCAATTCCATTTACCATAGGTGTATGCGAGTCTGTACCTACCAGCGTATCGGGAAAGATATATCCATCTCTTTCAATAGCCACCTGTGCTAGGTATTCCAAATTCACCTGATGACAAATTCCCATGCCCGGAGGTACTACCGAAAAGTTATTGAAAGCTTTTTGCGCCCATTTTAAGAATTGATATCGTTCTCCATTTCTTTCATATTCTTTTTCTACATTTTTTGCATAAGAATAATTAGTGCCAAAATAATCTACCTGCACAGAATGATCGATCACTAAATCCACCGGAATTAATGGATTGATCTTTTTAGGGTCTTTGCCCTTGCGAACGGCTTCAGCTCTTAAGGAGGCAATATCTACAACCGCCGGCACACCCGTGAAATCTTGCATTAATACACGAGCAGGTTTGAAAGGAATATCTTTATCTGAAGGTTCGGGAGTCCAGTTTAGCAAGGTTTCAACGTTTTCTTTGGTAATCGCAAAATCATCGAAATTTCTTACCGCATTTTCCAACAATATTCTAATGGAAAAAGGTAATTTATCTATAGTATGTCCTTGCTTTTGTAGCTCTGCTAAGCTGTAATATTTTAACTTGCCTTTTTTGCTCTCAAGTTCTTTTACGATTTTATATGGGTCCTTATGCATAATGAAAAGTTTAGTTCAAAAATAAAAAATTGAAAGTTTAGAAAATCCTACCTATATATTGCTAACTCTGATATTATACTGACTTTTTAAATGAATTGTTGTTTCTAAATTTATTATCTACTATATCTAGAAAATGAATGACTTTAAAAGATGGACATACATAGCGTATTGTTTAATCACAGATATAATTGATAACTATGTCAGATTCGCTTTCACTGTTATTAACAAAGTCTCCGGAAGTGTAGGACTCTTTACTTTTTAAATTCGATTTGATTGGCAAGTCAAAGTCATTATAGTCTGTATCAAATACAGTTTC
>JBBSPJ010000576.1:0-1658 GCA_038258905.1 Cytophagales bacterium
CATTTTTCAGTATTTTTGAATTTCGAGAATTTTCTTGATACCAGACAAACAGCGTTTGATACTATTTATACCGGTAGCATTGACAATCCTCAATTTCGAGATATTTTTGCCCCGGTAGACGGTTTCGTGATCAATGGAGGAGTTAAAATCAAGCTATAGTAGGAAAATGTGATGCTGCTGAAGTTTTGATAGGGGCATGAAATCCTTTTCAATATTTTATTAAAAATCTGATCATATGAATAGCATTCAAAATAGTTCGGTGGATGATATCACTGAAATTCTTAAGCTGTATGAACATGCGCGAGCGTACCAGTATTTCAAGGACGCAGTTATGTGGCCTGAAATTTCCATCAGGTTGATTACCAAGGAAATAATTGAAAAACATCAGTGGAAATTAATCATTGATAGGCAAATAGCCTGCGTATGGGCTACCACTTTTCAGGATCCACTAATTTGGGAGGAAAAAAATTTAGATCCAGCCGTTTATATTCATCGCATTGCTATAAATCCTGCCTTCAGGGGAAGGAATCTTGTGAAAGAGATTGTTGAATGGGCAAAAATTTTTGCGAAGGGACAAGATAAAAAATTTATCAGGTTAGATACTGTAGGAGATAATACTGGATTGATTAATCATTATACAAACTGTGGATTCAAATTTTTGGGTTTGGTAAATCTGAAAAATACTTCAGGTTTACCTGCACATTATGCTAAGGCTCCTGTTTGTTTATTTGAGATAGGAGTGGAGTGAAATTTAAAAATTAATAAACAAAATGAGGGTAAGTAGATATTGGCAAGCATAATGAGATAGAAAATGTCATCCCTCTGGGATTTCTTAAATAATAGAACCATTATTTCTACCAAAATATCGTCCCTAATGGGACTTTAATATCAAAACCTTGTAGAGGTGACCCACGATAATTATCGGGGCGGTAGAAATATTAAAATATTATACACCAAAGTCCTCTAAGGACGACCTTTTTTTTGAAGGAAGATTAAGGCTTAAGTGGCTGAAATAATTTAACCTAGGGCACTTAGGCAGAGTCTGGCCAGAATCTCTATAAACCAAAAACTAACTTGAAAACATCCCAAATTGCTCGAAATCAAATGTGAGCTATCATTCTCCAACTTTCTAACTTTACTCTTTAATGGCTATTTATTCTGTAGTGCCCACCCCTAGACAATATTAGTTATAAAATTCTATATTTTGCAGCACAAGTCTCGGTAAGACGGCCTTATAATTGATCATGTTTAAGCTAAGCAATTAGTGTGCTTATTATATGGTCATCCCTCCGGGATTTTGGAAACAATTTTGTCAGAACTACTACCAAAAGGTCCTTCCTCTGGAACTCAGTAGACCTCTTAAAATTATTATTGAGAGATTAGAGGAGGAAGAATTTCTCAATAATCACATTTGAAAACCTCGTAAAGCTGACATTATGGTAGAAATATTAATATAGTAAATACCAAAGTCATGTAGGGACGACATTTTTTAGGATGTATAGTTAAAACCATGTTGTCATATATTATTGAATTTGTTTTATGGAGACATTTCGAAAAGAAGATTAAGGCTCAAAGGGCTGACATTATTAACCTAGGTCGGTAGGCCAATGCTATTAAGTTAAGACAATCATCCTTCTCTCATCGGGGAAGGAAAAAAG
>JBBSPJ010000577.1:0-1656 GCA_038258905.1 Cytophagales bacterium
CCCACGGGGATTGCCTACAATATCCAAATTAACTTCTCTATTAACCCCGTTTCCAATGGCAGGAGAGTTAATTAATAAACGAAAATCAAAATTAGCTGGTCGGTTAAATAGTGGGTCTTCATTGATTATAGAATTATTTTGGTTCAGACTTTCTAATCCTGTTCTAAATAGTGAATGCGAGAAATTCAAGTTTAAATTACCTTCTAATTGCTCAAAAAAACCTATTTCTTCACTAATTCTGCCGTAGATTATCGTATTTATCAATTCCACCTCCATCGGGTTTAAAATCTGATTATCGTCATTATCAATCGCAAAATCTGAAAAGAAAGCTGCGGGTTGCTCTCTGGCTACATTGAAATAATTGGCAATGGTGCAATGTAAATAGGAGGCTGAACCCCCTCCTAAATGGGTAACTGTTCCAGATATACTTTGGTAAAAAAGACTATTAACAGCTGAAAAATCACTGTTTAAAGATAACACTGCTGCAAAAGACATATTCCCTACCCTAGAGTTGGTAACATTCAAATCTGCCTGCCCATCCTGATCAAAAACATTCAGGTTTAAGCCCACAATGCCATTTTTAATATCCACATAGTTGAGCGTATTATTATTACTGTTTGCGAGAAATACCAACCCGCCCCACTGACCCGGAGTACTGGAAAAAGGCTCATCTAATCTGTCGTTAGTAAAAATAATGGGTTGCTCCAATGTGCCTTCTGCCACAAGTGTGCCATCAACTAAAATAAAGGAATTGTTGGCACTATAAATTTTGGTGCCAGCTTCAATGGTGAGTGTACAGGCAGAATCAATTAAGATATTATTTGACAATACATAAGGTTTCTTTGCTGTCCATATGGTGTTGCATGCTACAACAGAATTACTCAAATAGTTGGCATTTTGCCCGTAGGCTTCCACAATTACTGATTGTAAATTGCTTTTATTCAAAAATTGGAGGGCATCTCTAATAACAAAAGGGTTATTTTCATCGGTTTGATCTATTTTAGCTTCTATTAATAAGAGCAGGCTATCGTTCCCTAAAAGCTGTTGGTTTGAAAAACTCTTTCCTTCCCGCCCATTGAGTATTAAATTGAAATCATTTAAGCCTTCCAATAAGCTAATTTCATCAATAGCAATTGCCTTACTCGATGGGTTTTTAACTATTAGGCGTTGGGTAATACTCTTCCGTTCAGCAAAAATAGTGTCGAATTGAATGGTATCTGTAGAGAATATAAGACTTACCGGTTCTTCAGAAATCTCAGGATCATAAGAGCAGGAAGAAATCAATAAGCCACCAAATATCTGAAATAGAATGACTCCCAGTATTATTTTAGGTAGTTTCATTGAGTTTACTCGCGTTTTCTGCAATCTGTAAGTTTTCAATAATATCTTCAATTTCTCCACTCATAATAGCCGGCAAATTGTGTACTGTATAACCAATTCTATGGTCTGTTACCCTTCCTTGGGGATAGTTATAAGTACGAATTTTCTCGGAACGGTCTCCACTGCGCACCATTGTTTTTCTTTGTGCTCCAATTTCGTCCATTTGCTTGGCTAATTCTATTTCGTATAAACGTGAACGCAATACTTTTAGTGCTTTATCAAAGTTTTTCAGTTGCGACTTCTCATCCTGACAGGTAACTATCATGCCGGTAGGTA
>JBBSPJ010000578.1:0-1634 GCA_038258905.1 Cytophagales bacterium
ACATGGATATGGGGTACATTCATCAAAAGCCATTATAATATCTGCTCCAATCTTTCTTTGAATATCCATTACGTATTCAGGACTGAACATATGGGTTGAGCCATCCACGTGGGATTTAAATGTAACTCCTTCTTCTTTAATTTTCCTGGTGCCTGATAAACTATATACCTGATATCCACCACTATCTGTTAAAATAGGCAAATCCCATCCATTAAATTTATGCAAGCCTCCCGCCTTCTCTAAAATATCGAGCCCGGGCCTTAAATACAAGTGGTAGGTATTACCCAAAATTATTTGAGCATTGATATCATCCTTCAGTTCACGCTGATGAACAGCCTTCACTGAACCTGCAGTTCCTACAGGCATGAAAATAGGAGTTTGAATAGTACCGTGGGCTGTGGTTAATACACCTGCCCTGGCATTAGAATTTTTATCTTTGTCGGAAATACTAAAAGTCATATAAGCGCAAAATTAAAGCTTATTAAGAATTTATAGTTTTTATTTTCCAATATCTTTGTGATAATTAGAAAATGATTTGTAGAACACATGCCCTATATCCACCCGTTTATTTATTTATTTTTATTTTTTTGGGTGATTAGAGTTTATTTTTTAACTGCTTACTTCTTCAAATTGGCACTTTATAAACCTGAAAATCAAAATAAAAGCCTTAAAAATGCGGTATCTGTCATCATTTGTGCCCATAATGAATACCACAACCTTAAATTAAAGCTCACAAGTATACTCGAACAGGATTATCCTGATTTTGAAGTGATAGTAGTTGATGATAGGTCTGAAGATGGCACTCATGAGTTGCTACTCTCCTATCAGAAAAGATTTTCTCATTTGAGAATAATAAAAGTTAAAGAGACCATTCAAGGTGCTAATCCAAAAAAAAATGCCTTGTCCATTGGGATTTCATCTGCACAAAATGAAATTATTTTATTGACTGATGCGGATTGTACAGCTAAAAGTAAATTATGGATTGACAAAATGGCACAATGTTATAAAGAAAACACCGAAATTGTTTTAGGTGCTTCACTCTACGAAATGAAAAAAAGTGTTTTAAATCATTTCATTCAATTTGAAACTATTCAAACAGCAGCACTATACTTATCTTTTGCCTTAAAAAGAGAACCTTACATGGGAATAGGAAGAAATTTATCCTACAAAAAATCTTTTTTTTTAAGAAATAACGGTTTTAATGAACACTTATCCGTTACAGGTGGTGATGATGATTTACTTGTTAATAAGTATGCTAACAATCGAAATACCGAAATTTGCATTGCTACTGAAGCCACTATTTTTTCATCACCAAAAAATAAATGGGGAGAATATCTGGTTCAAAAAATCAGACATCTCTCTGTGGGGAAATATTATAATAAAAAAGATCAAATGATTTTAGGTCTATACCATTTTTCACAAATAATGTTATGGATATTTTTTATATTTGTTCTTTTCAGGACCAATCCGCTTGAGCTTTTAATTAGTTCACTGTTTATGATTGCGTTTTGGATAGGACAATATGTCGTATTTAATAAGCTTAGCACTAATTTTGGAGCTAAGTACACATTGAGGTGGCTCCCAATAATGGAAATGCTTTTCATTTTTTACTATTGGGTTGTAGGTGCCTATGC
>JBBSPJ010000579.1:0-1612 GCA_038258905.1 Cytophagales bacterium
ACTTTTCAGTCCTACTGGGAAAATATACTTGAGAAAACACCAGAAATTACGTTGGGCTTTGTGCTATTATTATTTTTTATTTTTATCGGTGTAGTGATAAGGAGAGTCATTGAAAACCGGTTAAAAAAGAACGTTCAGGACAGGTTGCTACTCATATTTATTGGTAGAGCAGTTTTACTTCTATTTACCATCATAGGTATTATTGTTTTTCTTAGGCAGGTGGGCTTGGGAAATGCAGCTGGTGGTTTACTTGCCGGGGCAGGTGTATCCGCTTTAATTTTAGGCTTTGCATTTAAAGATATTGGTGAAAATTTTCTAGCAGGTTTCTTTTTAGCTTTTAGCAGACCCTTTAAAGGTGGAGATATCATCGAAATCAATTCTATATTAGGAAGGGTGAGTGAGATGACACTCCGAAACACTCATATTCGAACCTTTGACGGGAGAGATATTTATGTGCCTAACGCTTTACTATTAAAAAATCCGCTAACCAATTATACTAAAGATGGATTGATGCGACATGATTTTGTTATCGGTATTGACTATGGCGAAGATATTACAAAAGTTACCAAGTCAATTTTAGATACTTTATATAATATGCCAAATATTGTGCAAAAAGAAGATCTCAGGCCTTTTGTGATCATTAATGAATTTGGGACGAGCACCATTAACCTTAAAATATTTTTCTGGATTAATACTTTCGATTTTTTAGGGTCATTAACAGTTTTAAAAAGTTCTGTGCTACAGGCCGTAATTAGCAGATTAATAAAAGAAAAAGTAATTTTACCTGCAGATATTGTAGAGCTAAAAATCTATCAGGATGGCCAATCTATTCCGATAGACATTAGAAATTTGAGTTCATTAACTGATTTAAAAAATAAGACATTATGAAAAAATGGATAGAGGATTTTAAAAAGCTTTACCTTATTGTGATCAATAGCATAGCTTTTTATCCAACCTTACTTTCTGTTATATTTCTTTCTCTATCCTTTTTAATAATCCAAATAGAATATACTGATCCTTTACTAGACTTTAAGGAGAAATTATCCGTTTCATTAGTTCACAATTCCGATAACGCCCGACTTATTTTGGGAACCATAGTAGGAAGTACTATTTCTTTAATGGTTTTTAGTTTTTCCATGGTAATGGTGGTGCTCAATAGAGCCACTGCCACCTTATCCCCCAGGGTTTTACCAGGACTTATTTCTAATAGATTCCATCAGATAGTGCTGGGATTTTATTTGGGAACAATAATCTTTAGCTTACTACTCATAGTGAATATAGATGCTCAAGAAAAAGCATCTCAGATGCCTTCGTTGGGAATTCTCATCAGTATTGTGCTTTCAATTTTCTGTTTAGGCCTTTTCGTGTATTTTATTCATTCTATTTCAGAAAAAATTCAAGTAGATAATATTTTGAACGACCTTAAAAAAAGCACCTATAAAACCATTAAAGAGTCAAATTTTGAAGAGGAGAGTAGCTCAGAGAATCGTTCGAAAAAAGAGGAGGATTCTGATTTTAAAGGATGGTTTAAGCAAAAATCCTCCAAATCAGGCTTTCTCAAAAGAATTTCATACCAAAGTTTGACTGATTTTTGTAAGGAAAATGATGTGAA
>JBBSPJ010000580.1:0-1512 GCA_038258905.1 Cytophagales bacterium
TCCCTAATTTTCAGGGAATCTTCTAATTTCTCAACTCTATGGGCTACATGGTGTACCGTACCTAAACCATTCTTCCCTCTCGGTAAATCTCCTGCCTCCATTATCACCAAGGTATTTCCGGCACCGGATTGAGCACTTTCTACTTTAGTGAAATCTCCTTCTTTAGCAGTTTGTTCGTAACCAAACACTTTAAGGAAATTTAAAGTCTCTTCCACATCTACTATAGCCAAAACCATATGATGGATTCCAATGATATTTTTATACTGCGGGATATCATCAGTTTTCCAAACAGGGCTTCTTTTATCTTCAGCATCCTCAATAATAGCTAAATTCAAACCTGATGGATCTTTGAAGGAAAGTTTAGCTTTTTCAAAGCTTTGAACTTTGGAAAAATCTACATCATTGCTTTTTAGCCTATCTTCCCAAAAACTCAAGCTGCCTTTTGGCGCAGAAAAAACAGTTTCGTAAGCCTGACCGGAACCTATAATACCTTCTCGTACATCTTGTCCTTTATAAGGAAAAGTGGTAAAAACTGTTGATGGAGCACCAATTTCATTGCCATAATAAAAATGATAGACATTTTCATTATCAAAATTTACTGTTTCTTTAATGAAGCGCTGTCCTAATAGTTTGGTATAGAAATCGTAATCTTCCTGCGCATCGTTAACGGTAGCAGTAATATGATGCAATCCTTTAATTATTCCTCTAAAATTCATGGTGCTGATTTATAATTTCTCAATCATTTGGTTGACTTTCTGTATTTCATCCGAGTTGATGATGTGATCCTCTCCGGGATAAATTCGCTTATCCACTTTGGCCCCCATAGGGACTACGACTTCTTCTGATTCATGTAACCTACTCTCAGGAATATGGTGGTCAATATCACTACAACCAATGAAAATTTCAGTCCCTTCAAAATCACCACTATAATGGTTATTTTCGATATGCGGACCAATTAACCCTCCGCTTAAAATGGCAATTCCTGCATACTTTTGTGCTTCTCTGGTGGCGTATTCTAAAGTAAGGCAAGCACCTTGAGAAAAGCCCAATAAAAATATCTTTTCATTTGAAAGACCATGCTTATTTAAATACTTTATGATAGCTGCTAAATTTTTCAATGCTGAAGCCAACCATGGTTGATTTTCGCTCCAATCTTCCATGAAACCTTTTGGGTACCAGGTATTATCGGTAGCAATGGGATAAATTATAGCGGTGTGAGCCGGAATATTCAAATCCTTAGCTAAGATTTTCATTTTATCGGCATTATCTGCCCTACCGTGGGTCATGATGATGGCACTTTTGGCATCCTTTAAGGATGCTCCTTCATATATCGTATTTTCGAAAAGATGTAGATTGTCTGACATTATTTAGTATTTTATACAACAACAATATATGTATATACAACTAATTTTTCGAAATAAGGTTTTATTTAGGTTAAAGACAATGGGTAAAATTTGTAAAAGGAGAGTTAGTTTTATTAAAACAAGTGGTTCTACTTGAATTTTAACAGAA